>JAFSJY010000070.1 GCA_017449215.1 Acholeplasmatales bacterium | reverse complement strand
TTTTAATTCAAATCTTTTAAAATAATACATAGGCTTTTATTAGAAGTCTTTGGGGTAAGGGGAACTACGCTTTAATTCCTCTTTTTTTCATTTAATTAATTCTTTAAATTTAGTCTTGACTTCTAATAGTTAGTCTCCTAAAGTGTAACGCTTTGAATTAATTTATCATTAACAAAGCTATTGTTATGATTATATAATTCATAGCTTAACATATTATTTGATGTAATTTTAAATTCAGCATCTGCTGGAATATAAATATCATATCCACCACTAGTTTTTTTCATAACAAGATTAGATACTAATACGCCATCTTCAAAATAAATGTATTCATCATCATCTATTGTTAATTCAAATTCAGATTCCGTTTTAACTTTAATGATATTAAATGAATTTTTAACTGTAAGACCAGAAGAATCATAATTTTCATCTAATGATGTAATATGTGTTAATAATAGTTCAGGTACATGGGCACTACCTAATATCCCAACATTAGTCATATTAATTATTGATCTTAATATAACAAATCCGTTATCTGAGAATAAAATACCTACAACTAGCTTTAATATTTCAGATGTTAAGGCTCTAACATCAGTAATAGATATTTTTAAGTCTATTTTTTTGAATGCTTTAAATACTAATATTTCAAAATCTTGAATGAATTTTTCTCTATGATTTTGTAAATCATAAAGGGCAACCTCTTGAAGGTCATCCATTAATAATCCTTTTCCAATATTTATTACAAGGTTAATTGCAGAATCCTTAGCAGATAGGTGAGAGAATAGGAATTTAAAGAATTCCATAATTGGCTTTTGCATAACATCTACATAATGTTCCTTATTACCAATAGAAGTACATAAGCTATTAATTAAATCCTTTACGTAAATATATGGGGTTACATTTACATAGGGTGATGGAATATAATTTAAGAATTTAACTATAGATTCATCTTTAAATTGATCCAGCTTATAATCACCTACTGATTCATAATTAGGTAAATCTGTTAATCTGCTTTTTACTAATTTTATTTGTTTTTCATAATTTAAATCTGTAATTATATCAGGTAAGAATAAATCTTCACCATATCTTACAAATGAAAACTCTAATGGGGCAACGAAAGGTACTGGATCATTTAGATTTAAAATATTATGAATATTTGAATAATTACTTCCTTTTACAAATATTTCATTTTGAGTTAAATCAATTACCTTACCTGCTGGTGCTTCATAACAATAAGAATAAATATCATCCTTTGTATAAGAAACCTTATCAGAAATAATATTTTCATTATTAACTAATCCATCATCTATTCTACCTGTTGCTAGATTTACGGAAGCACCACCTCTAGAATAGCCGGCAGTCCATATTTTGATATTTCCTGTGATATTATAATTTTCAATATATGATTTTAAGAAATTTAAATATATTTCAGATGCTTCAAAGAAGCCTTGAGCAAATTCATCATTATTTCCAATATTAAAATTAGATGCCCACTCCATCATATAGCCTGAGCCTCTAACTGTAATACCTATTAGTGTGTAATCATTAATTTGCTTCGATGCTATAAATACACCAAAGGAAGAATCAGTTGGAACCTTTGTTCCATATTCATTTGCTAGATAATTATTAAAGCCTAATACCTTAAATAAATTTTTAGCATTTGAATCAGCATTTTTATAATATGTTGATGTGGCAGTTGAAAAGCCTGATAATGCTAAACAAGCACTTGCAGAAGCTAATTCTGGATTATATTCACTTGCTGGCTTACTAAAATATTTTTCCTCATCAAAATAGATATCATATGGGACTGCATCCTTAGTTTTATATGATGCGAAAGTAAATTCCTTAGATTCTATTTTTTTACATGAAGTTAACAATAATGGAAATACTATAAAAAATAAAATTATAGTTATTTTCTTAATGTGTTTTCTCACAATACCACCACATTTCTTATAATTCATTATAATATGAATTATTTTCTTTTACAATTAACTTGAAGTATTACTTCAAAAAAATGATAATATTGACATATTCTAGAGTATAATGATATTAAGGAGTGTGTTTTTTATGAAAATATTGATGATGGGTGATTCCACAATGAAAAAGAATAATTATTATTCATATCCTCAATTTGGCTGGGGCCAAGGAATTGAGCTTTTCGTTAAGGATGGAATCTTAGTATATAATTATGCAGAAAATGGTAGAAGTACTAAATCTTTTATAGCAGAAGGAAGATTTGATAATTTATTATCTAATCTAGAAAAGGGTGATTATGTAATATGCTCTTTTGGTCATAATGATGAAAAGGAATATGATACTAGTCGTTATACAGAGCCTTATGGCGAATATACAAAGAATTTAGATTTCTTTGCTAAAAGGGTTGAGGAAAAGGGTGGCCATATTGTCTATGCTACATCTATAACAAGACATATGTTTAAGGATGGTGTATGTGTTAATAGCCATGGCGAATATCCAAACGCTATGCTTAAGTATTGTAAGGATACTAATCATACATGTATTGATTTAAATAAATTATCAATTGAGCACTACAATAAAATTGGAGAAGAAAAGTCTAAAAAATATCATATGATATTTGGTAAGAATCAATATTCTAATTATTTAGATGGTAAGGATGACCATTCTCATCTAATGATTGAGGGTGCTACATTTATGGCTTATTTATTTGTTAGTGAAATTAGTAAAACAAAGGATCCTATAAATGAGTGCTTTATAGATTTATCATTAACAAATCAAATTGATTTTGAAATGCTAAAGGATTAGGTGATTTATGACATTAGATTTCTTTTATAATAATTATGATTTAAAAAGCTTAGATATTAAGAAGGCTGAAATAAAAGATAATAAGCTAATTATCGATGTAATTGTTAATGCTCATTTAGAGTTAATCGCTAATGGCTATAGACCTGAATTAGAGGTTGATCATGATATTGTATTTACATTTAATTATGAAGGATTAAATAAGGTTTATAAGAATCCTAAAATTAATGAATTTTCATATAATGATAATGCATTAACAATTGTAATTAATGAAGATAAATTAATTATTAAGGATAACATTGTGATAGTTAAGCAAAATAGCTAATTTTACAAACCTTTGTTTTTGTGCTAGAATAAGTTAAGAGTTCGGTTTTGGAGGCTTTTTATGTACACAAAGGAACAGTTGGAGCAATATGAATATTTTAAAGGCCTAGATATGGAATATGTATTAGATGCTTTAACAGGCTGTGTATCTAGAGGCTATATTTTGGGATTAACAAAATACCTAATCGAAAAGAAGGAGCCTTTTGCCTTTGCGATTATTGATTTAGATAACTTTAAATTAATAAATGATAATTATGGTCATAAAGTTGGAGATGAATGCTTAAATAAGATTATTGATTCATTCATTAATTATATTGGCAATAATGGTATTGTTGGTAGATATGGTGGAGATGAATTCATTGTTATTTACTTAAATAATAATCCAACATATGATAACGTTCATGCCTTCTTTACTGATATTTATCATGCTAAGCAATGTGTTAGAAAATCATATGACCTAGGTGATATTCGTTTATTTGTTACTGCAACAACAGGTGTTGCCTCATATCCATATGATGCAACTACGTTTGATGATTTATTCCAAAAGGCTGACAAGGCCTTATATAGAGGTAAATCAAAGGGTAGAAATTGTTATATTGTTTATGTTGATGAGAAGCATAGGGATATTGATGTTCATAGAAAGGATACATCATATTTGCCAGATATGTTTATAGCATTAACAAAGGATATTGATTTAAGGGATTCTTTAGAAGGTAATACAAGAATTATATTAGATAGATTAGCTAAGGTTGTTTCCGCGACTGATTGCATAGTTGTTTATAACGATTTATGTGTTGAGTCAATAATATCTCATTGTGGTAGGAGTGTTAAAAAGCCTACAACAGATGATTTTAGTATTTTATTTGATAATGATGTTGATTATATTGTTTCTAATCAATTAAAGGATTATAAGATGAAATCACCTGGTATTAATAGATATATGACAGCTACTAATACTCAATCTATTATGGCATTTAAGATTGGTTTTACAAAAACTATTGGTTATTTAGCAATTATGGAAAACAGATTATTAAGAGTGTGGCAGGAAAGAGAAGTAGCTTTAGCATTATATGTAGCTAAGCTTTTATCAGTAATTAGTGAATTTGGTAATAAAAAATAGGTTCATATGAACCTATTTTAATAATTTTTGGGGGAAATTTATATGGATTTTAAAATCCTATTAGAAATAGTTTTATTAGGTATAGCTTTATCTATGGATGCTTTTGCTGTATCAGTAACTGATGGCTTAACCTATACTGATATAAATAAGAAGAAAAGCTTTTTTATAGCAGGTGTCTTTGGTGTAATGCAGGCTTTAATGCCATTAATTGGATTTTGGCTTGTAGAAATAATTGCTAGACTAGTTGGTGAAACTGGTGGAGCTGATGCTGGAAAGATTATGGCAGATATAGTATCTTGGGTAGCATTTGCACTATTATTATTTATTGGTGGTAAGATGCTTATTGAGGGCATAAAGGATTTAAAGAAGGCACCAGAGGAAAAGGAAGAGAAAAAATTTAGTTTTAAGGAAGTATTATATTTCGGATTTGCTACTGCGATAGATGCTTTAGGTACTGGTGTTGCCTTACACTCAGATTTATCAACAACAACTACAATTTGGTTACATGTTTCAATTATTATGGTAATTACATTTGTAATATCTTTAATTGGTCTATTCTTAGGTAAGCAAATTGTTAAATTATTAAAGGGTAAGTTTGAGATTACTGCAATTATTGGTGGATGTATTTTAATTATCTTAGCTGTATGGATTATATTAAGCCATTATCTTGGAATATAGGTATTATTTATGGAAAAAACGTTAGAATTACAAAAATTAATAGATAATAATTCATATGTTAAAATTGAAAAGGGAGTATATTTAACTGCTCCTCTTTTTTTGCATTCAGATATGATTTTAGAAATAGAAGATGGTGCTATCTTAAAGGCTACATTAGATGAATCTAAATACCATGATATTAAAACTAGAGTTGCAGGTATTGAAATGGAATGGTATCCTGCAATAATAAATGCTATTAATTGCTCTAATGTAATAATAAAGGGTAAGGGTATTATTGATGGTAATGGAAAATATTGGTACCAAAAATATTGGGGTACTGATATGAAGAGTGGAATGCGTGAAAGCTATGATTCTAAAGGAATTAGATTCTTATGTGATTATGATTGTAAAAGACCAAGAAATCTATTAATACAAAATTGTAATAATATAGAAATATATGATATCACATCTAAAGATTCAGGTTTTTGGAATATTCATATTTTATATTCTAATGATGTCAAAATAAGTGGTGTTATTATAGATTCTGCATGTAGCTATGCTCCATCAACAGATGGAATAGATATTGATTCATCAAATAATGTATTAATTGAAAATATTATTGCTAATACAAATGATGATTCAATAGCTATTAAATCAGGTAGAGATTATGATGGAATAAGAGTTAATATACCATCTTATGATATTGAAATAAGGAATTGTATTATTAAAAATGGATTTGGTATTACATTAGGATCTGAATTGTCGGCAGGTATATATGATGTTAATATTCATGATATTAAATATATTAATACGGATTGTGCATTTAGAATTAAATCATCAAATATGAGAAAGGGATATGCTACGAATATTAATGTTAATAATTTAGATTGTACCAATGTTAAATATTTATTTCATATAAATTTAAATTGGAATCCCAATTATAATAAATGTGTTATTCCTTCTGATTATGATGGAGAATTTAAGGATTATTATAATGTATTATTAAAAACTGATGATTCAAAGCCAGATACAATAATTGATGAGATTTATATTTCTAATGTTACCTCTAAGAAGGAAAAGGAGTATAATGGAGTAAACAGAATATTCCATTTAGAGGGATTAGATAATAGTCATATTAGAAATATCTATTTTGATAATATTAATGCTAAAGCAGAAGAATATGGCTATATCAAAAATGTTGATAATATGGATATTAAGAATTCTAATATTGAAACTAAAACGGATGTAATATTAGAAAATAATGATTATGATAACAGGTGATGCTAATGACTAAAATTAAAAAGTTAATATTTAGTATTATGTTTTTAGGATTAATTATTTCATTATCATCTTGTGATTTTCATTTTGAAAAATTATTCTCTTCTGATGATACAAAGGAAACTACTGATAATAAGGAAAAAGAAGAAAATAATACAGGAAATGAAACAACTGATAACAAAGAAAAAGAACCTGAAAATACAGGTACTGGTACTGAAGGTAATGAAGGAAATACAACTGATGATAACACTAGCCAACCAATAGGTGATAAGATTAATGAAATCATTGGAAATATTGAAAATGAAATCATTGTTGATAATCCTACAGATAATGAAAAAACAAATGAAGAAGAATTAAAAATTAAAGATTATTTATTAGATTACACACAAGATTATGGTTATAAAGCTTTAGCATATGATACTAATGGTTCTGATTTACAAAAGATATATGTAGAAGCATATAACTTAGCTAAAGAGGTATTAACTAGCGCTACTAATTATGAATCTCAAGAAATAAATGTTACTATAACAGATTCTAATGGTACAACATCTACTGTAAAGGAACAATATGTTTTGTTGCCTGCAATTAAATTTAAAACATCAGAATATTCATCTAATATGAATGCCAGTATTGCAGCGTCTGCTGTAATGGAAATGATTTATGATAATCCATTGTTCTATTATTTAAATACTGGATATTTAACAAGTAGTGATTCAATTCAAATGATAATTACTTATGAATATAGAACAGCAGATGCGAGAACTACAGTTAATAATCAAATATTAGCTATGATAAGTGATATTAATACTAATTATTTATCTAGTACATCAAGCGATTATGATAAATATGAATCAATTAATAAATATATAATGGATAAGATTGAATATGCTTATGAAGATGATAATACAACACCATCTAGTGCATATTGGGCACATAACATTGAAGGATTAGTAAACACAACATATTCTAAGGGTGTATGTGAGTGCTATGCTAAGAACTTTAAATTAATTTGTGATACTGTTGGACTTGAAACTATATTAGCTACAGGTCTTGCGCAATCAGGTGGTTCAAGTGGTGGACATGCTTGGAATTATGCTAAGGTTGATGATAAATGGTATGCTATGGATGTTACATGGAATGATAGTAGTGCAAGCCTTATTCATAAGAATGGAAATTATTTCTTAAAGGGTAAGAGTATTTCTGATGATCATACCCCTTATAATAGCAATACTTATGGTATAAGCTATAGAGTTGATATGCCAACATTATCTGAAAATTCATATAATCATATACTATTTTAGGGATGCGAAAGCATCCTTTTAATTTTGTCAGAAGAAGTAAAAAAAAGTACTACCCTTTTTAGGGGGTAGCACAGGGGTTGATGTTTTTAGAATACACCTTGAGCTAACATAGCATCGCAAACCTTTTCGAAACCTGCGATATTAGCACCAGTTAATAAGTCATTTTCACGAACGCCATACTTAACAGCTGTATTATGAGCATTGTGGAAGATGTTCTTCATAATAGCTTCAAGCTTAGAATCAACTTCTTCGAATGTCCAAGATAGACGAGCTGAGTTTTGGCACATTTCAAGACCAGAAGTAGCAACACCACCAGCGTTAGAAGCCTTACCTGGACCATAGATGATACCATTGTCGATTAGGTAATGAGCAGCCTCTAATTCAGTAGGCATGTTAGCACCTTCACAAACAGCGATAACGCCATTCTTTACTAACATCTTAGCATCTTCAAGATTTAACTCATTTTGTGTAGCACATGGTAAAGCGATGTCTACCTTATATTGCCATACGCCATGCTCACCATTTTTCTTTTCGAAGTATTGAGCAGACTTTCTAGCAGCAGCATACTCAGTTAAACGAGCACGCTTAACTTCCTTAACTTCCTTTAATAATGCAACATCGATTCCTTCTGGATCATAAATCCAACCATTTGAATCAGAACATGTAACAACCTTAGCACCTAAAGATTGTGCCTTTTCAATAGCGTAAGTAGCAACGTTACCAGCACCTGATACAGCAACTGTCTTACCCTTGAATGAATCATTCTTTAATGTCTTTAATGCTTCTTGAGTGAAGTAGCATAGACCATAGCCTGTAGCTTGAGTTCTAGCTAATGAACCACCGAATGATAATCCCTTACCAGTTAATACACCAGTGAATTCGTTTCTTAATCTCTTATATTGACCAAACATATAAGCAACTTCACGTCCACCTACACCGATATCACCAGCTGGAACATCAGTATCAGCACCAATGTGACGATATAACTCAGTCATGAATGCTTGGCAGAATCTCATAACTTCCTTATCAGATTTGCCCTTAGGGTCGAAGTCAGAACCACCTTTACCACCACCCATAGGTAATGTAGTTAAAGAGTTCTTTAATACTTGTTCAAGACCTAAGAACTTTAAGATTGATTGGTTTACAGATGGATGGAATCTTAATCCTCCCTTGTAAGGTCCGATAGCAGAATTGTATTGAACACGGTAACCACGGTTAACACGTACAACATTGTTGTCATCTAACCATGCAACTCTGAATTGAATTAATCTTTCAGGTTCAACGAATCTTTCTAGAATGTGCTCTCTTTCGATTTCAGGTCTCTTCTCAACGATAAGTTCAAGTGACTCTAAAATTTCTTGAGCAGCTTGTAAGAATTCTTTTTGACCTTCGTTCTTCTTAACTAGGTCTTCATAAACTGATTTTACATAAGCATTTTTAAAAGCCATAATTATTTAACCTCTCTATGTTTTCTTTCTATATGTTATATTGTTGCCTTGAGCAACGACAAATGTAGTATAGCACACTATATTCGAAAATTAAAGCATTTTTTGTACAAAAATTTAAGAAAATATATTTTTAACAAATTTTATTCCAAAAAAATGACAAAAATGTGATTTTTTGTATAATATTTTACATAGCAGTTATACTATGATAGAATTGTTTTGAATAAAATTCGAAATATTGAGGTGATTTTTATGCTTGATGCAATTTTATTCGACTTAGACGGCACTATCCTAGATACATTAGAAGATTTAAGAGATGCTGTTAATTATGCAATAAGCGAATTTGGATATAATAAGATATCAAAAGAGGATGTTAGAAAAAACATCGGTAATGGTATTTTAATGCTTATAAAGAGGTGTGTCAATTTTAATTTAGAGAATATTGATGTGATGCACCAAAAATTTAAAGAATATTATTTTAAGAATTGTAATGTACATACGAAGCCTTATCCTTATATTTATGAATTATTAGATTATATAAAAGAGAAGAACATTAAAATGGGTGTTGTTACTAATAAGGTTTATACGGCAGCTAAGGAATTGATAGATTCTCATTTTGATGGCTATTTTGATTTAGTATTAGGTGACCAAATGAATATCGGCTTAAATAGAAAACCGGACCCTAATATCATTTATTATGCTATGGATAAGCTTGGTGTAAAAAATAAGAATAAAGTCTTATATATTGGCGATAGTGATGTTGATATTGAAACAGTTGCTAACGCAAATATATTAGGAGCTTTCGTTTCTTATGGGTACAGAGATAAGGAATTATTGCTAGAAAAAAGTGATAAAGTATTTGATGATATAAAAGCGTTATTACAATATATTAAATCATTAAATGAATAATTTACTTTGAATTTATTTATGGTATAATCACTATGGTGAAATAAAATATGCAGGATGTTAAAATTAGCAATCTAGAATTGTTTTATGATGTATTAGATGAATCAAATAATTTATTATATGAAGCAACTAAATCAAATTATTTTGAATTAATTGAAATGACTGCTGATAACATTCTTGAAGGTAAGGTTTTATCAGATGTTGATGAATCATATGTTAAAAAGCTAAAGAAGATTTATAAGAAGCTTGATAATGTAGATTTTTCAGTAGAAGATATTAGAAAGGCACTTCAATCTATTATTCTTAGAGGCTTTAAGGAAATGAGAATTCCAAATGGAAATACTACTCCTGATACCCTAGGAATATTTATGTCATATTTGATTACTAAGCTAACAGATAAAAAGGAAATAAATGTTTTCGACCCAATGTGTGGTGTTGGTAATTTAATATTTACTATATCTAATTATTTAGATAAGAAGACATCATTATATGCATGTGATATAGATCCATGGATGACTAAGCTTACTAAAATATCAGCTGATTTAATGGATACTAATGTAGAAATATTCATGCAGGATATGATGAGCTTAAATTTATCTAATATGGATATTGTAGTATCTGATATTCCAACATGCTTATATGAGAATGATAAATTCTTCCCATATGAGGCAATGCTACATATGGTTGATTGTTTAAATGATAATGGTTCAATGATTTGTATCATACAAAATGATTTTTTTGATTATGATAAGGACCAAAAATTTAAAAAGGCTTTATTAGATAAAATATCAATTGTTGGTATTTGTGAGCTACCTGATGATATGTTTAAGGTAGGAAAGCCTAAGAGTATCCTAGTACTTCAAAAGAAGGAAATAAAGGATCAATGCTTTATGGTCAAATTACCAAGCTTCTCAAATGTTATTGAATTTAATGATTCATTAAAATTAATTGAATCTTGGTTTTTGAAGAATAAATAAAAGAGAAAAAAGAAAAAAATAAAAGGAGATTTTAATTATGGCAAAAATTATGGCTGTTAATGCAGGTTCATCATCTATTAAGTTCCAATTATTAGATATGCCTGAGGAAAAGGTTATTACATCTGGTGTAATGGAAAGAATTGGTTTAGCTGAAGGTATCTTCACATTAAAATACAATGGTAAGAAGGAAGAAACTCATCCAGTTTTACCTACTCATAAGGAAGGCGTAGAATTATTATTAAAGACTTTAATTGAGAAGGGTATCGTTAAGTCACTTGATGAAATCACTGGTGTTGGTCACCGTGTAGTTCAAGGTGGTGAATACTTCAAGGATTCTTGCTTAGTTGATGATACAGTTATCGCTAAGATTCAAGAGTTAGCTGATTTAGCTCCACTTCACAATCCTGCTCATATCATTGGTATTAAGGCTTTCCAAGCTGCACTTCCAAATGTTCCACAGGTTGTTGTATTTGATACAGTATTCCATCAAACAATGCCAGAAGAGGCTTATATGTATGCTACACCATATGAGTGGTATACAAAGTATGGTATTCGTAAGTATGGTGCTCATGGTACATCTCATAAGTATGTATCACAAAGAGCTGCTGAATTAATCGGCAAGCCACTTGAAGAGACTAAGACTATCGTATGTCATTTAGGTAACGGTGCTTCAATTTCTGCAGTTGATGGTGGTAAGTGTAAGGATACATCTATGGGTCTTACACCACTTGAAGGTATCCCAATGGGTACAAGATCTGGTAATCTAGATCCAACTGTAGTTTCATACATCTGCGAAAAGGAAAACAAGACAGCTGCTGAGGTTGTTAATATCTTAAATAAGAAGTCTGGATATTTAGGTATGTCTGGTCGTTCTAATGACGCACGTGATGTAACAGCTGGTATGAACGCTGGAGATCATAGATGTAAGTTAACATTCGACGTACAAGCTAAGAGAATCGTTGACTATATCGCTGCTTACTATGTATACATGGGTGGCTGTGATGTAATTGCATTCACTGCAGGTATGGGTGAAAACTTAAAGCATTTAAGAAAGAACATCATTGACCGTTTAGGTGTATTAGGTGTTAAGTTAGATGAAAAGTTAAATGATACATTCTCTGATGAAAGAATCATTTCTACACCAGATTCTAAGATTCAGGTTTGGATTATTCCTACAAACGAGGAAGTAATGATTGCTCGTGACACTGTAAGAATTGCCAATATTAAGTAATTAAATCTTTGTTAAATTTGACCTAACTACTAAGTTAGGTCTTTTTGTTTATTTTTTATAAAAAATGGTATATAATGATATCATGTAAAGTTTGTTTTACTTTAAATTAAGGTGCAAATATGAAGAAAAAATTAATTATTCTATTTAGTATTTTAGGCTTCATTTTGACTGCTGGTGGACTAGTGGCAACTTATTTCATAATAGAAGGAAATAAGGCACCAGTAGAGTTAGAGGAAACAGAAGCACAATTTACTACAACATTGCTAGAGGCTCCAACTGATGGAAGTCTTCCAACTGAACATGAGGCAACAAATGTTATTGCATATGCATTATGGAGTGTTGCTAATGCAAAGGAATTTAGTGTTACAACTACAGGTATAGCAGATGCAGGTATCGCTAAGCAACAAGTAGCTAATGAGCGTGTTGTTAAAAATGGTGAGGCTATGATATCTACAGTATCATCGGGAATGGTATCAGTTGCGGCTCAAAGATATTTCTTTAAGGAAGAAGAAAATAAGGTATTAGTAAGAGGAGCTACTAAGGTTAAGGATGCTATAGCTACATGGGATTCTGAACATGATCCTGAATGTGTAACATATAAGGAAATGAAGAAGAGATATGGATGGTATCCGTTCCAAGCTAATGGTTATATTATTTGTGATTCAACATTCCTTAATAAAGAAAACATAAATGTAATTGATAATAATGATGGCACCTATAATATTACATTTAGCTTAGACCCAGATGGAGAAAAGGCTCCATTTTGGTATAGAAGAGAAATCATTACCTCATCTGGAAGTACAATAGTACCTATTTTCTCATCAATAGAAATAACATTTACTATTGATAAGAATTATCGATTATTATCTCAAAATATAAAAGAAACCTATACAGTGAGAACTATGGGTGTTGAGGCAACAACAGATACTGACGTAACTGATGTATTTACATATGATGATGTTAAATTTAATCAAGAATATTATGATTGGTTTATGAAATATAGAGATTTAGCTCCTAAGGCTGATTCCCTATCTGATAAATTAGAAGCTAAAAAGGATGACATAATGACTATGGTTGTGTCATCACTTCAAACTGAAAGTAATAGAGACTTAAATCTAAAATTAAATGTTAACCTAAATGATTTAATTAAATTAGATGGCTTAGTAGCTTTAAATATAAATGATTTAAAAAATGTAAGAGTAAAGGCTACTTTAGGTGATTATTTCTATGAGGATTATTACAATAATACCTTCTATGTAAGAATTAATGATGCTAAATATAAAATAGATTTATCTGATTTAATTTTAGACGCTGACGCTGAATTAGATGTAGATAAAATAGTAAATGACTTAAATTCAGGTACTATAGTAGAAGATGGAGATAATATAAAAATAACATCAGCTATTAATCTATTTGGAGTAGATTTAAATTTATTCTTCGATATAACTAATAATAGTGGCAATTATTCATTAAATTACGCAACAGGTAATATTGATTTAAATGGATTTAATGTTGAATTATCAATAGAAAAGACAGATTCAACAATTGATGTAATTGATCATAGTACATTTAGTGATTTTGATGTTAATGCATTAATAGAAAACATTACAAAGATTGTTAATGATAAGGAATTAGGTATTGATTTAAATTTAGAATATAAGGATATTAATATCCACGCATATGGAGATATATCATTTAAAGATACTCTATTTATGAATCTAAATTTAGATATTAACTATAATAATTTAGATATTAAATTAAATGCTATTTATGATAATGATATTATTTATATTTCATATGATGATATTAATGTATCAATTAATAAGGATGATATCCTATATATAGTTAATTTATTTACTGATTCAATTGATTTTAATTTGGATTCGATAAAGGATATATTAAAGAATTATGACATCTTTGAAATTATTTCAAATATCCATAATTTAAATTTAAATCCAGTTAAGGATGAAACTACTATTGAAGTAAGCTATAAGGATATTAATATATCATTAAATGCTTTAAATAGAAGCGTTAATAAGGAATTTGATAAGACTAAATATAATAGCTTAGCTAGTATATTTGAATTATTGAAGCAAAATATTACTAAAGATGACATTAATAACTTAGTTGATAATGTAAAGAAGATTATTAACGAAAAGGAATTAGCATTTGATTTAGATTTAAGCTATGATTCATTAGATATAAAGGCTAATGGTGCTATATCTTTTAAGGAAGATTTATTCATCAATTTAGATTTAGATATTAAATATAATGAATTAGATATGTTATTAAATGTATGCTATACAAATAATAATGTTTATGTTAAATATGATGGCTTAAAGATTAAGGTAGTTAAGGGTAGTATTTTAAAAGTAATTAATTCATTATTCGATATTGATGAATTAAATATTGATAATATTGTCAATGTAATTAAGCCATTACTTGGAGAAGTTAATATATTAGATATTATCAATAGCATTAAAAATATTGACATAAATGCTACAGAGAATATTACAAATATTCTATTCGAATATGATAAATTAAATTTAGAATTAGATATTAATCATATTAACGTTAATAAAGAATTTGATGATTCAAATTATATGGATTTATCAGGTCTTGTTGATAAATTATCTGAATCAATTAATAAGGATAATAAAGATGATTTAATTAATATTGTTAAAAAAGTAATTTCTATCGCAAAGGAAAAGGAATTCAATATTAATTTAGATTTGTCTATTTATGATAATGATATAAAGCATTTAGATGTTAATGGTAATATCCTATTCTATATTTATGAAAATGGCAGATTTGATTTAGAAATTATTGGAACAATAACTGAATATAATACTGATTCATCTATTAAGATGGTTCATTCTATTGATTTAAAATTAATTTCTAAGGAATACTTTATAAAGAATAACATAGATAAATATAATGAGGATTATTTATTCATTACATATGGTACTAATCCAAATAGTCCTAATAATTTAATTAAGATGTATACTCCGGCAGAGGATTTATTAAGTGTTATTGGAACATTAACTAAATTATTAGATATTGATTTAAGCTTCTTAAATAATTATTCAACATTTGATTTTAATGATATTGATACTGAACAAATTAAGAATTTATTTAGTAATAATACTAGTTTAACTAATATAGATTTCAATAAATTATTAAATGAAATGATTATTGGAAATAATAAATTAGAATTAGATTTAAATTTAAGTGAATTATTAAATACTTCTAATGCAAGCACTAAATTAGTATTATCAGTAGAAGAAAAAGATAATTATAAAGCATATATAAGTTTAGATGATTTATATATTAAGGAAGATACAAGATTAGATATAAATAAGGTTAGCTTACTAAATGATAGTGTAAATATTACATTACCTACTGTTGATAGTAGCTGGTATGATATATCATCAATTGATGAATTAGTTGCTGGACTTTTAGTTACAGCATCTAATAAATCATATGAAATATCTGGTGAGGTAACATTAGAGGCAGGAGGCTTCTTTAATGCATTATCAATACCATTTGTTGTTAAGGTAAATGTTTTTGATGATGGTAGCTTTGCATTATATGCTAATTTAAATTATGATAAGTCTTTACTTGCAAGCACAGTGATTAAGGGTAAGGAAACATCATTCTATTATATGGATGGATATATAATTATTGATGCTAAATATAAGGGTGGTTTCATGAATCTTTCTACTTACCATGAGTCAGTTAAGGTTACTGTAGAAGAATTCTTAGGAGATATTAAATATTACATCTTTGATTTTGGTATGAGATTATCTGATTTAATATTAGATTCTATGGATAGTAGTACAACTAATGATAATGTTATAGATGCGAGCCTAGTATTAGAGGCTTATTCATCAAATGGTAAGGATTATAATATTGCATTAAATATTGGTGAATTAAGTGGTATTTCTGGTATGGGTACATTATCTACTACAATTTCATTAGATGAGATTTTATATAATGATATTAATGTAGATGCGATTATATCAATTAGCTCATTATCATTAGATATGTTTGATATATTAGAAATTACATTAAATAATCCAATTACATTACCTAATGTTAAGGAAGTTGATGGCCATTTAATGTTTACTGATGTTGATATGAGTGAATATATTAATTATTTTAATAATTATAATTACGAAATTGGTGAAATTCATACATATTAAGATTAACAAGCGGATTTTATTTCCGCTTGTTTTTTGTTATAATATTTTTTAAAGTGGGTGATATTATGGATTTCGATAAGATGCTAGAATATGTTAAAAAAACATTAGAGGAAAATAATGCTATTAAGCCACCTAAACCTAATCATTGTTTTAGATCTAGATATACACATTCTATAAGAATTTATAAGTGGTGTAAGAGGTTAGTAGCTGATAAGCCAAATTGTAATACTGATATTTTATATACAGCAGCGATTTTCCATGATATTGGTTATTCTCATGGCAAGGAAAATCACGCAGAGGAATCAGCTAAGATGTTTTTAGATTATGCTAAGGAAAATAATTTCGATGTTGATTTTTCTAATGAGGTAGCAAGAATCATTTCCTTACATTCTGATAAAACATTATTAAAGGATAAGAATAGTACTGATGAATTAATATTATTATTAGAGGCTGATTTATTAGATGAGGAAGGCTGCATGGGAATTGTCTGGGATTTACTTTCTAAGGGTGCCCTAGGCTGTAATAATTATGAGGATTCCCTATCAGAAATAATGAAGCATTCTGGCCATATTTTAAATCAGGATTATATGGTAACTCCTATAGCAAGAAAATATTGGGATGAAAAAAAGGCATTTGTTAATGAATTTTTAGAACAATTTGCAAGTGACCTATTTATGGAGGACTAGATGGAATTTTTTGAGGTATTAGAAAAAAGATATTCTTGTCGTGATTTTAAGGATAAGGAAGTAGAGCAAGAATTAATAGATAAAATATTAGAGGCAGGAAGATTATCACCAACTGCGGTTAATTTTCAGCCTGAAAGAATATATGTATGTAAATCTAAGGAAATATTAGAAAAATTAAAGACTGCATGTAAATATACATTTAATGCTGGATTAATTTTTGTAATTGCTTATAATACTAAAGAAGCATGGGTAAGAAAAAGTGATGATAGAGGCTTTGGTATGGTAGATGCCACTATAGTCACAACAAATATGATGAATGCTATTACAGCATTAGGATTAGGTTCATGCTTCGTATGTAGTATGCACGAGGATAAGGTAGAAGAGATATTAGGATTACCTGAAAATATTAAGGTATTAGCCTTACTTCCTACTGGATATCCTAACGAGGTTAAGAAGCATAATACAAGAAAAGATATAAAAGAAATTGTAGAATATAGGTAGTTGTTATGAATATTAATATTATTGGAGCGGGCTTAGCTGGATGTGAGGCTTGCTGGTATTTATCAAAAAAAGGATATGATATTACTCTTTATGAGATGAGACCAGTTAAAATGACACCTGCTCATAAAACAGAAAAATTTGGTGAGCTTGTTTGTTCAAATTCACTAAAGAGTGATTCTGATACTAATGCTTGTGGTATTTTAAAGCGTGAGATGGAGCTATTAGGTTCACTAATTGTTAAATGCGCACATGAGAATAAGGTTGAGGCTGGTGGTGCCTTAGCTGTAGATAGAGAGGGATTCTCTGATGCTATTACAAAGGCAATTAAATCATTACCTAATGTAAAGATAGTAAATGAAGAGGTATCTAAAATAGATGTTAATGTTCCTACTATTATCGCAACAGGTCCATTAACATCAGGGCCTTTATGTGATGAAATAAAAAGATTATTTGGATTAGATGATTTTTATTTCTTTGATGCACAAGCACCAATTATCTATGCTGATTCAATTAATTATGAAAAGGCATATTTAAAAAGTAGATATGATAAGGGTGAACCATCATATTATAATTGTCCAATGACAAAGGAAGAATTTGATGCATTCTATGATGCATTAATAAATGCTGAATGTGCTGAGACTCATGATTTTGAGCTTAAGGTATTTGAAAGCTGTATGCCAGTTGAAATTATGGCAAAAAGAGGACCTCAGACATTAACATTTGGTCCTATGAAGCCTGTTGGATTAAGAACACCAGATGGTGGTAAGCCATATGCAGTTGTTCAATTAAGACAGGATGACGCTGCAAAGACTATGTATAATATTGTAGGCTTCCAAACTCATTTGAAATTCCCTGAGCAAAAAAGAGTATTCCAAATGATTCCAGGTCTTGAAAATGCAAGATTTGCTAAATATGGAAGAATGCATAAGAATACTTATATTAACGCACCTAAGATATTAAATCCTAATTTCCAAACTAGAGCATATCCTAATTTATTTATTGCAGGACAATTATCTGGAGTAGAAGGATATGTTGAATCTGCAGCATCTGGCATTTACGCTGCGGTAAGTATGGATAGATATTTAAAGGGATTAGATCCTATTTATTTACCAAGAACAACAGTACTTGGTGCTTTAAGCCATTATATATGTGAAGCAAATGAAAATGACTTCCAACCAATGAATGCTAATTTTGGTATTATGGAGGATTTAAATATGCCACATAAAAAGGCTAATAGAAAGGAATTATATCGCGATAGAGCATTTGCAGATTTTGAAAGAGAGCTAAAGAAAATAAATGATAATTAAAGTTACACCTGATGAGGCAGTACAAGAATTTATTTCATATTTAGTAAATGAAAAGGGATATTCAGAAAATACTATTTCTAATTATTTACATGATATAAATGATTTTAGTGCTTTTATTAAAACTGAAAAAATGGCTAAAGATATACTACATATTTCTATGAGACATCCTGAAAACTATGTTTCATATATGACTAATCAAAAGTATAAAAGCACTAGCATTAGACGTCATATTTCTAGCCTTTCATCATTTTATAGCTTTTGTGTAAAAAATGATCTTTTTAAGGAAAACTATTTTAAGGATTTAGAAAAGCTTCCAAAGATTCCTAAACATTTACCAAAGGTTATAAATGAAAGTGAAATAGTAATGTTATTTGATGCATGTGATTTAGAAAATAAATTAGGCTATAGAAATTTCTGTATTCTAGGATGCTTATATGGATGTGGATTAAGAGTTTCTGAATTATGTAATATGCAAATAAGAGATATCGACTTTTCTGAAAGAATTATTAGAGTAAGAGGCGGTAAGGGTGGAAAGGATAGAGATGTAATTATGTATGAGGGCTTAGGTGAAATGCTTAAGCATTATATTTCTGTATTTAGACCTGAAATATTATATAATTCTAAGGATACTGAAAATAGGTATGTATTCTTAAATAAAAATGGTACTACTTTATCAAGAGTTGGTGTAAGAAAGATATTAGAAAAGCTTGTTAAGGATGCTGGTGAAACATTCCATATTTCACCTCATATGCTAAGACATTCCTTCGCAACAGCACTTTTAAATAACGGAATGGATTTAAGAACTGTTCAGGAATTATTAGGTCATGAGAATTTATCAACAACTCAAATTTACACTCATGTCTCAATTGAGAAGATGAGAGAGGATTATACAAAGGCTCATCCTAGAGCCATAAAACCTTCAAAGAATAAAAGTTAATCTTGTAATATTTATTTGATTTTGTTATAATTCTTTTTGTTCAAAGTAAGGAGAAATTATTGTATGAAAAAGAAAGTGATTTCAGTTACTGTTGGTTTAGTTGCTTTAGCTACACTAGCTGCATGTTCATCTAGTTCAGATGGTGATTTAACAATTGTTAGAAGTGATTTAGCATTAGACCTATCAGAAGTTAAAGATAAATATAATTTAGATTTCATCTATGATTTAAATAATAAGGCTAAGAGATTAGATTCAACTGTTGATTTAGATGAATCAGCTGATTACTATACTGCTTATGTATCTAATGATATTAAGAGTACAGCATTTGTATATTCTATTAATATCGATAGTGATTTAGAAACATTAGGTGAAAGAGTACAAAGCTATGCTATTAAATCATTATTATTTAGAACATCAAATTCTATTTATGAATCTGAGCAAGCCCAGGTAGCCGCTAAGTTATTTGATACTGAAAAGGGTCTTCACCAATATAATGATTTATTTGATTTTGAAATAAATACTGTTTCTTCATTATCATTCACTAAATCTGCTAAGGGTGCAGTAGCAGCATATAAGGCTGGTAGTAGAGATATTACTGTTGATGTAGTTTATGTTCCTACATTTGTTGTTAGAAACTATGGCGAAAAGAATATGCAAAAGCAAAAGATTCTTGAGAAGGTTGTATTCGCACCTATCTATTGTCAATTAACAACTGGTGATAAGGAAATTGATACAGATGGAACTTTGGTAGATTCTAAGATTTCATCTATTAATAAGGTAACTATTGAATTTGATGAAAATTATGTAGCTACTGGAAAAGAAGTTAAGGAATTATAATTAATTATAAAATGAGGCGAGTCCTCATTTTTTCTTTATTTTTAAAAATGTGTTGAAAATTGACAGTCATTATGATAATATTTAAAAGGCACAAAAAATACACATGCTTTTGGAGTTTGCCGTCGTGTGCACTTAGTTGTTGGAGGCGAACGTTGAAGAAGGCAGAGGACAGAAAACAAAAATAAAATGGAGGAAAATTAAAAATGTCTGAATCAGTAGTTTCAATGAAACAATTATTAGAGTCAGGTGTTCATTTTGGACATGCTACTCGTAGATGGAATCCTAAGATGGCTAAGTATGTATTTACAGCTAGAAATGGTATTTACATCATCGATTTACAAAAGACTGCAAATGAAATCGAAAAGGCTTATGCAGCTCTATTTGAAATCGCAAAGAATGAAGGAAAGGTACTTTTCGTAGGTACTAAGAAGCAAGCACAAGAGGCTGTTAAGGAAGAAGCAGCTAGATGTGGTATGTACTATGTTAACCAAAGATGGTTAGGTGGTACTTTAACTAACTTCAAGACAATTAGAAAGAGAATTCAAAAGTTACAAAGCCTATATGAGATGGAAGAGGATGGCTCTTTCGATAAGCTTACTAAGAAGGAAGCTGCTCAAGTTAAGGCTGAAAGAGATAAGTTAGAGAAGTTCTTAGGTGGTATTAAGGATATGAAGAAGCTTCCAGATGCTTTATTCATCGTTGACCCACACAAGGAACACAATGCAATTTTAGAAGCTAGAAAGCTAAACATCCCAGTATTTGGTATTGTTGATACAAACTGTGATCCTGATGATGTTGATTATGTTATTCCAGCAAATGATGACGCAATCCGTGCTGTTAAGTTAGTTACATGGGTTATGGCTAACGCTGTAATCGAGGCTAACGGTGGTGTTGTTGAAAAGTTTGATGACGCTGCAGAAGGTATCAACCAAGCAGAAGAAATCAAGAAGGAAGACGCTGCTAAGAAGGAAGAAAGAGCTGCTAAGAAGGCTGCTGCTCCTAAGAAGGATGGCGACAAGAAGCCAGCTAAGAAGCCAGCTGCAAAGAAGCCAGCTGCTGAAGCTAAGGCTGAATAATTTATTCGGAGGATAAAAAGATGGCAAATATTACTGCGCAAATGGTTAAGGATTTACGTGAAAAGACTTCTGCAGGTATGTTAGACTGTAAGAAGGCATTAACTGCTACAGACGGCGATATGGAAGCTGCTGTAACTTGGTTAAGAGAAAAGGGTATTGCTAAGGCTGTAAAGAAGGAAGGCGCTATCGCTGCTGAAGGTCTTTGCTCATATGCAATCAAGGGTAATAAGGCTGTTGTATTTGAATTAAATTCTCAAACAGACTTCGTTGCTCAAAACGCTAAGTTCGTTGACTTATTAAACAAGGTTGGTGAAATCATTGTTAATTCTGATGCTAAGTGTACTGAATGTGCATTAAAGGTAGAGGCAGAAGGCAAGGATTTAAATACAATTATTCTTGAGGCTTCAGGTGTAATTGGTGAAAAGATTTCTTTAAGAAGAGTTACAGTATTAGAGAAGACTGACGCACAAGTATTCGGTGCTTATAAGCATGCTGGTGGTAGAATCGTTGTTGTTACTGTATTAGATGGTAACGATGAGGTTGTTGCTAAGGACGTTGCTATGCATGTAGCTGCTATGGGTCCTAGATATGTATCTAAGGATGATATTCCAGCTGAAGAAGTTGCTAAGGAAAGAGAAATCATCTTAGCTACAGCTTTAAATGAGAATGCTACATCACCTAAACCAAAGCCAGAGCAAATCATTGCTGACAAGATTGTTCCAGGTAGACTTGAGAAGAGCTTAAAGGAAATTTGCTTATTATCTCAACAATTCGTTAAGAATCCTGATCAAACAGTTGAGGCATATGTTGCTGGTGCTAAGTCTAAGGTTGTTACATTCATCCGTTTAGCTGTTGGTGAAGGTATTGAAAAGCAAGAAGTAGATTTCGCTGCTGAAGTTGCTGCTCAATCTGCTGCATTCAATAAGTAATAATTGATAACCGCAAAATTTTGCGGTTATTTTTTTTGAAACAAATCAATGTTTTATCAAAAAGTATTAGTATTAATTAAAACAATATGGTAAAATAATCTTTGAAAAAATAATAGCTTGTCTATTAGGTATAAAGGATGGATTTAAATATGTATAAGCGTATATTATTAAAGCTTTCAGGTGAAGCTCTAAAGGCTGATTCAAATGCAATCATTGATCCTGAAACTGTTAAAGGTATAGCCGCCCAAATTAAGCAAATCTATGATTTAGGTACTGAAATTGGTATCGTTGTTGGTGGCGGAAATATTTGGAGAGGTAAAATTGGTGAGGAGCTTGGAATGGAAAGAGCTCAAGCTGATTATATGGGAATGTTAGCTACTATTATGAATGGATTATCAATCCAGGATGCACTTGAGGGAATGGGAGTTCCAACAAGATGTATGACAGCACTTCCTATTGATACAGTTGCTGAACCATATATTAGAAGAAAGGCAATTAGACATCTAGAGAAGAGAAGAGTTTGTATCTTCGCTGGTGGTCTTGGTAGCCCTTATTTCTCAACTGATACAGCATGTGTATTGCGTGCTACTGAAATCGGTGCTGAGATTGTATTAATGGCTAAGAATGGTACAGAGGGTATTTATGATTCTGATCCAAGAAAGAATCCTAATGCTCATATGTATAGTGAATTAACATTTAATGAAATATTAGAAAAGGGTTTAGCAGTTATGGATTCAACAGCTGCTTCACTATGTAGAGATAATAAATTACCACTTATCGTATTCAACATGAATAAGGATGGTAATATCTTAAGAGCTGTAAAGGGCGAAAATATTGGAACTAAGGTTAAGTTTTAATTAGGAGGAAGAAAATGGAAGAATTAGAAATGGCTCAGCTTGAAGCTGAAGAAAGAATGGACAAGGCAATTGCCGCATACGAAAGAGAATTAACTACTGTTAGAACTGGTAGAGCTAATGCATCTTTATTAGATTCTATTTCAATTGATTATTATGGTGTTATGACACCAATTAAGCAGATTTCTTCAATTACTATTCCTGAAGCTAATCAGCTATATATTAAGCCTTTCGATAAGTCATCAATTAAGGCTATCGAATCAGCTATTTATGCATCACCTCTAGGATTAACTCCTCAATCTGATGGTAATGGTATTAGATTAGTATTACCTCAAATGACAGAGGAAAGAAGACGTGAGCTTGCTAAGCTTGTTGCTAAGATGAGTGAGGCTGCAAAGGTTAACGTTAGAAATGTTAGACGTGACTTAAATGATCAAATTAAGAAGCTAGAGTTACCTGAGGATGATGAGAAGAGTGCTTTAGAGGACTGCCAAAAGCTTACTGATAAGAAGATTGAAGAAGTTGAAGCAGTAACAAAGAAGAAGCAAGACGAATTAATGTCTATGTAATTAATAATTTGCGCATTTTGCGCAAATTGTTTTTTTATACAAAAACATTTTTCTGTGTGCTATAATTGATTCGAAGTATAAAATCGTACTTAATTATTAAATAAGTTATTTTTGGAGTTTTTATGTTTAAGATTAAGCCTACTATCGCAACTATTCTATTTACAACCCTACATTTTTTAGTAGATGGCATTTGTGCCTTAGTTATATTCTCATCATTGTATGATGGTAATGATAATAAATCATTAATCATATTTTTAATGTATAATATTATAGCCTTTTGCACACAGCCATTTGTAGGATTATTAATTGATAGATATAAGGATAAGGAAAGATTATTCTTAATAATCTCAATCGCATCTCTTATATTAGGAATTATATTTAAATTCCAATATATAATAAGCGCAATCTTACTAGGTATAGGTAATTCATTCTTCCATGTTTGTGGTGGTAAATATGTTATATCTAAAACAAATAACAATATTGTATATTTAGGTGTATTTGTTTCAACTGGTGCTTTAGGTCTAGTAATAGGAACAAATATCCATCATTTAGCAGTATGGATTACATTTATAAGCCTTGCTGTAATAATTACATTAATTCTTTTATTATCTAAGGATTATGAAGTAGAAGATAAACCTGTATTAAATGATATTAAATTGAGCCAGGATTGGCTTTTAGTACTAATCCTGCTAATCGTAGTAGTTGTATTAATAAGATCATTTGTAGGCAAAATAATACCACTAGAATTTGAAAAGCCTTTATGGGTTTTAATAATGATAGGTGCTGCATCAATGCTTGGTAAAGCATTAGGTGGTGTTATAGCTAAATTTATTGGCATCAATAAAACAATAATTATTACAATGGTATTATCTGCTATATTATTAATATTCTTTAATTCATATTTATATTTGGCATTACTAGGCATTTTATTATTTAACTGCTCAATGCCATTAACATTATATTTAATAAATGATTTATTAAAGGAAAAAGAAGGCTTTGCCTTTGGCTTACTAGCTGCCTTCTTAGTTCCTGGTTATTTATTTGGTATGATTAATTATCCAGATATAGCTACTAAAATATTGATAGGTATAGGTAGCCTATTATCATTATTCCTAGTGTTATTTGTTAATATAAAAATTAATAAAGCAAGGCTAGGTGATTGATATAGATATCTTAATATATTATTTACTTACATGCTTAATAGAAGTGATTGTATTACTTATACTATCTGAAAGAAGAATGAAGGTATTATTTGCTTCTTTAGTTATTAATGCAGCAACAAATATACCTCTTAATTTATTCTTGAAGTATTATATTTTTGATTCTATGCTACAATATTATTTGGTAGTTACAGGATTAGAAATATTAATAGTATTTATAGAAGCATTCTTATATTACTTAATTATCAAAGATAAAAAGAAGAGTCTTTTATATGGATTCTTTTGTAATGCATTTAGCTTTTCAATTGGGCTTTTATTAACAAGCCTATTGGCTTTAGCAAATATAAGTATATAGAAAGGAATTAAGCTATGTTCTTAGATGTTATAGTTGATAATTTTGATAATCCAATAACAGAAAACAATGGTAGTAATAGCTTAGTTATTGCTAGTATTGCTGCTGGTGTTGTAATTGCGTTAGTTTTACTTTTATTCTTTGTTATTAGATATAAAAAGAAAAATAAAAAATAAGAAAATTTATAGAAAGGATATTTTAGTTATGCTTTTAGATGTAGCTCCTATGGGTGTTTATGGACCTGCTATAATAATAGCTAGTGTTGCTGCGGCAATTATAGTTATATTATGCTTGGTTCTATTCTTTGTTGTTAGAAATAAAAAGAAGAAATAAATTGGTTGGATTTATATCCAATCATTTTTTCTTAATAAAGCCCTCATTTGGCTCTAATATCTAGATTTTTATAATTCAAAATGATATAATAAAATGAATTTTTGTAGGATTATTGATAATAATCCTTAAAAAGGGAGGCTAAAATCGTGAAAAAACGTTTTGTCACTGCAAGTATATTAATAATGATAGCTTTGCCTTTATTAATTCTTTCTGTAAAATTTGTTATTTGTAGAAGGATATTAGAGGTTCTTTTAATGTTCGTAGCTGTCGGAGCTGAAATAGAACTATTAAATATGTATGACAAGTCTAAAAAGATTCCTTTATGGGTTAAGATTTTTACAGTATTTTTAACAATTGTTATGTATTTCTCAGTTGTTAACTGGTTCTATATGTCTTCGTTTGGTTCTAAATTTAGAGAAGACCCTATGATTCATAAAATATTAAAGGGTATCTTATTCGATAAATTTACAACTCCATTTACTGCAATCATCCTTATGTTCTTAGCATTTATGACAATGATGGTTTTAGTTCCTGATTTTGAGGTTTCTGATGTAGGTCGTTTGTTCTTATCCGTATTATATTCTGGTATTTGCGTAGGAGCATTTACAGTATTATATTCATTCGGATTAAGATTCATTGTATATTTACTTGCAATTACAATATTCACTGATACATTTGCCTTAGTGTTTGGTATGTTATTTGGAAAGCATAAGATGGCGCCAACTATTTCTCCTAAGAAAACCTGGGAGGGTGCTATTGGTGGTACAATTACAGCATTAGTATTAGGTACAGTTATTATTTCAATGTATTCATTAATTTCACCTGCATTCCATGGTGAATCTATTGAATTCTTTGATGGAATTATTAAAGAGGATTTCTCAACATTCGGTAATATTATAGTAGCTATTGTATTAACATTATTCTTATCAATTTGTTCTCAAATTGGAGACTTAGTAGCTTCTAAGCTTAAGAGAGCTTATGGTATAAAGGATTATTCTAATATCTTCCCAGGACATGGTGGTATATTAGATAGATTCGATTCTGCATTCTTCGCATCTGCGATGTTCTTATTAATTTTAGTAATTATTCTTTGTCTATTTGCATAATGGAAGTGTTATAAATGAGATATTTATATATTGTTGGAGCTTCAGGCTCTATAGGAAGACAAACATTAGATATTGTTAGATCAAATCCAAATGAATTTAAGGTAGTAGGCTTATCACTTGGTAGAGATTTAAAGCTAGCTAAGGAATTAATAGAAGAATTTAAGCCTGAAATTGTATGCTTTAGAGAAAATAAATGTGATTTATCATATAATCCTAAAATTGTTTATGGTGATGAGGGCTTATTAGAGGTATCTTCTTATCATAATGATAAATATGAAGATGAGGTATTTGTTAATGCCTTAGTTGGTATTTCTGGATTATTACCTACAGTCTATGCTATTAAATCTAAAAAGACTATTTGTTTAGCAAATAAGGAAACATTAGTTGTTGCTGGTGATATCATTAAATCATTAGTAAAGGAAAATAATGTTGATTTAGTTCCTATTGATTCAGAGCATTCTGCTATTTTACAATGCTTACAGGGTGAGAAAAAAACTGAGGTTAAAAGATTATTAATAACAGCATCTGGTGGTTCTTTTAGAAATAAGGAAAGAGAAGAGCTAGTTGATGTTACAGTTGATGATGCCCTAAAGCATCCTAATTGGAAGATGGGTGCTAAGATAACTATTGATTCAGCGACTATGATGAATAAGGGCTTTGAGGTTATTGAGGCACATTATTTATTTGATATGCCTTATAACAAGATAGAAGCTGTATTACATCCTGAATCTATTGTTCACTCTATGGTTGAATATAATGATGGTACTATTAAGGCTGAGCTTGGTACTGCAGATATGCATACTCCAATATCTTATGCTTTAAGATATCCATCTCATAATAATTTAGAGTCTGATAATCTAGATATATTTGGTTTAGATTTACATTTTAGAAAGCTAGATTATAAAAGATATCCTTGTCTTTTATATGCATATATGGCAGCTAAATCAGGTGGTATTTATTATGCTGTATTAAATGCAGCTAATGAGGCTGCTGTTAAATTATTCTTAGAAAAGAAAATTAAGTTTTTACAAATAGAAGATATTATTTATGAAGAGATTACTAACACAAAATATCAAGGCATTGAATATAATCTTGATAATATAATTTCTGTAAGTAAGGAAATTATGAATAATATTTATAAAAAATATGGTGATTAATTATGATATTAGCATTAAGTGAACCATTTCTTACTATAATAGCTATTTTAGCTTTTGTAATTATAATTGGTTTAAGTATTTCATTACATGAGCTTGGACATTTAGTAGCGGCTAAAAAGGCAGGAGTATTATGCTATGATTACTCTATTGGATTTGGTCCTATTATTTATAAAAAGCAAAAGGGTGAAACTCAATATTCTATAAGAGCAATTCCAATTGGTGGATTTGTTCAAATGGCAGGTATGATTGATTTATCATCTGACATTAAGAAGCAACCTGAAATAGGTCTTAATTTTGATGAGGAGGGTAAGATTACAGAGGTAGTCTTAGACCCATCAAGAGAATCTAGTGTAAGAGGTAAAGCTATTGAATTAGATTTATTAGGCGATAATGGTGAGCCTATGTATATTACATTAGAGGACGAAAGTGGTAATGTAAATCAATATTTCGTTTCTGATAATGCAACATACATCTTTGAAAAGAATCAAAGATTAGGTATTCCACCATATGAAAGAACAGTTGATTCTAAATCTAAGCCTTGGAGATTAATTGTATTCTTCGCTGGTGCTTTTATGAATTTTATATTAGCATTAATTATTTATTTCATTGTTTCATTTGCTTCAGGTGTAGCTAATACATCATCAAATGAAATTGGTGGTATTACAGAAAACTTCCCTGCAAGTGAGGTATTACAGGCAGGAGATAAAATCATTTCTGTAAATGGTGTAGCTACATCTAGCTGGGATAGCTTCTCATCAGAAATGAGTAAGGTATATGAAAACTATCAAACAAGTGCGACTATTAAGGTTTCAAGAAATAATGAAGAATTTGAATATGTGATTTATTCACGTACTGCATTTAATTCATTTGGCTTATCTGATTATGGTGCTACAACAAAAGGATTAGTAGAAGTACCAACAAAGAGTGGAATCTATGGTTTAGAGGTTGGTAATGTAAATCCTGTTTATAAGAATAAGGATGATTCAAATTTTGCTAATAAGATTGCTAAGGGTGATTATTTAGTAGGCATTTCAATTGATGGTACTGAATATTCATTAAATGAATCATCATATGAGGTTGATGGTAAATCATTAAGTGGTTATGGCTATTTAGCATATTTAGTTAGCGAGCATGTTGGAAAAGGTGCTCCTACAATTAAATTCCAATATTATCATTTAGATAATAAAAATACTGAAGATAAATCTGATGATGAATATAATTTAATTTCATATTCTGAATCAAAAGAAATAGAACCATATACAGACGAATTATTAGAAAGCCAAAATGTTACTAAGATTGTTCATTTAATTGGTGTAAGCTCAACAACACATTTCGATTTCTTCCCATGTATTGGTCAAGCATTTGAAATGTTCTGGACAGATTTCACAGTTATCTTTAGAACATTAAAGCTATTAATCGCTCCATCAGATGTAAGACAGGTTGGAGTATCTAATTTAAGTGGTGTAGTTGGTATCTTTGGTCAAATTAAATCTTATGTTAATGCTGGTATTATTCCATTATTAGCATTCGCTGCTATGTTATCTGTAAATTTAGGTATTGTTAATTTATTACCTATTCCTGCATTAGATGGTGGTAAGATATTATTTGTTATTATTGAGGCTATAACAAAGAAGAGGGTTCCTAAGAAGGTGGAAGCTATTATTAATGGTATCTTTATGATTCTATTATTAGGTTTAATGATCTTCGTTACTGTAAATGATATTATGAGAATATAATGGGAGGTTAGATGATGAAATATAATAATCCAATTATTGTATCTGATTATTCAGATCCAGATGTAATTAGACATAAAGATAATTATTATATGATTGCATCATCATTTAATCACTTTCCAGGTGTTCCTGTATTAAAATCTAAAAATTTAGTTAATTGGAAACAAATAGGTTATATATTTGATAAGCTTCCATTTGATAAATTTAATAAGGTATGTCATGGTGAAGGTGCTTGGGCACCTTCAATTCGATATAATGAAGGTAAATTTTACGCATTTATTCCATTTCCTGATGAAGGCATCTATGTATCTGAATGTACAGATATTGAAAAGGGAGATTGGAGTGAGCCTTGGCCTATTCTAGAAGGAAAGGGCTATGAGGATCCATGTCCAATTTGGTTAGATGATAAATGCTATGTAGTTATTGGCTTTGTTAAATCTAGAATTGGATTTAATTCTAAGCTTGCTGTATTTGAAATAACTAAGGATTGTAGGAAGAGATTAACTGATTATAAATTTATTTATGATGGTCATAATACTCAGCCTACAATTGAAGGTCCTAAGTTCTATAAAATAGATGATTATATTTATATTCTGGCTCCAGCAGGTTCAGTTAAAACAGGCTGGCAAACAGCATTAAGAAGTAAAAATATTTATGGTCCATATGAAGAAAAAATCATTATGCTACAAAATGATTCTAAAATAAATGGACCACATCAGGGAGCTTTAATAGATTTACCTGATGGTAATTATGCCTTTATTCATTTCCAGGATATGGGTGTATATGGAAGAATTGTTAACTTAGAGCCAGTTACTTGGAGTGATGGCTGGCCATTATGTGGTAGTGTGAAGGATCCACTACTTGCAGGTACTCCAGTAGATTCTTATGATTATTTAGTTGATAAGGAATCTAATTATGATTTATTAATGAGTGATAAGTTTAAAAATGATAAACTATCACTTATGTGGCAAACTCCTGCATATTTAAAAGAAGAATGGTATAAATTGGATAAGGGATTAATTTTAAAATGTGTAAATGATTTAGAATCAGCTAATAGCTTAAATTTGTGCCCTAATTTATTCTTAACTAAGATAAATGCATTCTCATTCAATGTAAGTGTAAAAATCGTTTTGAGCCTAAAAAATGAAGGTGATGAGGCTGGCTTATGCTTCATGGGTAGGGAATATGCATATATTAGTGTAAAAAGAAAAAATAATAAGAATTATATATTATTGAGTGAAGGCTCATTTAATAATCAGGATAATGTATTAGAAGAATTTGAATATGATAATGATAATGTTGTATTTAATTTATATTTTAAATATCCTGGTGTTTATAAATTTGGCATAAATGGTAAGAAAATTAATAAAGAATTTGTTGGATTACCTGGAAGATGGATTGGTGGTAAATATGGTCTATTTGCTAGAGGTAATGCAAATTCAAATGGCTTTGCCAAATTTAATGATTTTAAGGCGGTGAAGAAAGATGGCAAATAATCTTAAGGTAGGAGATAATTTTATCCTAGATGTTAAAAGATTAGGTATTAATGGAGAAGGTATTGGTTTTTATAATCATGTTGCTGTATTTGTAGATGGTGCGATTCCAGGAGAGGGACACAATGTTGAAATAACTAAGGTTTTAGATAAGATGGCTTTTGCTAAAACATTAGAAATAAAGCATGCATCAAGTGATAGAAAGGAACCTGAATGTCCATATTATAATGAATGTGGTGGATGTAATACAATGCATATAGCACCATCACTAATGAAGGAATTAAAGAGAGAGATTCTAATTGAATCTATCAATAGATATACAAAGATAAATACAAGACAATTTGAAATAAAGCCAACTTTAGAATCTGAATGCTTCAAATATAGAAATAGAAGTCAGCTTCAGGTTGTAAAGAATGCTAGTGGTGCTAGCGTAGCCATGACAAAGGCTAATTCAAATATTGCTGTATCTATTAATAATTGCTTAGTACAAAAGGATACTATTAATGATTTAAATAATAAGATTTGTAAGCTTATTGATGAATTAAAGCTATCTATTTTCTCTTATAAAACTAATAGAGGAATTATTAGATATATAACTATAAGAGTAAATAAGAAGAATGAGGCATTAGTATGCTTGGTATGCTACGAAAAGAATGATAAGGTTAAGGAATTAGCCAAGAAGGTAGCAGGGCTTAAGAATGTAATTGGTGTTTATAGATCAGTTAATGATTCATTAGATTCTGGTGCTGAAATCATTGGTAAGGATATCGAATTATTAGAGGGTAAGCCTTATATCATTGAAACATTAGGTAAGATTAAATATCAAATCTATCCTAATACATTCTTCCAATTAAACTCAGCACAAGCAGAAGCAATGTATGATGTTGTATTAAAGGCTTGTAAGCTAAGCTTTAAGGAAAGAGTATTAGATGCTTATTGTGGTGTTGGTTCAATTGGTTTATATTTAGCTCATAATTCTAAAGAGGTAATTGGTATTGAATATAATAAGGATTCAGTAATTGCCGCTACAGAAAATGCTAAATTAAATAAGATTAGCAATGCTAAATTTATGCAAGGTAATGCTCATGAGCTATTGCCTAAGTTAATAAAGGATGGTATTACATTTGATGTAATAGTAGTAGATCCACCTAGAACTGGTCTTGATGATAAATTCATTAATGCTATATTAGAATCTAATGTAAAGAGATTAATTTATGTTTCATGTAATCCTGCAACACTAGCAAAGAATTTAAATAGACTTACTGAAAAATATAATGTTAATTCTATTACACCTGTAGATATGTTCCCAAATACTGCTTTAGTAGAATCAGTAACAACTTTAACATTAAAGAAGTAGTTTAATTACACCTTAGGAGATAATCTTAAGGTGTTTTTTCTTGCATTATTCAATATTTACTGCTATAATAAAAACGAAAGGAACGTGTATGTAAAAAATGTATTTTGGTGTATTGTAGTACATCAAAACAGCAAAAAATGTACACAATATAGATTATGGAAAGAATTTTATATCATGGTAGTGAATTTATAATAAAAGAACCAGAATATTTAAAAGGTAATATTCACAATGATTATGGGCTTGGCTTTTATTGCACAACTAATAAAGGACTTGCAAAAGAATGGGCTGCAAAAAGAAGTGGTAAAGGATATATCAATAAATATAGTTTAAGAGATGATAGATTAAAAATTCTTGATTTGACGAAGCCTCCATTTAATGATGTTTTATATTGGGTTAGTTTATTAATGCATAATAGAGAATTATCAAGTAGCTTAAGAAATAATTATCCAAGAGAATTAAAATATCTTGAAGACAAATATTTACTTAAAGTTAGTGATTATGATGTTGTAATTGGATATCGTGCTGATGATAGTTATTTCCATTTTCCTGAAGCTTTTGTTAGAAGTGAAATAACACTTGAATCATTGAATTCGATTTTTACAGCAGGAGATTTAGGTAAACAATATGTTCTAATATCTGAAAGAGCGTTCAAACTGATAAAGTTTATTGATTATCAAGAAGTGTCTGAAAAAAGCCAAGAGGATTATTATAAAAGAAAAAGTGATGCAGATAAGATTTTTACTGATTTATTAGAAGCTGATAGGTATAAAAAAGGAATTAGACTTAGAGATTTGGTGATGGATAATGAATGATTATGAATTAGATAATTTAAGAGAAACTTTTTCTAGGTTATTTGTATTAGCAGTTAGAAATAAGATTAATTTTAAATCATTTACAAATATGCTTTCAAATAGCTCTTTTATAGATGCAATTGAAAAAGATAAATATAATGAATTATTTAATAAGCCAATAGAACAGTTATTATTTTCTATTACTGGCTATGAACCAAAAGAAGATAATAGCTATGGTGTATACAATGATGCATATTGGTGCGGTCAAAACTATTTTGATTTGCATATTAAAACAAAAAAGCCATTTGTGTATCTTTTCTTAAAATTACCTTTTGAAGAAATGATGAATATATATTCTATTTATCACGAAATGGATTTTTCGTCATTGGTTGATTACTTCCATAAAAAGGAAAACGGAAAAACAATATTAAGAATACTATGTGAAGAAAAGAGATGTTCCTTAAATGATTTATGTAAAGCTACTTCATTAAGCTTAAATACATTAAGAAAGTATAATTCTAGCGATGATATTCTATATAATGCTTCATTTCAAAATATTGCAAAATTAATTCAGTATTTTAATATAAGTTATCTTTTGTTTGTGAGGTAATAATATGATTAAAAAAGTTGAAACATTAAAAGATTATACTGAATTTGTTGATTCCTTTTATGCTAAAGGTGATTTTATTGATCCGCACATTATTAGTGAAGAAGATAAAATAAATTTACTAACACAAAAAAGAGAAACAAGAGAATCTCTTGTGATTTTATCAGGTAATAAAGTGATAGGTGCATTCGTTTTGCTAGTGTTACCAGATGAATTATATATTGAAATGCTCCTTGGATTATCAAAAGAAGAGAAAGCATATTTAGAATTGTTTGAGTATCTAAAAAGCAATTATAAAGGGTATAACTGTGATTTTGTTTTTAATGCTAAGAATTATTTATTGAAAAACATACTAAAAGGATATGATGCTACATTCGAAACTGAACAAATGAAAATGATATATATTCCTAAAAAATTAGATATGTCATTTGATGAAATAAAGCCTTTAGAAGATAAGTATTGTGATGAATATCTAAATATTCATGAAAAAGATACTTATTGGACAGGGGAGAAAGTAATAAAAGCTAAAGATAGGTTTAGTGTTTATGTGGCATTAGATAATGATAAAGTGATTGGATACATTGATGTTACTAATTGTTTTAAAGAAAATGAACCATATGATAATTACGTTAAAGAAGAATATAGGAATAAAGGATATGGAAAGAAACTATTAGCAAAAGCACTATATGAGAATAAAGATAATGATATGATGCTTTTAGTAGATATTGATAATATTGCAGCTATAAAAGTATATAAAAAATGTGGATTTGTTGAAGATAAATATCCACATTATTTAACTGCACATATCAGTAAATTATTGTAGACATATTCTCTCAACCACAAAACTTTAGTTGCATCGTCGAATCAGTAACAACTTTAACATTAAAGAAGTAGTTTAATTACACCTTAGGAGATAATCTTAAGGTGTTTTTATTTACAACAAAAAATTGTACATTAGTTTGACATACCTAACTATAAGATATATAATTATTTTAGATTAGTTAGTTATAACTAACTTTGTTAGGTGTTCCTAACAAAAATTGAATAATAATTGAGCCGTTTTTTATGATTTTTTATTTGTTAACTAACATTTGGAGGGTTATATGGAAACTACAAAATCTGAACAATTATATTTGAAAACAATTTATAATTTATCCTTAAAATGGGAATATGTTAAATCAGCAGATGTTGCTAAAACTTTGAATTATTCTAGACCAAGCGTTCTTGGGTTATTAAGAAAGCTAGAGGATAAGGGATTAATAACATTTGGTGAGAAGAAAAGAATATTATTAACAGAAGAAGGAAGGGGAATTGCATCTTTAATTGCAAACAGACATAAGGTTTTAAAGATGGCATTTATTGGTCTAGGTGCGAGTGAAGCCCTAGCAGAAAAGGAAGCCTATAATATGGAAAACCATATTTCTGATGAAATGCTAGAGATTATAGATAATCATATTAATCTTCACTTAAATGATTTAAAAGAAAAGCATATCACATTAAAAGAATTAGAAAATAATATGAGACTTAACAAATGAAAAAAGAAAAAGAATTAAAGATAGTCAATACAATGATTAAGATGTATTGTCATAAGAAGCATAAAACTAAGAAAAATAATTTATGTGATGATTGTAATAATTTATATTCATTTGTTGAAATGAAAAGAAATAAATGTCCTTTTGGTGATGAGAAGGGGTTCTGTGCTAATTGTAGAATTCATTGCTATAAATCAAATACAATAATGAGGGAAAAAATAAGAGAAGTAATGAGATATTCAGGACCAAGATTAATGTTTACTCATCCTATTATGTCTTTTAATCATTTATTTAAAACAATAAAGGTTAAAAGAGAAAACAAAAGGGTAGAAAGGAAAAATAATGATAGATAAGAATTTATTTAAATTATTAGGTAAGAATAAGAAGTATCTAATAATTATTGTCATTTTAATGATAGTAGGCTTACTAGCTAATCTAGGCTTTAGTGCGATGGTTGCACTATCTATTTATTATGCATCTATTGATAGTGATTTAGATACATACATAATGCCTATTGGTATAGCTATTGGCTGTATTATAATTAGATATTTTATTCATAGAATGACTGTTGAATTGAAGGATTTATTAGGTAAAAATGTAAAGAAAGATTTAAGAGAAAAGGGTTATGAAAAAATCATAGCCTTAAATGGTAAAACTAATGAAGAAATTGGTGTTGCAGGCTTAACACAGGTATTAATGGAGGGTGTAGAGCAAATAGATTTATATTATTGTGAATATCTTCCACAATTCTTTTATGCAATGCTAGCTCCATTTGTATTATTTGGATTAACTGTATGGATGAATTTTAGACCTGCAGTTGCTTTAATATGCTTTGTCCCTTTAATTCCTGCTTCTATTATCTTTGTTTCAAAATATGCAAAAAAAGTCTTTGCTAAATATTGGGGTAAATATATTTCAATGGGTGATTCATTCTTAGATTCAGTTAATGGATTAAAGGAATTAAAAATATTTAGAGCAGATGCTAAAAGACAAATTAAAATGAATGAATCTGCAGAAGAATTTAGAAAAATAACAATGAAGGTGCTAGTTATGCAGCTAGCATCGACAACTATCATGGATTTAGTTGCTTATGGTGGTGCTGGTATCGGTATAACAATAGCTTTATTAAATTATAAGGATGGTCTTTATAATAGTGGAGCTTTACCTGCATTATTTGCGATTATATTTATGATTTTAGTGGCAGTAGAATTCTTCTTACCAATGAGAAGATTTGGTAGTGCCTTCCATGTTGGTATGAATGGTGCCTCTGCTGGAAGAAAGATATTATCTTTATTAAATATAGACGAATATAAATGGAATGAAGATAAGCTTACATCATATGATATTAAAATTAATGATTTAACATTTACATATGATGGAACTCGTGATGTATTAAAGAACATCAATATGGAGTTTAATAAGGGTTTAAATTCAATAGTTGGTGAATCAGGTTGTGGTAAGTCTACAATTGTAAAACTAATAACAGGTAGTGAAAGATCTAATATTGGTTCTATTACCATAGGTAATAAGGAATTAGAATCATTATCTAGAATTGATTATTACAATCATCTATCAGTAGTTTCATATGATTCATATATTTTCAATGAATCAATATTAGATAATTTTAAAAATGCAAAGCTAGATGTAACTGAAGATGAAATATGGGCTTCATTAAAATTAGTTAATTTAGATAAATTCATTAAGGATAATGGTGGCTTAGATAAGGTAATTAATGAGGATTCTACAAATATATCAGGTGGAGAAAGACAAAGACTTTCTTTAGCTATTTCATTAGTTACTAATAAGGATATTTATATCTTTGATGAGGCAACATCAAATATAGATATTGAATCTGAAAAGATAATTATGGATAACATAAAAGAATTATCTAAGGATAAGGTAGTCATATTAATATCTCATAGATTAAAAAATGTAATTGAATCAGATATTATTTATTATTTAGAGGATGGATTAATTAAAGAATCTGGAAATCATAATGAATTATTAAAATTAAATGGTGGATATAATAAATTATTTAATACTCAAAAATCCTTAGAAGAAGGATTTAAGGATGGTGATTTAAATGCGTAGAAATGGACTTTTAATTATGCTTAAATTAATCACTTTAGTTGGATCATTTTTCTTTGTTATGGTTCTTGCGATATTAAATGGCGCTATTGGTAATTTATGTGCTAGTGGTGTAATGATATTTGCATCATTAGGTGTAGCTAAGGTGATTGGTGAAAATGTAGTATTACCTTTTGGATGGATTATAGCACTTACAATAGGTTGTGGAATATTAAGAGGAATACTTAGATATTTTGAACAATATTCTAATCATTATATAGCATTTAAGTTACTTGCTATTATAAGAGATAAAATATTTACTAAATTAAGAATATTAGCACCTGCTAAATTAGAATCTAAAAAGAAAGGTTCTATTATATCCTTATTAACTGCTGATATTGAAACACTTGAAGTATTTTATGCTCACACAATATCACCTATTGCGATAGCTTTAATATCATCTATTACAATAATTATATTTGTATCAATAATATCTAGTATTTATTTAGGATTAGTTGCTTTAATTTCGTATTTGATTATTGGAGTATTATTACCAATTATTTCATCTAAAGCATTAAAATCTACTGGTGTTAAATATAGAAATGAATTTGCTAGCTTCAGTGCTTATTTCTTAGATTCAATTAAGGGTGTAAAGGAAATAATATTAAATAATTCAGAAAATAGAAGAAAAGAAGAAATAAATAAAAGAAGTACTAAATTATTTAATAATACAACATTAATAAAAAGAAAATCATCTATATCATTTGGTATTACTGAGGTATTAGTTTCTTTATCTATTATTGTGTCTTTAATAGTAGGAATAATATTAGTTAATAATAATGAATTAACTTTAGGATTTATGATAATTGGTGTTGTAGCTATTACATCATCATTTGGACCTATTATTGCTATATCTTCATTACCTTCAAATTTAACTCAAACCTTCGCATCAGGAGATAGAGTATTAAATCTAATGGAAGAGGCACCACAGGTTATAGATGTATCTAATAAGAATGATTTTAAATATGAAAAGCTAGATGTTAATAATTTAGATTTTAAATATGATAATGAATTAATATTAAAGGATATTAATTTAAATATTAATAAGGGAGAAATAGTTGGAATAGTTGGAGAATCTGGCTGTGGTAAATCAACATTATTAAAGCTATTATTAAGATTTTATGAATCTAAAGGCATTAAATATAATGACATAGATATTAATGAAATTAATACTAATTCATTATATGAAAATGTAACAATGGCATCTCAAACTACATATCTATTTGATGATACTATTTTATATAATTTAAAGATTGCTAAAGAAGATGCGAGTGAAGAAGAAATAATAGAGGCATGCAAAAAAGCATCTATTCATGATTTTATTATGTCATTACCTGATGGTTATAATACTAAGGTTGGACCAACTTTAAATAATTTATCAGCTGGTGAAAAACAGCGTATTGGTTTAGCAAGATGCTTCTTAAGAGGATCAGAATTAATCTTATTAGATGAAGTTACATCTAATGTAGATGCGATAAATGAAGGTATTATTTTAAAATCTTTGAAGGATTTAAAAAATGAAAAAACAATTATATTGGTTTCTCATAGGAAATCTACAATGGCTATTGCTGATAGAATATATGAGATTGATAAGGGAAGGATTATAGAATATGGAAGATAAGGAGATAAATCCTTTTGATGATATAGATGAATCAAAGGAAGAAGATAATAAAATCTTTAAGAAATTCAAAATATCAGATATTGTATTTTTAGCTATAATGGCAGCCTTAATGCTATTAACTGGTGGTATTATGCCACTAGCATTAGGGCTACCAATCTTTGGTGCTATTCCACTTTGTATTGGTTTTCAATTTTCTATTATTCCAGTAATAGCATTAATGAAGGTTAAAAAGATTGGTGCTTTAACATTTATGTCATTGTTATTAGGTGGAATACTCGCATTTATGTTTTGGCCAATGTTTATATGTATTGCCTCATGTGGATTAATTACAGAAATATTAGTTTTAATTATATTTAGAAAATATAGTGATAAAGCATGTTTTTTTGCAGGTGTAATCTATACACCACTTACCATTCCATTTTTATACTTAATATTAAATACAATGTATCATAACGATAATCCTAAGAGCGCAATTAATGCGATGATGAATCCAGAACTATGGCAAGTATTTGTTATAAGTGGATGCATTATACTTGTTTGTGCTTTAGGTTCATTTTTAGGTATTAAAATATCAAGAGAATTAAGAAAAGCAGGTAAATTTAATTAATGAGAATACATCCTTTAATGTCATTATTATCGTCAATCGTAATAATGATTTTTGGACTTATATATGCTGAAAATTTTAATACGTTATATTGGTTAGCTTCTCTTTATGTTTTATTTATATTATTTGGAATGCATAAGAGTGCCCTAAAGATGATTATACCTGCCTGCTTATTTATAGGTATATTTACATTAATAATATATCTATCAACTAAGGATACAGATATGATGCTAAGAATGACTATTAGATTTTTAGCTATATTTATATCTTTAATCCCTGCAGCTAGTATTTATATTGTTGATTTTACGACATCTCTAAATCAAATACATTGCCCTAGATTTATAACAATAGGATTAATGATTACATTTTCTTTTATTCCAATTTTAAAAATTGAAATGAAAAGAATAAGAGAGGCCATGAAATCAAGAGGTATTGCTTTATATAATCCTAAGATATTATATAGAGCATTTATAATACCACTTATTATGAGAATAACTGAAATATCAGATACATTATCTTTGTCACTTGAAACTAGAGGCTTTAAGATGACAGGTAATGATTATTCAATATATAAGCCTATTAGATTAAAATTATTAGATTTATTTTATGTGTTATTAATAGGAGCTTCAATTGCTTTATTAATAATATTTAAGGGGTAATTATGAAGGCAGTAGAATTAAAAAATATCTATTTTAGATATAAAGGATTTAAAGAAATAATTTTAAAAAATATTAATATGACTGCTGAATATGGAAAGATTACTTTGCTTGCTGGAATGTCAGGCTCTGGTAAATCTACTATATTAAATCTAATTACTGGAATAATACCTAATATTATTAAAGGTGATATAAAGGGTGAGATATTAATTAATGGTGAAAATGTAATTGGTAAATCTATTTCAGAAATATCTAAAAATGTTGGTGTTGTACTTCAAAATGCGGATAGTCAAATTGTTATGCCTCATGTTGAAGAAGAAATAGCTTTTGGTTTAGAAAATATTAATTTAGCAAGAAAAGAAATAGAATCTAAGATTAATGATATATGCAATATTTTATCTTTAAATAAAAATGCTAAATCAAAAACATTGTCTGGTGGAGAAAAGCAAAGATTAATGTCAGGTGCGATTCTAGCAATGAATCCTAAAATAATAATATTAGATGAACCTCTAGCAAATATAGATAAGTTTGGAGCTAAGCTATTATTAGATGCACTAACTGATTTAAAGAATAATGATTATACAATAATCATTATTGAGCATAGATTAGATATGTTAATTAAATATATCGATAAAATATATGATATTAAAAATGGAATTATAAATGAAATAGAAGATATTAATAAATATTTAGATGATGAGAAGAATATCATCAACGATAATGGAATAATAATAGATTCAAATAAAAAGATATTTGAAGTAAATAATCTTACTTATAAGATTAAGGATAGAACGATTATAAATAATATTTCATTCGATATTAATGAAGGTGAAAGATTATTATTACTTGGAGAAAATGGTAAAGGTAAAACAACATTAATAAGATTATTATCAAAAATGATAAAGCCAACAGATGGTGAAATAAAGCAATATATAACAACTAAGAAAAGACATTGGTTTGATGAAATTGGTATTGTTTATCAAAATCCTAATTATCAGTTATTTATGCCAACTGTTGAAAAGGAAATATTATATAATGCTAAATCTAAAGAATTAGCATATGAATTATTAAATAAATTTGATTTAGAAAAATATAAAAATAGACATCCTTTAAGTCTATCTGAAGGAGAAAAAAGAAAATTAACTGTTGCCTTAGTTTTAGCAAGATTACCTAAAGTATTATTTTTAGATGAGCCTACAGTTGGTCAGGATTATGATAATTTATTAAATATGATAAATATCATTAACGAATATAGAAATAAACATAATACAACAATTATAACTATTAGCCATGATATTAGATGTGCTAATAGCTTATGTGATAAATGTATTATTTTAGATGATGAATTAAAAATAGGTAATAAAGAATTAATTGATGAATTCTTTAGAAGGTAACATATGGGTTGGTTAATTACAATTCTTTTAACTTTAATTATGTGCTTTGGCTATTTTATATTACTTTGGGGTGCTGTAGGATTTGTTCAAAATAAGAAATTCTTTTCATCAGCACCAAAAGAAATAAAGGATGCTGTAACAGAAAAGATGGAAAGATTTAAGCACCAACATATATTAGGCTATATAATGCTTATTTTAGCTTTTATTTTATTATTATCGCCAATAGGCTATCAAATATATTATTCAATTAAAAATGATGTTTTTTATTGGTTTATTGTTATAAGAATAATAATTATGCTATTTGGATTAGAATTATTTGATATTATTCTATTTGATTATATTCTTTTATGTCATTCTAACTTTTTCCCTCATTATTATCCTGAGGTAAAAAATATAGTTGGACCACATTTATTTGGTTATAATAAATGGGTTCATTTTAGACATTTTATTATTTATATAATAGCAGCATTTATAATTGCGTGGATTTGTATTTTATTTTAGGGGTGTTATATAATGAAAAAATATGATGTTAATACGCCTTACAAATTAAAAAAAGGTGTATATAAATTAAACGATGAGCCAAATTTCAATTATCAATTAAATAGAATAATTAATTGGGATGGTGGAAGATTAGAAGATATTTTACCTATTTCAAATGGTATTAAAAATAGTAATGATTGGAAACGTGAGCTTATTAAATTAGGTGATATCGCATTAAAGGAAGAAAGAATAGATAACGCGATTGCATATTATAGAATGAGTGAATTCTTTATGTATGATGGTGATCCTGATAAGAAAAAATATTACGAATTAGCAACTAAGCTATTTTATGAATATTATGAAGATTATTTTAATGGAGATAATCCAATAATTAAATTAGATTATATAGATTATAAAAATGTAAAATTACCTGTAATGCATTTAAAACCAGAAGGAATTCCTAAAGGTAAAATATTAATTCATGGAGGAAATGATTCATATTTTGAAGAATTCTTATTTACAGTCCTATATTTGAAAGATTTAGGATATGAGGTTTATATGTTTGAAGGACCAGGCCAAGGCGGTGTTGTAAGAGTCCAAAATATGCATTTTACATATAAATGGGAAGAACCAGTAAAGGCAGTATTAGATTATTATAATTTAGATAATATAACGATTATTGGTATATCACTTGGTGGCTATTTAGCACCTAGAGCTGCCGCATTTGATTCAAGAATAACTAAAGTAGTAGCTTGGAGTGTTTTTCCATGTTTTTTAGATGTAATTATGGGTCAATTAAATAATAAAACTAAGAAATTATTTAAATTTGCGATGAAGCTTCATTTAAAGCCTATTATTAATAAAGCATTCAAAAAAAGAGCTAAAAAAAGCCCTATAATCGATTGGGGTTTAAAGCATGGGTGCTATGCATATGAAGCAAAGGATGCATATGAATATGCAAATAAATTAAAAGAATATGATATAGCACCAGTCGCAGAAAAAATAACACAAGATATGCTAATTATTGGGGCAAGCCAAGATCATTTTATTGATTATCATTTAATTAATAAAGAATTAGATATGTTAACTAACACTAAATCATTAACATTTAGATTATTTAAAGAATTAGAAGAAGCAGAAAATCACTGCAATGTAGGTAATGGTAAGATTGTATTGGATTTTATAGATTCATGGATAGAAGGTATAAATAATGAAATATAAAATAGAACATAATACTGTAGAAGAAACATTAATATTACCACTTTATGCAAGATATATTGCAGAATTAAAATATCCTAATTTAAAAGGAAATAGAAATACTAAAAAAATAATAGATTCAATTGATTATGATTTTAAATCTAAAGAAAAGAAAATGACATCTAAAATTGGTTTATATGGGACACTTGAATGTATCCAAAGAGAATATGATTTAAAATGTGAAATATTAGAATATTTAAAAAAATATCCATATACATCAGTAGTTAATTTAGGATGTGGTTTACTTGATATTTATATAGAAATTGATAATAAAAAATGTAGTGTATATAATATAGATTTTGAATCTGTTATTAATGTTAGAAATAAATTAATACCTCTTAGAGATAGAGAAATAAATATATCATCAGATTTAAATGATTATTCATGGATTGATAAAATAAATAAGAATAATGGTGTAATATTTATAGCTGCAGGTGTGTTTTATTATTTTAAAAGAGAAGATGCTAAAAATTTATTTTTAGAAATATCTAAAAGATTTAAAAATTCTAGCTTAGTATTCGATACATGTAATAAAAAAGGATTAAAGCTAATGTTAAAAACATGGTTAAAGGAAGCCGGAATAAAAGATGTTGGTGCTTATTTTGGATTGTCTAAACCTAAAAAGGAATTAGATTTGATGCAAATACCTTATAAAAATATAAGTATAAAATCATATATGCATGGATATAGGAAATTAAAATATATATTTATTCATAAAATATGTAATATTATTATGGATAAAATAGTTAAAGGAAGAATCATAAGATTAGATTTTTAAGAGGTATCATATGAAATATAATGGAATGCCATTTGGAATGTGGTTATTATTTAAAAAATCATTTAGAAAGAATTTAAATATTTTCAATATAGATAAAAAAGAAGCTAAAATAATAACTAAAAAAGCTAAAATAAAATATAAAAATATAATTAAAAAATTACCTGAATTTGAAAAGAATGATAGATTTAAAATGAATATAGTTTCATGTGCTATGTTTGCCTCATTTATATCTAATTTAAAAGAAAAGCCAACATTAGAAGATGTAACAAAGTGGTACAATGAATCAATGATGTCATTAGGCGAAGTTGATTGGACTATTTATACATTCGAAAAGAATAACGAGCTTGAAAACGGGACTATATTTTTAAAGAATTCAAATCTGTATGATATTGAAAAATATAATGCAGTATTCTCGATAAAAAATGATAAGACATTTAAAATCGCGGGTTCTGAAAGTGGAAATGGCGATTTGACTGTTCAATTATCTAGTGACGATTATGATTTATATTTTAATGATATGAGTAATAGTTCATCACAAGCATGCTTGTATTTTTCAAATACTGATATAGCTAAGGACGCATTAAATATGCTTTCTGATGATTATATAGGTATGTTATCAACAGGTACTATCTATTTAGATAATTCGGGCGATATCTTTAGTATGAATATCGTTTATTATTCATTATTGATATGTATTAGTTTATTATTCGCTGCGTTAATAAGCGTGATATTTAGTAGAACTGTTAAAGTATTTATTTCGGATTTTGCAGTATATAAAACATTAGGTATATCACAAAAAATATCATCGATGTCTTTATATATTCAAATGCTATTTATATTCTTGCCTACTGTTATATTACTTCCAATCATATCTTTAGTAACAACAATATGGCCTGGAAGTATAATGAGCTTTATATCATTAGGTAATTATATATTTATTGAAATAATGATTTTAATAATCGTAGAATTTGTAGCTTATAGATTTAATAAGAGTATTATTGGAAAATCAATCCGTACCTCTTTAAGAAGGGGGTCTAAATAATATGTCTAAAATTAGAGTAGAAAATGTTAGTAAAGTATTTAATCCTCATTCTAGAAATAAGAATCAAGTACTTAAAAATGTTTCTTTTGAATTACCTGAAAAAGGACTGATTGCTATATTTGGTAAATCAGGCTCTGGTAAAACAACATTATTAAATATTATTGGTGGTCTAGATAAGCAAGATAGCGGAAAAATCTATATTGATGATGAATGTACATCTGGTAAGGTAGATAAAATTCGTAATGCTAAAATAGGTTTTATATTCCAAAATTATTATCTTGAAAAGGGTTATACAATCTCTGAAATAATGCATAATCAAATGACTATTGCAGGATTTAAGGATGAAGAAGAAATAAAAAGAAGAACTGAAGCTGTATTAAAGCTTGTTGAAATGGATAGATTTAAAAACAAGCAAGGTGATGCCTTATCAGGTGGTCAAAAACAAAGAGTTGCGATAGCTCGTGCCTTGATTAAGGGATCTGATGTAATATTAGCTGATGAGCCTACAGGTAATTTGGATGCTGAAAATACAACAAAGGTTATGGATATTTTAAAGGAAATATCTAAAACGCAATTAGTTGTAATAGTTACACACGAATTATCCTTAATTGAAAAATATGCTGATAACCATATAAAGCTTGTTGATGGTGAATTAGTAGAAAAAGAAGAAATAAAAGATAGCATTGATTATAGCTATGATGATAATCGAATTATCATTGATGAATCAAATAAAGAAGTCGAAACTAAAGGTGATTTTTCAATTGAATATTATGGCAAACCAATAAATGGAACTATAAAAATAATCACAAATGAAGGAAATATGTATTTAGAATCAAGTGATAATATTTCGATTATTGATTCTAAAAGCGAAAAGAAAATAGTATTTGAAGAAAAAAATGAAAAAAAGAAAGATTTTAAAGGTGACTTAGAAGGATTAAAGAAATCTGATTCTAATAAGAATGGTAGATTGTTTAATCTAAAAAATGTATTTAAAAGTAATTCTTCGCAAGAAAAATTTTATTCAAGTGCCAATATTTTTAAGCAAATATTTATATGTGTAATGGCTTGTGTTATTTGTTTCTTTTCATTCTTTATTTTTGAGATAGCAAGCAGTCAAATAGAACACAAGCAAATTAATGAAAATAGTGCATATGTAAAAGTAAATAACGGTACATATGAAATGATAAGAAGCTTAAAGGATGACGGATATTCGTATGACAATATCGATTATTTTGAGCTTGATATGAGAGAAGGTATATTTTCTTTCAACAATGTAGCATCTCTATCAGGAATACAAGAAAAATATACACCTAAATCAATTGATAAGAATAAAACTTATGAAAATATCTTTGGTAATATGCCAAAAGAAAAAGAAGTATTAGTTTCTAGAGAATTAGCTGAAAGATTGAAGGATGATTTAAGGGAACAAGATGTTCAAAATGATAAATCTTTATTACTAATGACATTTAATAGTGATTATAAAATTAGTGGAATTATAGAAGATGATGAGCCTGCTATTTATATGAACAAGAAGGATTATATAAACTTTTTAGGTATTTATTCTAAGATTTCATTTAATGATAAAAACTCATTATTCTTAAGTGATGACTACATTTATAATTATTTCTCAGCTGAGATTGACGTAGCACCTAAAAATGTAAACATAAATAATAATCAGGTAAGAATAGAAATTAATAGAAACTCACTTTATAAGATGATGTCTGATGTATCTGAGGCAGATAAGAATATAGATTATGCAAATAATAAATTAGTAAAATTAACAACTGCTATATCAATTAAAAATAGTAAACCATTATATGTTAGAGATTTTTCTATCGTAAGAACTAGTATGTCTACAGATATTAAAATACTTGTTACTGAAGATGTGCTAGATGATATTTTTGTTAATATTTGTCCTTTAACTGCAACTGATTCATATTTCAAGATTGATACTAAAAATAGTGAAGATATGAATAAAATAATAAATTCAGTAACTGGTGGAATTCCAACTGAAAATATTGAGGAAATATATGATTATCAAAATAGTGATACAGTTTCAAATTCATATGGAGTGTTAATGATTTTTGGATTAAGCTTAATACTTTTATATTTAATTTATTTCTTTATTGAAAAATCAGGAAGTATTAAGAATAGTAAGGAATATGGAATCTATAGAGCAATTGGTGTTAATAGAAGCAATCTTATTTATAAAGAAACAGTTATATCATTTGCAAATAACATAATATCTTATTTTGTATTTGGACTTATTGTATCGATATTAATTATTTCTAGGTATGTAGTTATGAATCACCAATTTGGAGGATTTGTATTATTGAATTTAGGAATGTTTACAGCAAGTTCATTATTGATGATAGGTATATCTTTAATACCTTATTTATTCGTCTTATATAAGACACCTGCAGAAATTATTGCAGGATATGATATTTAATTATGTTATTACCACCAAAATGGTGCTAATAAATATAAAGTTTAGGAGGAGAATTAAATGAAAAAGAGTATCTTTAAAGGTTTTCTTTTAGCCGCAGCAGTAACATTATGTGTAGCTAGTCTTACAGCGTGTAACGATGATTCAGCAACTAATACAGATAGTACTGATAATCAAACTACTGTAACTGATAACAAAAATGATAATGCGCAATTAAATGTTTTATTCTTGGTAGAAGAAAATGGTGAATGGAAGCAATATGGTGCTTCACAAGAAGTAGTTGATGGCAAAATCACAATGCCTACACCACCAACAAAGGAATATAGCACTTTTGTTGATTGGTATGAGACAAAGGATTTTACAGGTCAAGCATTTAAAAATGAAAACATTAAATCAAGCAAAACATTATATGCTAGATTTTCTGCTAAACAAGTAGATGTTTATATTAATGGAGAAAGTCAAGGAAAGAAGAATATAGCAGAAGTAATTAATGGTTCTTATAATCCTGGTGAGGGTCTTGATTTTGATGGTTGGTATACAAATGAAGAATGTACAGTAAAATATGAAAACACTGATGATGCAAATACATTATATGCTAGAAGTGTTGCAAAAATCACATACTATAACGGATATGAAACATGTTATGAGGTTAAAGTTAAACCTAATAGCATTTTAGGAGAACCAGCATCAACAACTGTTGAGCTTGATGATGGTACTGAAACAACAGCATTAGATTTAATTATGAAGGATTATATGGATCCTAATAATTCATTCTTTGTTGATGAAGAAGGAAATGATTTTGATTTTTCTAAGCCTATTACAAAAAGTCAAACAATTTTTGTTGATTGGAATAGTCCAGGTCTTGATTATAGAATCAACCAAGAAAGCGGTAATCTAACACATGATGGTTGGTCACCAAAAAGAATTGCACGAGCAGTTACAACAATTGGAGGAACTGAAGGTACATATAATAGTATTAAGGATATAATCTCATCATGGCCAGTTGTTAGATTTGCAGATAGAGCTCGTGTAACAATTGATGGTGAAACTAAAGTAATGAAGGTTGATGGATTTATTGATGGTGAAAATCTTGATAAAGCAACATCTGCTAACACAATTTTATTTGGTGACGATGTTGAATTCATTGGCCAATTTAATGGTGGTAGTTTGAATAATATTACAAAAATTGAAATGCCAAAAAATTTAAAAATGATTTATAGTTCTTTTAATAATTTTAAAAATGTTAAATTTGAAATTCCAAGCAAAGTAGAAGTAATAATTAATTCATTCTGGGCTGGAAGAAATTATAACCAAGATTATGTAACTGATTCGACAAAGATGACAGTAATTGGATTTAATCAACCAAAGTTTGGTTATGATTATGAAATTAAATTACCAGATTCAATTAAGAATTTATCTCAGGTTCCAACTAATTTTACATTTGGTGAAAATTCTAAATTCTATAAAGATTCAGAAAATAGAATTTTTATGAATAGTGATAAGGGATTAGTATTAATTGCAGATACTAATGTTGATGAAAATGGCTGGATAATTGTACCAGAAGGAGTAGTTGGTATTCAGGTTGGTGCATTCTTTGATAATCCAAAGATTAAATATATTAAATTACCATCTACATGGGAATTCATTAATCCTAATGCAGAACAATGTGATTATTTATCATATTGGTTTAGAAAAGAAGGAGTAACAGCATTTACAAATTGTGTACTTCATACTCCTGAATCAGACGAAAACCCAGATTTAATCGCACTTCAAGGTACAACTATTTATGATAATTTTAATGGCACTAAATACGGAAACATGTATGTTAATGGTGTTAAGTATACTATGGATGCTATCTTTGAAGCAGTAATTATTGATAAGACTGAAATGCCTTCAGGTATTTATAACAAGGTATTTGGTGGTGATTATACATTAGATTCTAACTTTGGTAAGGTTCAACTTGTTGGAAAGATTGAATCAGGTAATGATGCAAAGATTTATGTTAAGTTAAATCAAACTCAGTTATCACAAACTTCAACAAGAACATTAACATTAACAAGTGGTACAAATTTAACAGAAGCCGTTTTAAAGAGTGAATTAGGATTTGGAAATAATACTCAAATTACAAGTATTCTTGATAGTGGTAAAGAATTTGAAGCAGGTGCTATTGATAGTAATAAGTATCTAACTATTAATTATGAATTTAAACCATGTGGTTATACTGCAAAGCTTGTAGATGATCACTATGTAATTACAGGCTTTGATGAAGATGGTGCAGCAGAAATTGGTGATGGTTATGTTCTTGTTTATATCCCAGAAGAAATTGATGGTAAAAAGGTTACTGAAATTTCTGAAGGTGCATTTATGAATAAGCAAGCTATAGCTCATGTATTCTTAAGTAAAAACTTAGAAAAGATTGGTGCTAATGCATTCAAGAATTGTATTAATCTAAAGAATGTTAAATTTGAATATGGTAATTTAACATATATTGGTGAAAGTGCATTTGAAAATACAAATATTGCTCATATTGTATTAAGAACTGATAATCTTGAATATGTTGGACCATACGCATTTAAGATTAGAACATTAGAAAATATTACTACGCTTGAAGAAGATGGTAATAACACATCTTTATCAAACTTTGAAAATGCAGTAGTTGGTAGATTCTATTCAATTGAATCAGGTAAATTATTAGTTAAATATATGGGTAAATCAGTTGAGAAGCAATATACTGATGCAACACATGATGCATCAACTGCAGTAGATGTAAATGTATTTGATGTACAAGTATATGCAATGGCTCCTAAGGCTAATATTTGGTTTAGCTATGCCGTTGGTAACTCATATAGAAGTAAATATGCAGCAACTGCGGCTCAATATGCAGATTTAGATGAAAGTGATCCAATGTATCCTAATGTTAAAGGTATCATTTATGCAGTAAAAAATGTAACAAGATATGAGATTATGACTGGCTCTATGTATTATTTAAATGTCGATAGAACTACAAGTAGTTATCCTAAAAAGCCACTTACATTTGGTCTTGTTAAGAAGATTCATACAAATGGATTTACTGATTGTGATAATGAATATTTCTTCACATTAAACGAAAGAACAAAGACAAATACAGATGGCTCTACAGAAGTATATTATCAAAGTAATTTCTGCTTCCACAGGGGTCAATATACATCAGAAACTTATAATCTAGAAGATTATTGGACAACAGAAGAACAAGTAAAAACTATGGATTCAGAAATCTTTGAAGAAGGCTGGTGGTGTGGTATTACATCAGCTGATACAGAAAATTATGCTAAGCTAGTTGATGCTATGCAACATGCATATAATTTTGCTGATAGATGTGCATATATTTAAAAATAATTAATTTATAGTATAGGAATAGGAGGTACATTTTATGAAGAAAGGATTATTAAATTTATTAATAATATTATCGATAATATTTATATCGTTTTCTTTAGTGTCATGTGCAAATGATAGCTTAAAAGATCCAAAGGATATAATAGCAGAACAATATGGTAATAAAGAATATAAAATTGAGTTTAGTAATACTACTTTAAAAGATCCAATACCTTCTATTTCTTATACTGCTAAAAATATTCCAACACTTCCAACTCCTACAAGAACAGGTTACATTTTCCAAGGATGGTATTTTGACTCTAATTATGTATATCCTTATACAAGTGAAAGCTTATATTTAAAAATGAAAAATGTGACTTTATATGCGAAGTGGGAACAAGAAAAATTTACTAAAAATGGAATATATTTAGTTAATTACGAAACTAAAATATTAGAAGATACTGTAGAAAAAGGAAAACTTACTGATACTTATGGTGGATATGCTAACTTTTATGATTTTATTGATTTAAATGAAACATATTTTGAAAAAAGTGAGGATGGTTTATTTTTAAGATTAACTTATGATAATAAATATTTTGCATCCCCTGAAGTATTCACTGTCACATTATCTTCATCTAATGGATCTAAATTTAAATTAGATGGTGAAAAAACAATTGCTGTAGGAACTGAAACTAATAGAACTATCTATATAGACTGGAAGGATAATGCCCTAGATACACCACTATATTTTGATATCAATTGGTATAATGCTTCAAATGAAGATATACCAGTATCTGATTTAGAAAAAACTAGAACAAAATACACATTAGAATTTAATGTTACCGAGTTTTTAGGATTTTCTAAATCATATGTAAATTTCAAAAAAGGTCTTGATGATGGTATCTATTCAATAAGAACAATATTTCATTCAGGGAAGAATGACGAAACATCAATGAGCTCTTATTTTTCAGCATATGCTTATTTAAAATTAGAAAATGGTAATTATTCATTAATAACTAATTTTAAACCCAAAATCTTTATTGGTAATGGTGATAAAGATGATTATTATTATGATAGAACAATGACATTCGCGCCAATAAGATATATTTATGGACTTGGTGATGATTTACCAGAAGGTTCGGTTGAATCAGATTGGTATCCTGGAGAATATGGTGCCAAAAGATATTATAATATGGCAGTTGAATTTAACAGTGAAGAAAAGAAATATTATCATATATTTGATTTAGGTGATGAATTACTAAAAAATTATATGCTTGAATGCTGTGTAACAGGTATGATGGAATTAATGACTTTAGGTTCATATAATTATGTTAATTTAATTATGTCATTAGATTTTGATCATATATTAGCTATAGATGAATCTACTGTATCATATAAACCATTAAGTGGTGATTCATATGAATATAATGATGAATTATCATTCTATCCAGGAACAATGGCTGATTTTTCAAATACTTCAGCGATATATGATTATGAAAAGAATAATGGAATGACTAACATAAATGTTAATTTCTTTTATTCAGCTGATAATATTCAAGCAAATACTGATAAATGTACAATATATAGTCATAGAATAGAAATAACACCAATTAATAATGATGTTGATATAGCTTCTAATAGATATAATATAGTTCATTTTAATATGAATGCTAGAATCTATGGATATGATGGCACAAAAGATTTATATGCTGATAGCTATACAACTAATTTAACTGGTGGAGGATTAAGAGAAAGAACTCTTATTACAACAGGTAAAAGCTATAAAGTTGGTGAAAATGTTGATGTAATTAATATTTGGAATAATACATTTGGTATTAATAAAGATATTAATAAGATGTCATATAAAGTATATGATATGAATAATTATAAAATTGATTATTCAAGTGAACAAACTGTTAATTCAAGTTTTGCATTTAGTAGATCATCTGCAATAGTATATAAATATATTGAAGCTAATGGTGATATATCAACATGTGTTTATGAGCTTGCACTTTATAGTGCCCCAAATTATAATTTTGTAACAAATAATGGAGTGTTATATGATGAGGCTAATAATACATTTAATAGTGGAGAAGAAATAGCACTTCCAAATATAGAATACACTTGGATGCAAGGTGGTACTACATTTAATTATTGTGGTGGAGATATTTATGGCCTTAAATATGTTGCTGGTTTGTATGATCCAGATTATATAACATTTAATCATATTTATATGAAGGTATATCAGGTTACAGATGAGGGTTATGCATCAGTATCTGTTAATTATACTAAAGAGGGCGCATTCTATATGCCTGATTATAATATTGTTTATGTTTTTGGATTGGTGAATCGTTATCGAGAATTCTATTTTGTTGAAGCTAAATATAATTTAGGTGTTAGCGATAGCTATGTACTATATAGAGATGGAATAGAAATACAAAAAGGTTTATTAAAAGCAGAGAATGGTTCACCTGTACGTTTAAATTATACAAGTGGTAGTTATGATTATTCTTCGGTGTATAAAGATAATTATGAAGAATTATTAGATTTTAATTATACACTTGAAGAAAAAACAGGAACATATAGCTTTGAATTATATCAAGTAAACTTTTTAGGTAAAGAAAAAGAATTGTATTTTTATTTAGAGGATTATATAGATAGCGATGATTTCATAACAAGTGTTAAAAATTATATATTAACAGAGGAATATGGTTATATTAGGGTTTATTACAAAACTGAATTAGGTGATAAGATAATGATTAGTTCATTATATGAAACTTACTTTGGTGGTAAGAGAGAATATAAGCCATTAGATTTAGATACTATCTTTACTGACACAATATACACATTTAAAGAATCTTTACCAGAACTTCCAAATGGTAATAATATTACAACCACTTATGGTTATAAAGTTTATGCTATTAAGGATGGTAAAGTCACAAGTACTAAAGCGGTAGAATTATATAGTGAAGATGGTAAAGATAAGATACGCTTTAAGCTACCTGGTGTATATAGAATCGATTTAGAATATTATACATATAATGATGAATTTGGTGATCAAATATATGATAGAGAAGGATATGGTATAACTGCAAGAAATGATACTAGATATATTGTTAGTCAGTTTGTAAAAGTTACACCTAAGGATAGTATTGTATCTATAACATTCCATACGGATAATGATCATCCATTTAAAGAGGAATATGGTGGTGGACTAACTTATACATTAGAATTTAATTTAGTGAAAGATAATATTTATGTGTTAGATTCTAATTATTTTGAAACATCTGATAAGATGGTTGGATTAGTTGATAAGGAATATGCAACAGCGAGATATGCAGGAATTTTAGTTCCTGGACAAACTATAACTAATTTCGTATCTAAATTTAATACTAATTCATTAGATTTATATGTAAGATGGAATGTTCCTGTTACTATAACAATAACTACTAATATAGATATTGATGGATTCCCAGTAGGTGGTATTTCTAAAATATTTTACATGGAAGCTGAAGATCAATTGATACATACAGAATCTTATTATTCATATTATGTTTATAGAGGTTATTATAGTGTTTTATTAAATAAATTTGTTAGCGAATTAAAACAATATGAAAAGAATGGAATAGTATTTGAAGGCTTTACAGGTGGCTTTGTTGGAAATGATGTAAAATTAGGTGGAGCATATAATATCATTGAATCGAGAGAAGATGACTATTATAAAATAACAGCGGTATTTAGAAAACTATATACAGTTAAATTTAATTTACGTGCTACAAATGATAATGGAGAAGCATATACTGAAACAAGATTAGCAAGTGTTTCTGTATATAACGGAGATATAGTTCCAACACCTACTAAAGAAATAGTATGTGAAATAGATGGATACGAATTTAAATATTGGGCTTATAAGGATGAATTTGGTAATCTAATCGAATGGAATTTGTCAAATCCAGTAGAAGATTATTTAAGTGATTCTAATGGTGTAATTACGCTTTATGCAGTATTTGGTGAAATATAAAAGGAGAGTGATGATAAAATGAATAAATTAATAAAAAAGTTTTCTATTACACTAATATTATTATCAGCTTTTATCATCACTTTTATTCCAAATGTTTTCGCAAGCACATTAAACTCTAATGGTACATATGAAGTATCATATGAGGTTACTGGTACCTCATCAATGGGTAAAACCATGATTTCTAATAATTTTCCAAGTAAATTTAAATTAGAAAAATCAAATGATAATTACTATCTATCTATTAATTATGATACTTCATCATCAATGAGTGATTTAAAATTATCAATTAATGATTTAAATGTTGGAACTATTATAAGAAATAAAAATAATCAAATGATATATACTTATACATTAAGTGAAAATTCTATTAATAATGAATTACCATTTAGTGTATATGTAAGTGCTATGCAAAGAAGAACTGAATTTAATATTAAATTAGATTTAGTAAATGCTAATAAATTAAGTGATGAAATAGAAGATTTAGGTGAAAGACCTGGAGAATTTATTCCTGAATTAAAATTAGATTTGGCAGATGAATATAGCATTAAAGCTGGTAATAATATTTACTTCAGTGTTATTGATGCAAGTGCAACACTTGGTAATACTGAATGTGTTGTTACTAAAAAAGCTTATTATAATGATAATTTAATTGATATTAATGACAATAAAATATTAATTGAAAAAAGTGGTATTTATAAATTAGTATATAAAGCTTCAAGCGATAAATATAAAACATCACTTGGTAATAATACATTTATAGAAAAAACGATTGTCATTAATGCTTCAAGTGATAAAACTAATGTCGTAAAGCTTGTAAGTGATAATCCTAATTATTATTTAATTGGTGGTATTATTGAAAATGGTGATACATTTGATAATGCAAGTAAATTAATGGAAAATATATCTATTAATTATTCTATATTTGATATTAGTTTTTATAGTAATGAAGGTAATAAATTAGATAAAGTTGAAAATGAGTTAGTTGATGTATATGCAAATTTAACAATTGATAGAACAAAAACTAAAGCATATTATATTGATTCTAATAATGACTTAATAGAAGTAGAATCACAAGGTGCTGGAAGATATGTTAGATTAAATGTATCTGAATGTGGAACATATATAGTATGTGAACCTGGTATTCCATTTGTAATGCCAATGTGGGGATACATTATAATAATATGTGGCTCATTAGTATTAGTAGGTGCCATATCTGCATTTATAATCATTAAGGTTGTAAAAAAGAAAAGAAAAAACAAATTAGAATCTGAATAGAAATAGAAGGCCTAGAGCATGTGTATTGCTTTAGGCTTTTTTACCTATCTTATGGGTTTAAGCTGTATTTTTTTATGTGATATTGAGGTATTTTGTATCGAATATCGCTCATAAATGCATATAATTAAGGTGGATAAGAAGCCTAATTTAATTGAAGAATTTGACATTGATATTTGGTCTTACTTGATTGAAAAAGCAGTAGTTAATCAAGATGGAAGCATCACGTTCATTTTCAATAACGGAAAAGAAATAAGGAAATAGAAATGACTAACACCATGGCATCCTCCTGCTTTGGTGTTTTTTTATCTAATTTATTGACTATTGGTCAATTAATTGATACAATATAAATATGAAATACAATAACGAGACAAGACTTGCTAAGTCTAATGAAAACAAAAACAAAATAATTGAAGTAGCTTTAAAGCTTATCGGTGAAAAGGGATTTGATAATGTATCAGTATCAGCTATTACAAAAGAAGCTGGTGTATCGAAAGGAGCGTTTTATATACATTTTGAATCTAAAGAAGATTTAATAGTTAAACAAATCAATCTTTTCTATGATGATATGAAGCTTGAAGGTGATTATTCTAAATATGAGAAATTAAAACATTTCTTAATTAATTCATTAAAACATATCATGGATTCTGGTCTTAAGATGTGTCAGGGATGGTTTAGTCACTCAGTACAGGGAAGCTTTTATGGTAAAAGCAAACTAGCATACGATTTGGGATATGTTAAAGAATTATATGATGTAAGGATTTCAAACGAAATTATAGGTGTTTATTATGGAGCGCTTAATTTATGGTGTTTTACTGATGGAGAGATTGATCCAAAAGCAATTGTTTTAAATTATATTGAAAAATTTAAGGAGGAATAGAAAATGAAATCATTAGTTATTTATTTTTCAAGAGTTGATGAAAATTATTTTGGCGGGTCTATGAAGTATATCACAAAAGGTAATACAGAAGTAGTAGCTGAGTATATAAAAGATATAACAGGGGCAGATTTATTTAAGGTTGAAAGAAAAATAGATTATGCAGCTGATTATAGAACCTGTATAGAAGAAGCTAAAGAAGAACAAAGAAAAGGTGAACTTCCTGAATTAAAGAATTATTTAGATAATATTAGTGATTATGATGTTATTTATATTGGTGGCCCTATTTACTGGGGAACACTACCTCAACCTATGTTTACAGAATTAAGCAGATTAGATTTTAATGGTAAAACTATAATGCCTTTTTCAACACATGAAGGCTCAGGTCTTGGTAGTGTAGTTAGAGATTTAAAAAAGATTTGTGTAGGAGCTAATGTTAAAGATGGCCTTGCAATAGTAGGTTCACAAGTTAATTCATCCAAGTCTAAAGTAGAAAAATGGATAAAGGAGTCATATTGATGGAATACGAAAAGGGATATGTTTATAAATTAATGGATGAAGGTGGTCCAACTGATGTAAGAGAATCATATTTTAAAGAAGCATCAGATGAAATGATAAGGGCAAGACGCTTATGTCAGCTTGCAAATGAAACACCAATTAATGATCCTAAATATATAGAATATTTAGAAGAATTATTTGATAGAAAATTAGATGGAATTAGGATATTAACTCCATTCATTTGTGATTTTGGCAATCGTGTCAAATTTGGCAAAAATGTATTTATAAATCATTCAGCAATTCTGTCAGCATCTGGTGGAATTGAATTTGAAGATGGTGTAAGTGTTGCCCCAGGAGTTAGAATCGCCACAATTAATCATGATTTTAACAATAGACATACAATTTATACGTATGGAAAAGTAGCTATAAAAAAGAATGCTTGGATTGGCATGAATGCCACAATCTGCCCAGGTGTAACAATCGGTGAAAACGCTGTTATTGCAGCAGGGGCAGTTGTCACTAAAGATGTACCGGATAATGCGGTTGTTGGAGGATGTCCTGCAAAAATAATTAAAGAATTAGATCCAAATGAACAAAAGGAGATATGGTGATGAAGGTATTGATTATAAATGGAAGTCCACATTCAAATGGATGTACTTTTAGAGCATTAAATGAGGTAGAAAATATTCTTAATAAAGAAAAAATCGAAACTGAAATAATTCATATTGGAAATAAAGACATTAGAGGTTGTATTTCTTGTGATAGCTGTTCTAAAACAGGGAAATGCATTTTTAATGATATAGTAAATGAAATAGCCGTAAAATTTGAAAAAGCAGATGGCTTAATAATTGGATCTCCAACATTTTATGCTGGTTGTAATTCGACTTTATTATCACTTCTAGATAGATTATTTTATAGTACAAATTTTGATAAAACAATGAAGGTTGGAGCGGCAGTTATATCATCTAGAAGGGCAGGTTCAACATCTGCATTTGATGAAATTAATAAGTATTTTACCATTTCTTCTATGCCAATAGTATCTTCTACATATTGGAATGAGGTTCATGGTTTTACAAAGGAAGATGTAGAAAGAGATTTAGAAGGATTACAAACGATGAGAAATCTTGGGTATAATATGGCTTTTTTAATTAAAGCAATAAATAATGAGAAATTAAAAAATGGAATGCCTAAAAAAGAATTAAAATATTTTACTCATTTTTCATCAATAGAGGAATAGGTGATAATGTGAAACAAGACGCTGGAAGAAAATATTTAGGTAATTTAGCCCCTAAATTTGCAGAACTAAATGATGATGTATTATTTGGTGAAGTATGGGATAGAGTAGATAAATTAAATTTAAGAGATAGAAGTTTAATAACTATATCAGCCCTATTTAGCGCAGGATTATATCCACAATTAAAAGCTCATTTAGAATTAGGAAAGAAACATGGTTTGACAAAAACTGAAGTTGTTGTAGCAATAACGCAACTTGCATTTTACTCAGGATGGCCAAAAGCATGGTCAACATTTCCATTAATTGAAGAAGTGTATGGAAAAGATGATAATGAATTAGAATTATCTATCTTCCCAGTTGGTGAAAAGAATCCATTTGCTGATTATTTTAAAGGACAAAGTTATTTATATCCATTATCAACTACACAAGTACCTTTATTTAATGTCACATTTGAACCTGGATGTAGAAATAATTGGCATATCCACGAAGCTAAATCTGGTGGAGGCCAAATGTTAATTTGTGTTTTTGGAAATGGTTGGTACCAAGAAGAAGGTAAAAAAGCTAGATTTTTAAAGCCTGGTGATATAGTTAATATACCAGCAAATGTTAAACACTGGCATGGTGCAACAAAAGATTCATGGTTTCAGCATTTAGCAATTGAAGTATCAGGTGTCGATACTAAAACTAAATGGCTAGAAGAAGTTAGTGACGAAGAATATAATAAGATAGGAGAATAAGAATGAAAGAATTTAAATTAAATAATGGCATAACAATGCCATCAGTTGGTATTGGTACTTTTTTACTTGAACCAAAAGATGCTGAAAATAGTGTAAAAGAAGCTTTAAAACTTGGATATAGATTAATTGATACAGCTAATGCTTATATGAATGAGCGTGCAGTAGGTAGAGGAATAAAAGAATCAGGTGTTGATAGAAAAGAAATTTTCTTATCAACAAAATTATGGCCAACGGAATATGAAAATCCAAATGCAGTCGATGAAACACTAGAAAGATTAGGCACTAATTATATCGATTTATTATTTATTCATCAGCCAACTAAAAATTGGAGAGAAGGATATAAACAATTAGTTAATGCTTATAAAAAGGGAAAAATAAAAGCCATTGGTATTTCTAATTTCGAAAGTGAAATAAACGAAGTGTTGGCTGAATTTGATGTTAAACCTCAAGTTATTCAAGTCGAATGCCATCCATTTTTTCCTCAAGATGAATTAAGAACAATAACTAAAAAAGAAGAAATTAAAATTATGAGTTGGTATCCACTAGGTGGAAAAGATATGACAGGTGAATTATTAAATAATCCAATAATTATAAATCTTGCAAATAAATACCATAAATCAACTGCTCAAATAGTTTTAAGATGGCACACACAAATGGGTTTTATCGTTATTCCTGGGAGCAAAAATGTGGAACATATCAAGGATAATATTGATATATTTGATTTTTGTTTGTCTAATGAAGATATGAATGAAATTTTAAAATTAAATAAACATCAAAGAAGATATATAAGATCTGATGAAGCATTAGTAAACTATTTGAATTGGAAAATTACATATGAAGAAAAATAATACATGGCTATATTGATACTTTTAAAAAGTTATTTCCAAAAGCAATTGAAAACTTTTAGTATTTAATCGACATGTATGTAACCAATTTCCATATACATATTTATAAAAGTGATATCTTTTCTATGGGTTTCAAAGACACACGTTGAGACGATTGTTCAATTGCTCTACCGACCCCAAAAATGACAAGTCTACCAAATAAATGGCTTAACTAAGCCAATTTCAATTGTTTGTTGGTCCCCCATAATGAATAGTATATTTTGATACAATTTTGTATTAAGGTATTTTATATAAAAGTGGCTTAGTTAAGCCATAAATCGAATAATTAAGGTGTTTATTAATGCTTCAAAAATGCAAAAATAAGCACCTTTTTGTTTTTCTGGTGCGGTCCATAAATTTGCAACCGCACACCTTTTAACGTTTTCTTACACTTTTTAACGATTGGTTTATATCAGTTTGGAGCCTCCATCAGAGTTAAGCATAGCTGATACGTAAGTATTGACTATTTTTTTCTTATATCAAATCTTTTTTCTAATGTAGTTAATAAACCATTTTGTAAAGTTCCTAATTCAAGGTAAAAAGAATCATCAATTGTTAGTTCGCCATATCCAAATGTTTGAATCTGCTCTTCTATAATACCAGCTAATGCTATATCGATAATTTTATTTTTCTTTTTATCTAAATGATAATGAGCTAAGCCGATATCCTCTTTAAACATTTCTCTTTGATTATTTCTATACCATAATGCAAACTCAGGATGTCTTGATTCACATACAAGAGGGACAAGGTATTTTTTTCTTAATTTAAAATGTTCATATATTTCTTTATAAAAATCATTAAAATCTCCATCTTGTCTTTTTCTAGAAGAATAAATTGTAACAATTTCATCTTTTAGCCATTCTATTAGTTCATTTAATATTTCACCCGTATGCTGATAATAAAAATAGAATGTTGAACGATTAACATTAGCTAAGTCTGTAACTTCTTTAACGTTCATTATGTTTTGATAATTATATTTTTTATAAAGTGTCCAAAATGCTTTCCTGATTCTTTCTTTCATTTCGTTTCTTGCTTTTTCATATTGCTTCATATTTTATACCTCAAATTAAATATATTATATTATATCACAAATTCCGACACTTTGTTTGATTTTGTTGGGAAGAATATAAAATCTCATTGATATAATATAAGTGTAGTTAAGCTACAAATATTTATAGGAGGTATTAACCATGGCACTTAAAAATTTATTTGGTAAAGATGTTGCTACATCAGCATGTGGATCTGCATGTGGATCAAACGACAAACCAGAAGAAGAAAAGAAGGAAACACCATCAGCATGTGGTAGTGCATGCGGTGCTCCTGACAAAAAGGAAGAAGAACCAAAACCAAGCGCATGCGGTTCAGCCTGTGGCGCTCCTGACAAGAAGTAAGGATTTTGAAGGTGTGCTTGAAATATAGTGCACCTTTTCCTTATTTTAGGATTTATTATGAAATATTTTTCATTTCAATGGCATATCACAGAAGAATGTGATCAAAGATGTAAGCATTGCTATATATATGCGCTTGGTAGCCATGCTAAATTTAAAATGATGACTTTAGACCAAATGGATAAGGTTATCGAAAATATTGAAACTTTCAAAAAGAAATCAAATAGAGAACCATATTTATATATAACTGGTGGTGATCCAATATTACATCCACAATTTTGGAATTTATTAGAGAAAATTAAAATAAAAGGTTGGAAAATCGCCATACTCGGTAATCCATTTCATATAACTTTAGAGAACTCTAAAAAAATGTATGAATGTGGCGTTAGAAAATATCAATTGTCTTTAGATGGACTAAAAGAAACACACGATAGAATAAGACAAATCGGGTCATATGATGAAACTATATCTAAAGTAAAAGTGCTTCAACAAGCAGGTATACAAGTTGCATGTATGACTACTGTTTCAAAATGGAATTATAAAGAAATTCCAGATTTAGTAGACGAAGTAGTAAAAGCTAATTTCGATATATTTGCCTTTGCTAGATATTGCCCTTCGTTTAAAGATAGAGATGTATGTTGCGCACCACAAGAATATAAGTGGCTACTTTCTGAATGTGACAAGAAATTTATGCAATATAAAGATTCAAACACATATTTTTCTTATAAAGATCATTTGTGGACTTTGTATTTATATGAGCAAGGTCGTTTTAATCCTAAGGATTATCCTGATGATGATTATGTTTATGATGGATGCAATTGTGGTAATGCCCATTTTACTATCTTATCAGATGGGTCATGTTATGCATGCAGAAGAATGGAATCTAAAGTCGGCAATGCTTTAGAAGATGATTTATATGATTTATTTACAGGACCAAAAATGGATGAATATAGGATTTATGAAAAATTTGAAAAATGTTCTAAATGCCCACTTTTAAGATTTTGTAGAGGATGTCCTGCAGTAGCATACGGCTATAGCGGTGGCAATATGTATGCAGTGGATCCTGAATGCTGGTATGAGGTGAAATAATAATGGATGATTTAAAATGGTGTATTGATTATTTAAAAGAAGTTAATAATATTAATCAAGAACTTAGATATGATTTTGATACATTAAGGGCATTGCTTAATATTACTATGCCTTCTAATTTATCTACTGAATTCTATAATAAACAAGATAATGTATTAAAAAAAACATTATCAAAAAAGAAAATAGTTGATGTTAAAGAATTTAATGACGGTATAAGTTTATTTAAAGGTGATATTACATTAATAAATGCTGATGCGATAGTTAATGCTTGTAATAATAAAATGTTAGGTTGCTTTGTACCAGGACACCATTGCATCGATAATGCCATTCACTCATTTGCCGGACTTCAGGTTAGATGTGACATGATGAATATGATGCTCATTCAAGGATATGATGAACCAAATGGTAAATGTAAAGTGACAAAAGGATATAATTTACCATCTAAATTTATTTTCCATACAGTTGGACCAATATATAAAGGAAGCATACAAGATGAAATTGATTTAAAAAATTGCTATTTATCTTGCTTGAAAAAGGCAGATGAAATGAAATTAGAATCAATTTGTTTTTGTTCACTTTCAACAGGCTTATATGGTTTTCCAATTGAAAAAGCAAGTTTAATTGCAATAAGTACAGTAAATAAATATTTAAAAGAAGATAATAAGAATATCAAAAAAGTAATATTTGATTTATTTAGTGAAGGTGATTTTGATGTCTATAATAGAAAGATTAAAGAAATTAATAAATGATTCTGAAGTTATCATAATTGGCGCAGGGGCTGGATTATCTACAGCGGCTGGTTTTATATATGATGGAGAATTTTTTTTAGATAATTTTAAAGATATAAATAAAAAATATGGATACACCGATATGTATTCTGCATCATTTCATAATTTTGAAACATCAGAAGAAAAATGGGGATACTGGTCAAGATTTATATATTTACAAAGATATAAAGAAGGCGCTAAACCTTTGTATAAAGAATTATTTGAATTGGTTAAAAATAAGGACTATTTTGTCATTACGACCAATGTTGATCATCAATTTCAACTTTCAGGCTTTGATAAGAAAAGATTATTTTATACACAAGGGGATTATGGACTATTTCAATGTAGCAAGCCTTGTCATAATAAAACATATGATAATAAAGAGGCAATTTTTAATATGCTTGATAATTTAAAAGATGGACTAATACCTCAAGCATTAATTCCTAAATGTCCTGTTTGTGGACGTGAAATGATGCCTAATTTAAGAAGTGATGATAGGTTTGTAGAAGATGATGGATGGAAGGAAGCTTCTAAAAGATATGAAGACTTTCTAAATAAAAACAAAGATAAAAAAGTGCTATTTTTAGAACTTGGCGTTGGGTTTAATACACCTGTAATAATTAAATATCCATTCATAAGAATGACCTATAATTTTAAGAATGCTTTTTATGTATGCATTAATAAAGGTTTTAATCAAGTACCTGATGAAATAAAAGATAAATCATTATTAATAAATGATGACATATCAAAAATTATTAAGGAGATAAAAGAATAATGGAAGATATATCATATAAATGCAATTTTATAGTTGATAAACATAAATGTATAAAATGTGGCAAATGCAAAAATGTATGTAATGGTATGGTCATTGAATATGATAATGAAGGATACCCATATATAAAACCATTTGAAAGATTTGGATGGCGTGGATGTTGGAAATGTGAACACTGCCTTTCGGTTTGTCCAACTGGTGCTATTTCTATATTTAATAAACAACCTGAAGATTCAACTTTGCCACCAAGCGATAAAATATCCGATGATATTGAAAGACTTGTTAAATTTAGAAGAAGTTGTAGAAGATATTTAGATAAGAATGTCGATTCAAAAATAGTAGATAAAATATTATCTTGTATGGAAAGTGTTCCAACTGGTGGTAATTCAATGAGTGTAGAATATACAGTTATTGATGATAAAGATGCTGTAGATGAAATAAGACAGGTTGCATATAAAAAGATGGATGATTTAGCAAAGAAAGGGATTTATACATCATCTTTTTCTAATTTTTATTATTCAAAGATGAAAGAAAGCGAAAAGACAGTTAGAAAAGATGATTTACTATTTTGTGGAGCACCTCATTTGTTTATTGCGCATAAAAGAGCTGAAGGCAAATGGGCAGAAGATGCAAAAGTTGAATGTATAATAGCAACAACATATTTTGAAATAATCGCTAATGCATATGGACTTGGAACTTTAATTATGTCATATTCAGCTGAAGTATTAAATGAATTATCACCTGAAGCAAAAGATATGTTAGGTATTCCAAATAATCACTGCATGCCTTTAATAGTTGGATTCGGTTATCCTGAAATAAAATACGCAAGAGGAGTCCAAAAAGATAGAAAAAGATTAATTCATAGAAGGAGCGAAAGACTATTATGAAATCAGTATTAATAGATAAAGTAACTGATTCAAAAGATATAGAATTAACTGAAGTAGCTATACCATCAGTTAAAGACGACTGGGTGTTAGTTAAGGTTAAGGCTTTTGGAATAAACCATAGTGAAAAACTTCTAAGAACATTTGAAATCAATAATGATTACATAAAAAAGCCTATCATTCCAGGAATTGAATGTGTTGGTGAGGTTTTTAATCCCTCAAATACTGACTTAAAAAAAGGCGATAAAGTAATGGCACTAATGGGCGGAATGGGTAGAAGCTTTAATGGAAGTTATGCCGAATATGCTTTATTGCCAAGAAAAACTATTTTTAAAATTAAATCAGATTTGTCATGGGATAAGTTAGGTGCAATACCAGAAACATATTTCACTGCATATGGTTCATTATTTGAATGCTTGAAATTAAAAAAAGAAGACACATTGTTAATTAGAGGAGCAACGTGCGCCTTAGGATATGCAACTATAAAACTAGCAAAAGCTTTAGGATGCAAAGTGATAGGAACAACACATAACGAAGAAAAACTATCATTACTAGATGAATGTGATAAGGCAATTATTGATGATGGCAATTTATCAAAACGAGTAAAAGCTGATAAAATTCTAGAATTGATAGGACCAAAAACACTAAGAGATTCTCTTAAATGCTTGAATAAAGATGGGATTGTATGTCAAACAGGGCTTCTTGGTAAAGTTTACTTAATGGATGGATTTGATCCTATTAAAGAAATACCGAATGGCTGTTATTTAACTGGATTCTTTTCTAATTATCCATCACAGGAAATCATAGATAGTATGATGGGCTACATCAATAAATATAAGATCAATCCAACATATGGTGAGGTCTATAACTTTGCTGATATAAAGCAAGCTTTAATTGATATTGATAATCATAAGGTTGATGGAAAAACAGTTATTGTATTGTAATAATTTTTCTCTTGTAGCATCTCTTAATTGAGGTGCTTTTTCTTATTACACGAAACAGCATCCATTTTCTTTACAAGGTTTAATGATAAAAATAATTTAGTTGATTTAAGTAAGATTTATGTAGCAATGAAATTAACAGTTGTTAACAAAGATGATAAATGCTAGACATATTAGTTGTCCACCTGAAAAAGCCAAAGCAATTGAAGAGCATTGAGATATTATAATTTAATATGATAAAATAAGGTCAAGAATAAATAATTTCTTGATCTTTTTTGAAGTAGATTTATATATTAAAAGAATTTGGGGTTTGCTGACCATCTATGGTACTGTTGAGACGGTCTGTTGAAAAAACACCCCATTTTTATTAAATAAAACAAGTCAAATATTAACTAAAAAACGACCTATATTTTTAGATATTACAAGGCCAATAACGATGCATATTGAGATGGTTGCTCTTTTAGTTAAACGATAATTAAATGAAATTAGTCTACCAAATAAAGGTTTTAATAAAAAATAGAAATATTCATAAGCAGATATTTAAATTACAAAACCGCGAAAAAGACTAGTTTTTATAAGTTTTCGCGGAAAAGGTGACAGCTATGTTAATTGGTAGAGAAAATGAGATTAAGAATTAATGGAAAAATATAATTCATTAGAATCATCTTTTGTAGCAATATATGGAAGACGTAGAATTGGGAAAACATATTTAATTAATGAATTATTTAATGAAAGTATTATATTTAGATATGCAGGTATTTATAATGGAAAGAAAAATGAACAACTTTATGCTTTTTCTGAATCTTTAAAAGAGTATGGTTTAAAACCTGAAGAGGACTTGAATGATTGGTTCAAAGCATTTAGTTGCCTAAAAGAATTAATTAAAAATAGCAGCCAAAAAAAGAAAGTTATCTTTTTAGATGAAATTGCATGGATGTATACAAAGGGGTCAAGTCCTTCTATACTATGAATTTTTAAAGGAGCTGAATTAATTTGAATAGATATATAGATATTCTAGAAAATTTGTTAACTTTTAATGATGAATATGAGTGGTTTTGTTTTTAAAGAAAATTGGTTTTCGAAAGATGAAATAGGTGAATATATTTCGGCAATTTCAAATGGTGCTGCCTTTCGCGGAAAGATTTTGAAAATAAGTCGAGTAAGTAATTATAGATTAATTGAATATATACTTAATAAGTATTATAAAAGTATTGAAAAATGCAATATAAACGGCAAAAAATAGTTAGAAAAATGCAATTTTTGTCGTTGAAACAGGTTGGAAAAATGCATAAATTTAGCCAATCTTTCGGTTTTGCTATAGCCAATCTTTCGGTTTTGCTATAGCCAATCTTTCGGTTTTTTGTTGATTTGCTCACCGAATTATAGTAAAATAATGATGGGTGAAGTCTATGGATAATGAAAAATATAGAAAAAGAATTGTTGAAGAATTAATAAATAAAAAATTAAGAACATCAGGTGCAGTACTTGTCACTGGACCGAAGTATTGTGGTAAGACAACCACGTGTATGATGATGGCTAAATCTGAACATAGTTTCTCAACTAAAGGACAAATTCAATTATATAGTATAAATATAAAGAGAGCACTTGTAGGTGAGACACCAGTTCTTATCGATGAGTGGCAAAATATTCCTGAAATATGGGATGAGGTTAGAGATGAAGTAGACAAAAGAAATGAATTTGGTCAATTTCTATTTACTGGTTCTGTTCAGCCAGCAAACTATGATGAAATTATTCATTCTGGCGAGGGAAGATTTTCAAGGGTAGTTATGTTTCCGTTTTCGTTATATGAATCAGGAGATTCAAATGGTTTAGTATCAATAAATGATTTATTTGAAAATCCTGATAAAGACTATTTTGATTTAAATGATAGAATTACTTTAGATGATATTGCATATTTAATTTGTCGTGGTGGATGGCCAACATCTTTAATGGTTGATAAAAAAGATTCATTAGAAATTAGTTATAATTATTATGAAGGATTGGTTAACTATAAATCACGCGATGAAAAGAATTATTTTAATAATAGGAAATATGCCGAATTAATAATACGTTCATTTGCTAGAAATATTTCCTCTGAAGCCGCATATACTACAATATTATCTGACATAAAGAAATCAGATAATACCAGTATTGATGATGAAACATTAACAAGTTATATTCAAAAATTAGAAAACTTGTTTGTCTTAATGGATTTAGATGCTTGGAATCCTAATTTGAGATCTAAAACAGCTATAAGAACTACTCCGACTAGACATTTTGTCGATACATCAATAGCGACTGCCTCACTTGGTATTTCTCCCAATGATTTAATTAATGATACGAATACAATGGGATTATTCTTTGAGGACATGGTAATTAGAGACTTAAGAATATATACACAAGGATTAAAAGCTAATTTATATCATTATAGAGATAAAGATGGATTAGAGTGTGATGCTGTAATACATATGAAAAATGGTAATTGGGCTGCGTTGGAAGTTAAACTTGGTGGTGAAAACTTAATTAATGAAGGACTAGAATCTCTTAGAAAAATAAAGAATAAAATTGACTATAGTAGATTTAAAGAACCTTCCTTTTTAGCAGTAATAACTGCATGTGGACCTTTGTATAAGACAAAAGATGGAATTTTTGTTATACCTATTAATATGTTAAAGCAATAATTTGCTTTTTTACATTTCAAGTTGACTTATTTAATGTGCTTAATCAGGGTGTTTTTTGGATAACTCGTTGAGACGGTTGTTCAAGTGTGCTCTATCGACCCCGAAAATGACAAGTCTACCAAATAAATGGCTTAACTATGCCGATTTCAATTGCAAATTGGATGCCAAAAGTAGATACATTAGAGTTTTTAAAATTATGGGAGCAAATAAACAATATTAATTTTAAACCCATCGATTTCGAGGGGGTCGTTAACGGTTCAAGTTCAATTGTGATAATACTAGAATCGAATCATTTATATCTAATCCAAACAATAGTGAATTGCATAGTACCTAGATATCAATCATAAAAAGTGTTAGCGAAATCCTTTTTTTGCTATAAAAAAGTGTAAATCTTGTTTGACTTTCGGTTGAAAAAGGTGTAAATTGTAGCTAGGAAGTGATGATATGTTTAAAAGAAAAATATATGACGAAATATTAAAATGGAAAAATACTCCCAAACATAAGCCATTAATAATAAAAGGATTAAGGCAAATTGGAAAAACTACAATTGTTAAAGAGTTTGGAAAAAATAATTATGATTCTGTTATTTTTTTAGATTTTAGAAAAGACATTAGTTTACATGCAATATTTGATGGTGATTTTGATATAAATCAAATCACATTTGCAATAACATTAAGAAAAAAAGATGCAAAACTGATACCTAATAAGACATTGTTTATATTTGATGAAATTCAAGATTGCCCTAATGCAAGGGCAGCATTAAAATATTTTGCTGAAGATGGTAGATATGATGTTATAGCAACAGGCTCTTTATTAGGAATTAAAAATTTTAGAATTACAAAGAAACCTTCAAGAGGTATTCCTGTTGGTTTTGAAGATTTCTTGGAAATGAAACCAATGGATTTTGAAGAGTTTCTTTGGGCAAATAGTATTAATGAAGAAATAATTAATAGTTTAAAGATTAGTTTAGCTAATTTAAAGCCTATTCAGCCTTTTATTCATAATGAAATGTTAAATCTATATAATAAGTATTTATGTATAGGGGGAATGCCAGAAGTTGTAGATAAGTATATTACATCTAATGATTTTAATGAAGTTAGAAAAATTCAAAAAAGAATATTATTGGATTTTGAGTCGGATTTTGGAACACATCTAAATGATAATAATGAAATAATAGTTGATGATTTTGCAAAAGCTAAAATATTAGAGACTTTTCATTCTATTCCACGACAATTAGCTAAAGAAAATCAAAAATTTCAATATTCGACAATAGCCAAGAATGCAAAGGGGAGAGAATATAAGACATCAATTGAATGGCTTGAGGATTATGGCTTAATATCTTTATGTCATAATTTATCATCCCCTGAAATTCCTTTTGATTCATTTTCAAATAATGATATTTTTAAAATATATGTTAATGATACTGGATTATATATTGCAATGTTGGATGATGATATTCCAATCGAGATAATTAACGGAAAAATGGGGAATGGTAAAGGTGCAATTTATGAAAATGTTATAGCGGATGCTTTTTCAAAAATGAATTATAAATTATATTATTATCATAAAGATTCTGGTCTTGAAATAGATTTTATTCAGAAATATCAATCTAAAGTTTGTCTGGTTGAGGTTAAAGCTAAGTCCAGAAAATCAAAATCTTCATCATACATATTAGATAATTATGATAAATATCATATTGATCAATTAATAAAATTTAGTTCTAATAATATCGGATACAAAAATAAAATTTATACTTTCCCATATTACATTGTGTCTTTTGTTTTTAAATGATATTAATTACGATTTTTTGATTTAATATAATTTAAGGATGCCTAAAAAGCGAAGGGAATGATATTTGTTTCAAAAACTGGCATCCTTTATTTCTATATTTTTATAATATTTCTGTAATGTTACTCTAGATAAACTAAATTTTTTAAATAAAAAAATGATATCTTATTTGTGGGTTTCAAAGACACATGTTGAAACAGTCTGCTTACTAAATCGTAGAAACGACTAAAAATAGCAAAAATAGGGTAAAAATAGGTGATTTTGACAAAAATATGGTTAGAATCACCTTTTTCTTTTGACCAAACATAAAATTTTTCTTTATCTTTATCAGAAAAAAGAGTAGGTATCGTAACCGAACCTGGTAACAGTGGCAAGATGTTTGAATAGATTGAAAAGGAATAAAAATATAGTAAAATGGTTTAATACCAATATATTGTTGCAGTATAGGAAGCATCCTTTTGACTTGTTCAGTATTATGTGTTGATTGTTCTTATATAAATTAACATGGGATAAAGCATGTGTATTGCTTTAGGCTTTTTAAGTTATTATGAAAAATGAAATTACGTTTTCGGGCGATATTGAGGTGTTTTGTATCGAATATCGCCCTGAAAATACCAAAAAACGTCATTTCTTGGGCGATATTAAGGTATTTTATATTGAATATCGCCCGAAAAACGCATATAATTAAGATAGATAAGAAGGTGATTTCATGAATGTTATAGGTAGAAATGATGAAATAAAAGAATTAAATAGACTATATGAATCTAGTCAATCTGAATTAGTAGCTGTTTATGGTAGAAGAAGGGTTGGTAAAACTTTTTTAATTAATGAGGTCTTTAAAGATAAGTATAGTTTTAAACATACAGGTTTATCTCCTATTGAAATCAAAGAATATAAAGAAGAAAAGAGCAAATCAAAAGGGAAGACTGCAACTGAAATTCAATTAGAACATTTTTATCATTCTTTAAAATTATATGGAATGAAAGAAAATAAGGTTCCTAAAGATTGGCTTGAAGCATTTTTTATGCTTGAAATGATGCTTCAAAATAAATATGATGGTTCTAAGCAAGTTGTGTTCATTGATGAATTACCTTGGCTTGATACACAAAAATCATTATTTATTACTGGCTTTGAAGCATTTTGGAATGGTTGGGCTAATGGTAGAAATATAATAGTAATTATTTGTGGTAGTGCTATATCATGGATGACTAATGAATTAATAAATAATCATGGTGGTCTATATGGGAGAGTAACTTATGAGATAAAGCTTGCTCCATTTAAATTAAAAGAATGTGAATTATTCTTAAAAAATAAAAATGTTAATTTATCACGTTATGATATTACTCAAGCTTATATGGCTTTAGGCGGTATTCCATATTATTTGAATTATATAGAATCTAGATATTCTTTACCTCAAAACATTGATATGCTATTTTTCTCTAATACAGCAAAGCTTAAGGATGAATTTTTAAGATTGTTTACTTCAGCTTTTGATAATCCTGAATTAACAATTAAGGTTGTACGTGCTTTAAGTAGTAAAAAAGTAGGACTTACTAGAAAAGAATTAACTGAGAAAAATAATATTGGTAATGGTGGAAATTTATCAAAAACATTAAATTCACTTATATGTAGTGATTTTGTTATAAAATATGTGCCACTAGGAAAATCAAAAAAAGATCCATATTATAAGCTTATAGATCCATTCTGTTTATTTTATCTACGTTTCATAGAAAATAAAAATTCATTTAATGAAGAAGTATTCCAGGATAATATTGAATCTCAACAAATAGTAGTATGGCGCGGTCTTGCATACGAGAATGTTGCGTTTAATCATATAAATCAAATAAAAGAAGCATTAGGAATAAGAAGTGTTTCTTCAGTAGAATCAACATTTTATGAATCTACACAAAATGATAGTGCTCAAATAGATATGATTATTGAAAGAAAAGATAATATTGTTAATATGTGTGAGATTAAATTTTATTCTGATTTATATGTTGGAAGTAAGAATAGTCATTTTGATTTAGTAAGAAAGAATAAGGTGTTAAGTGAATTCATTAAGAAAAAAGAAATAATTCATAACACACTTATAACTACATATGGATTAAAAGATAATGAATATCGTTTCGATTATACAAATGTAATTACTCTTGATGATTTATTTGAATAATAAAATAAAAAAATTGCTTCAGAATTTGTAGTTGGTTTTGAAGCTTTTTATTTATTGAAAAAAATCGCGGGGGGGTGTATAATTTATTTGGTTTTTAAAAAGGAGTACATTTATGAAGAAAATATCTAAAATTATGCTTTCTGCTTTATTTTGTGCTACGTGCCTAGGAACGGCAGCATGTAGCCCAGAAAGTGAAAAAATTAATCCTCAAACTAGTGAAGTCAAAACAAATGTAGAGGGAATAGTTTTTTCGGGTGAGACTTGTGTATATGATGGAAATTCTCACTCATTAGAAGTGACAGGTCTACCAAATGGGGTAAATGTTACATATGAAAATAATGATCAGGTTAATGCTGGCACATATGAGGTAATTGCAAAATTAACTG
>JAFSJY010000069.1 GCA_017449215.1 Acholeplasmatales bacterium | reverse complement strand
TAAAATCACAAACGCCTGATTTAGATAAAAGTGACAAAAACTTATCGATTTTTTGTGATTGCTCAACATTACTAGTGTAGCAGTCTACAAAAAATGTCTTCATAGTGGTATAATATCCCATGTATTTTATTGTGGTCCAACGATATTATACCTTAAAAGCGGCTCCGGGTTCGATTCCCCGAGCGTTTTTTTGTCTTGTAACAAGAAAAAAAGGGCTGTATGCCCTAAAATCTAGTATTTTTCAAAACCTAGGTTTTTTTACAGCCCCTTTTATTATTATTTGTTATAATTTACTAATTTAAGGAATTCATTAACATATTTATCTTTTTCATCTTTAGTTAATTGCTTAGCCCATGGCTCTCTATCTTTAATATTTATATCCTTATTATATTCATAGAATCTTGCTGTCTTATCTCTATTAGTATTATTCCATTTATTAAAACCTAATTTAGATATATGCTTACCATATGTACAATCTATAAATGCTGCTGTTCCATAATCTCTCCAAGGTCTTGCTAGGTATACCTCTTGATTGTTATCATCAGATGTCATATTGCATTTATAGAATAGGTATCCGTATTCATCTTCCTTATTGTGTGCTGGGGCACTTATATATCCTAGCTTTTCTTTTCTTGTTTTAGTTGGAATAGATATTATGTCACAATTTATGAATAATGCTTGTGCTGTTCCAAATATGAAATCTACATCACCATATATCTGACAATCCTCATATATTTGACGTGATTTATTACCTCTTAATTGAAAATCAGGCAGGAATCCCTGATGTCTTATTATTAAATCTGGTGGAAGTGGTCCTGTAAATAATGTATCTTGTGCACCCTTTAATATTACATCAGTTGCTTTAAAGTTATCACCTTCTACATATAAAGCAACTGCTTGTCCATATCTAGAAGAAGGAGTACATGTGTTTTCTATTGTTAAATTAGATATATTTACGTTATTTCCAGCAATTAATAATGTATATGTTCTAAATGTATTACATTCGTTATAATCTGGCATTATCTTAGTAAACCAATCATGATTTGATATTACTACCTCATCCATTGTTTCACCAATTATATTAATATTATCAGTTAAAACAACTACTTTTTCGTTATATAATCCGTTTTTTAAAAATAACGTATCTCCGCTTTTCATTTTCTTTAAAGTTTCATTGATTGAATCATTAGAATCGATTGTAAATTTCATATTTATCACCCATAAAAATTATATCATATTTAGTGCATTTTAGTGCATTTTTTTGAGCACTCTCATTTGTGCAAATTGCACAAAAAAAATAACAATTTATATTGACTATTATGTGAGATAATGTTAAAATTTATGTACAAGTTGTGAAAACGCTATAACTGCGTTTGTTTTTAGTGAGGACATAAAATCATGAATTATGCGTAGTTGATTTTGAGGTAGGTAGTATGAAAAAAAGCGTTAAAGTTTATATGGTGCAGGACTTAATTCTGCTAACTGTATTAGGCGTATTGCTTGAAGGTCTTACCGAAAGATTTGCTTCCACAATACTAAGTGGAACGCCATCAGTTGCGTTTGCGTTATTCATAGTTTTCTTTGCTGTGACAAGATGGAAGCTATGGGGATTGATTATTATACCCTTCCTAGCACTTTCTACTTGGCTTGGTGGATCACTAGGCGAAATCAAATATCTAGCCGATGCCTATGATTGGCGAGTATTTGTTGCAGAAATTTGCGGACTAGCAACTATCGGCGTTAATGTTGTGTTTTATAGAAAGCATAGGACTCAAAGCATAATAACTACGACTTGGAAGGTAATTTTGCTTATTATCTTCGATTATGTTCTATATTGTACAGTTCATTTTATAGTATATAGACTACTAACTTCTGGTTCTTTAATTAGAATGGGGGAGCTTGGTGGAATATATAAAGTTGCTACTAGCCATTTTGAAGGTGATGATATCGTAACGCAAATAAACGAAGAATTTGTTAATTATTGTTATTATATCGAACAAGGCTTTATTTATAACTTATTTGCGTTAGCTGTATGTTTTATAGGAACATTCATATTTAGATCACAAGGAATTATCAACAATGCCGTTGATAAACTCGTTGATGATAAAAAATTAGCTGATGCTGAAGCTGAATACTTGAGAAATTTGGGGAATGGAAAATCAGGTGTTGACTCAGTAGCGGCTGAAAAAACTGAATCGGAAACAGAAGAATCCAATGAAGAAGCTGTTACTGACTCGGAGAAAAAATAGTTTTAAAGGATGGTGTATTTAATGCAAAAAACTGTCGAGACAAATCAAGACGTTGTTGACCTAGTCGAAAAGAACAAATGGAAAAGACTTGGTGTAACTCTTGCAAAGGACTGGAGATTGTACGTTTTATTGATCCCAATGCTAGTTTTCCTAATTTGTTTTAAGTATATACCAGTTGCAGGTATCCTTACAGGTTTTAAGTGGGGAGACGATGGTACTACTTCAAACTATTTATGGAATGGTTTGTATTGGTTCAACAGAATATTCTTTGGAGCTGAATCATCTATTTTCTGGAGATCATTTAGAAATACATTCGTTAACAGTATGTATGGTCTAATTGTTGGTTTCCCTATTCCTATTATCTTAGCTTTACTATTCAGTGAAATTAAGGTTTTATGGTATAGAAGTATCGTTCAAGTATGCGCATATTTACCACACTTTGTATCAGTAACAGTTGTTACAACAATCATTAAGTTATGGTGCGAAGGTGTAGAAGGTGGAGCTGCTGGTGGATGGTTATACCATATGGTTGAAGCAATGGGTATGCTTGAGTATACAACTTCAAGTGGTGCAACTTCTACGTATGTGGATTCTATCCTATTCCATGGTAAATTCTTCAGACCTATTTATCAAATTTCTGGTGTCTGGGAAGGTGCTGGTTACGGTTCTATCGTATACTTTGCTGCTATTCTTGCGATTTCACCTACAAGCTATGAAGCTGCAAGAATTGATGGTGCCACAAAGATGCAACAAATTCGTTATGTAACATTCCCTGGAATGGCCCCTACATTAACAATCATGTTAATCATGAGAATTGGTCATATTTTGAATATTGGTTATGAAAAGGTATTGTTATTAGTTGGTGAGAAACAATCAGCATGGGAAACAGCAGATGTTGTTTCAACATTAGTATACCGTATGTCAGGTAGAGCCGGAGATATGTATACTGGTGCCGTTTATTCACAAATTGGTATCGTTGCTGACTTATTCAACTCAATTATCGCAATGTTCCTAGTATTAGGTGCGAATGCAATTAGTAGACGTGTATCTTCTACATCATTATTCTAGGAGGTAACATATGAAAAGACTTGATAAAACAGAAATTACATTTAAAATTCTATCATATGTGCTATTAACAATATTTGCACTTGCGTGCTTATATCCATTTATTTTCGTTGTAATGAACTCTATTTCAGGAAGAGACTACGTAGACCAAGCTAAGGTATCAATTATTCCTCTTGGATTCCAATTATCAGCTTATGCTGAGGTTTTCACAACTAAGGCATTCTGGTTATCATATTGTAATGCATTCTTTATTACAATTTATGGTACAGCAGTTTCTATGTTGGTTGGTATTACTGGTGCTTATGCATTATCTAAGAAGAGATTACTATTTGGTCGTGGATTTAACTTCATGTTAACCTTAACAATGTGGTTTAACGCTGGTATGATTCCTACATATCAAAACTTCTTAAGATTTGGTGTAACAAATAGATATATGTTCATCATTGCGTTAGGTTTCAATGCTTTCAATATTATTCTATTAAGAAACTACTTTAGTGGTGTTCCAACAGAAATTGAAGAAGCAGCGACAATAGATGGTGCTACTGAATTCCAAATATTATTAAGAGTATATGTACCAATGTCAAAATCATCAATCGTAACAGTTGCTATGTTCTATGCTGTTGCAAGATGGAACGGCTATATTTGGGGACAAATGTTGTTAAAGCCAAGTGATCAACCTTTAACATGTTATCTTAACCTATACATGGAAAACACAATTAAGAACATGAGTGAAGGTTCGGCTACATTATCGTATTCTTTATATTCATTAAGATACGCATTTATTGTGTGTTCAATAATTCCAGTTATCGTTGTATACCCTAAGCTACAGAAGTACTTTGCAGCTGGTGTTAACGTTGGTGGAGTTAAAGAATAAAAAAACAAAAAAAGAAAAAGAAAAGGAAAAAAGGAGAAAAAATGAAAAAGAAGTTTTTATTAACTGGTACTGCACTAGTTGCTGGTGCCGCAATTGTTGGACTTGTTAGCTGTGGTTCTGGAACAGAAACTGTTAAGAGAACTCAAACTAAAAGTTTAAATTCAACACATCACTATGTAGAGGCTCCTACAGCACCTACTTATGATTCAAATGGTGGTGAAGTTGACGTATTTATTAACTACTCTGGTACATCTGGTGTAACTAGAGCAGAAAATAAGGGTCCGGTTAATGACCCTATCACAGGCGCTTCAATCGGCCCTGGAACATTATTACCAACTTGGAGAGCTTTCCAATCTTATACTGGTACTACAATTAAGGAAGCTACAGATTATACTCAAACTTCTGATAAGAACGTTTGGACTGCAGTTGCTACTGGTGGTAAGATTATGTCTCAAACGGACTCTTCAAGAAATGTAGACTTATTCTATGGTGCAACTAATGGTAATGGTTTCCAAAAGGATTACTCTTACTTAACACCACTTGAATCTTACATCAATACTGAGAATCCATCTGCTTCACAGATGCCTTATTTCAGCCAATACTTAAAGGATAATCCAGCAGTAAAGAAGACATTAACTATTAATGGTCATATTTACTATACTCCATATTTTGATGGTGTTGATGACATCGAAAGAATGTTATTAATGGATACTTCATTAACTAAGAAGGTTCTAGATTCAACTTCTGGTTGGGATACTACAACTACAAATGGTGGTTCTAATCCAAGTGCTAACGTTGTTCAAGGTGGTTTCTATAAGCCATTCATGGATGCGACAAACAACTATCCAGATGCAGAAACTTCAGTTCCTGTATTATTCGAAGGTAAGGCTTATACAGTAAAGATTAAGCAAGTTAAGAATATCGTTGCTCAACAAAATGAATTATTAGCAAATGGTTGTACAGGTCAAGCATTAGCTGAGCAATTTATTGCTTATATTAGAGAAGCTTACTCTGACTTATTCGAGCATGGTTATTATGAAAATCCATCTGATTTATTCGTATCAGACTCTGCTGCTTATAACCCAGATGAATTAATCGCATTAATGCGTGTTGTTAAGGCAAATCCTGGTATGATTACTGGTGATGCTAATGATGAAATCAATGTATTCTTCCCAAGAGCATGTTCTAACAACCGTGTTGAAAACATTTATGACTTAACTCAAATTTGGGGTGTTCAAGGTGTTGATGGCGAGCAAGGTAACTTCTATGTTGGTGGTGACAATAAGATCCACGCACTAGAAACTACTCAAGCTTCATATGATGCATTAGATTACTTATCACAAATTTATGATGAAGGCTTAATTATGAAGGATTTCTATGCATTAGGTACTTCAACAGATCAATCAACTGGTTGGTTAAATAAGTATTTCAAGAAGATTACTGAAGATGCTAAATATGGTTTCATGATGTTCGACTATGCAGCTGCAAATGGTGCTGCTAACGATATGGTTGATGGTGTTGGTACAAAGCAAGAGGACCGTAAGAATGGTTTCGGTGATAAGGATGCTGAAGGCAATTTCAAGTTCTCTCAAACTGGTATTACTGCTATCTTAGCTCCATTAACTTATTGGGCTGATGGTCAAAAGGATGGTTGGACTCCAACTCAAGGTATCGCTGATAAGACTGGTAAGTCATTATTAAGATATTATGAATCTAACCGTGCATTAAAGACTAACTCTTGGGCTATTCCAGTAAATGCTGATAATATTCCAGGTGCTTTAAGATTAATGGATATTATGTTCTCACCTCTAGGACAAATCGTTAATAACTATGGTCCAACTGAGTACTGGGCTAAGCCAGATACTTCAAAGGGTGATACAGTTGATGGTACTTATGATGCAACTAAGGCATATGTATCTGACGATTTATATGCTTCAGGCGAATTAAATCCAATCATTTCTGCACAAGTAAAGGCATCTTTAATTAACTCTGGTAAGGACTTCTGGTCTTATTCACGTGAGTACTTAGGTTCAACTCATGGTATTGGTAACATTCGTCCAATGGGTGTTAACGCTCAAGCTACAAATGCTTATGCACAAATGGGTGTAAGTAATATTCAAAATGCTTTCACAGTTGGTAACAACGGTGTTGTTGGTGATGGTACTGTATTAAAGTTAGCTACAATCACTAAGAAGAAGACTGCTGCAGGTGATACAGCTTACTGCTTCGCTACATCAGTTCCTACAGGATTTACAAAGGTTCCTACTGACGATGGTAGTGAATGGGAAGCATTATCAGGATTCTGGGGTGCTAATAAGGCTAAGACTAACGTTGGTTGGGTTAACGCTGTAACACGTGGTCATAACAATGACTTAAGTGGTATTACTGTATATTCTGGTACAGGTACAACTGGTACAACATATGCTAAGGTATTAGAGCAAAGAGAAGTATTCAATAAGAAGTGCTTATATGGATATGCTCGTTCTATTACTGGCGATGAAACATATGTTCCTTCTTATGCTAAGGCTACAGCATAATTAAAAAATTAAAAAAGTTATAATTTTGGTGTTCAATCTAGAGGGTTTCCCTCTAGGTTGCATACCTAAGAAATCGGAGGTTTTATACCGTGAAAAAACTTATTTCTAAAATGAAGGTTTTTCATCTAATAATGTTATGTATTGCAGGCGCAATAATAATTTCTGCGCTTCCTTTCAAAACACAATATTCTAATATTTATATTAATGTTACAACAACTATTGAGGAAGCATCTGGTTCTGACCAAAATAAGGCTTTAGGTAACGATCAATCTTATCTATTTGACTTATTCGAGGATGTTCAAGCTTCTGGATTTGTTGATAACGAAGGCAAAATATTTGAAAAAGATTTTAACAAATATTATAAAGTTCAAGTATATGAATTTCAAAATAATTTAAATGATCTAAATAATCTAATTTTATGGTATGGAATTATTGCTTTAATTGGTGTTGCATTCTTATATATCTTTGCTAACAATAGTAGAAAAATATATTATAAGAGTAATGTATTAGTTTCAGCTGCATTTACTTTATTCATGGTTGCGTTTGGCTTAGTAGTACTAATTAAGTCATTTTCAGTTATGAGTGATTTTAACTCAAATAGTGAATTATATAATATTGTATCAGTAATGCAAAATCAATCTTATGCTTCAGAAGCATATCAGTATGCAAGTGCTTCAAGTAATGCATCATTAGATTATTTAAAGAACGCATATGATTGTGATTCATTAACTTTCATTGTTTATGATATTATTTTTGTAGCAGTTATTATTTATTCAGTATTCTTATTTATTTTATCAATTGTAAAATTCAACGCTACTGCTGATAGAAGAAAAGAATTAGAGAAGGTGGTGACTGTAAATGATTAATGAAATGGAAAAAAACAAGACAATGAGTAAGATGTCAGATCTTGAATTTGACAAAAACTCTGTCGAGATGATGAGATATAGAAATAATAAGTTAGCTTATAATTTAGGTTTAGGTGGTCTTGTATTTAGCGTACTTGCTTCATTTATTGTTTTAAATAGTATGGCTGCTGTTTCATTCCAAGTAATACTATGTATTTTCTTAAATATCTTCATTTTATTATCAGGATTCTTAGCTTGTGAAAGAACAAAGACTTATTCAAGAAATGGTTCAATGTTCTTAGTTGGTCTTGGTGTTGTTGATGTATTACAAATTTTCTGGTTACCATTAACAATCATCATTACTTATAACAAGTGGGCAAGCTTATCTACAGTTGACGAAAAGAGTTCTTATGCTGAGAAAAATGTCGGTGGTACTATAACTGATGTTAATACAAATTCAGTTCACTGGTTATCAACTAATGGTAACTTTAGAGGAATTCTTGCTATAGTATTCTTGTCAATTGCAGCTGCATTCTTTATCGCTGCTGGTATACTTGGTGTTATGAAATCTAATAAATTAAACAACTATTTAAATAGTTTGAAAGTTGAAAAGAAGTAGGAGGTAAATTATGGCTGCAGACGTTATTTTAAAAAATGTAAACAAAGTATATCCTAACGGATTCCATGCCGTATATGACTTCAATATCGAAATTCAGAAAGGTGAGTTTATCGTATTAGCTGGTCCTTCTGGATGTGGTAAGTCTACTACTTTACGTATGATTGCTGGTCTTGAAGGTGTATCATCTGGTGATCTTATCATTAATGGTAAGAGAGCTAATGACATAGCCCCTAAAGATAGAGATATTGCGATGGTATTCCAGAACTATGCGTTATATGCTCATATGACTGTTTACCATAATATGGCATTCTCATTAACAATTAGAAAGGTTGATCCAGTAGAAATTCACTCACGTGTAATGAAGGCTGCTGAAGTTTTAGGTTTAGTTCCTTATTTAAATAGAAAGCCTAAACAATTATCAGGTGGTCAAAGACAAAGAGTTGCAGTAGGTCGTGCTATCGTTCGTGACCCAGTTGTATTCTTACTAGATGAACCATTATCTAACCTAGACGCAAAGCTTCGTGGTGCAATGCGTAAGGAATTAATGCAGTTACATGAAAGATTAAATGCTACATTCGTTTATGTAACTCATGACCAAATTGAAGCATTAACATTAGCAACAAGAATTGTTGTTATGAAAGATGGTTATGTTCAACAAATTGCTACTCCAAAGGAAATGTTTGATAATCCTGAAAACTTATTCGTTGCTGGCTTCATCGGAACACCTCCTATGAACTTCATGGATGGTATTATTGATGAAGATCTTGAATATTTCATTCATGAGTCAACTGGAACAAAGTTAAAATTAACTGCACATCAATCAGAAATTTTAGGTAATTATCGTGGTAAGGCAGTTAAGTTTGCATGTCGTGCTGAATATATTTATATCGATGATGCTGCACTTGCTAAGTTCAAGGATTCTCATATTCATATCGCAGTTGATTATGCTGAATATCTTGGTGCTTATAACCTAATTTATGGTAAGTTAGGTGATGATAATCTTATTTCTAAGGTTTATAATAGAAGTGAGATTACAAATACAGAATTAGATGCTTGTTTTGATATGGAAAAGGTACATTTCTTTGATGTTGAAACAACTAAGAGAATTAGATAAGGAGGTATCTTTCTATGGATAATAATAGATATGAGGAGATGCCCGAAAAGAAGAATGCTGGTGCCGTATTTAAGGGTATTGGTAGATACTTCAAGGGTGTGTTTGGCTCTTTCATAGACGGGTTTAAATATAATAATATGAAATTAGCAGCTTTATTAGTTGCTATTCCAGGATTACTAATTGGTTTCTTCTTAGTAGTTCATGCTGATACGGTAAATGCAATTGATTATTCTTTCCAATTCTGGAATGAAGAATACTTTACATTCGATGAATACACACTTCCACAAGTGCCATTTGATGCTACAGGTATTTCATTATTCTTAATAATGTTATTTGGTATTCTTAATGTGTTTAACGCATTATCAATGTCAAGCAAGAAGAATCTTGGTTCTGTAGTAATTTCATGTATATTTACAGGAATTATGATTCTATTATCTGCATATTATATTTACTGTGTAATTATTTTCAAGCAATTTGCATATGAATCTCAGGAAGCTATAGCAGCGGCTGGAGATACCGCAGGTATTTATGTCGGAACTGCAACGAGTAAGTTAGGTACTGTTGATGAAATCAACAAGTATATTGCAAAAGAAGTTCCTAATCTAGCTGGATTCACAGCAAGCTATATGGCATCTATTATTTCAATCGTTGTTTGTGACGTATTATCAGTAGTAGGTGTTATACTTGGTTTCATTAAATACGATCGTACTTATGAAAAGGTAGACAGATAATGAAAAAAAAGAAGACGAATACTGACGAGGAAATTGAAATCGAGGAACAACCTGGTTCTAAGATTGCAAAGATTCCTTCGTGGATATTGATTACCATTGTCAAGTATTGGGCAGCTGCGGCTGCCGTTTTCTTTATAATAATTGGTGGTTCTGATATTGGATTTGATTTTACTGAAGTATATGATGATCCAAGAAAAATATTAAGTGTATCTGGCACAATAATTCTTTTAATAGCATTATTCTCTGCTTTATTCCAAAACTATGTAACAAAGCTTTTTGCTAGAGCTTTATATAGTAGAAGAAATAATACTAGAAGATTTGTTGTTTATAATCAAAAAGGTTTTTCAGCATTTATTTTCTATTTAGCATATTGTTTCTTGTTAGGCTTTGCTTTATTCTTTATTGTTACATATCTTGGTTATAAGGGATTAATTTTCGACCCATTTGGTACTACAGGTGGTGCTGGTATTGAGCCATTCTCATATGCTTTATTTTATGTAATCTTAGACACGTTAGTAATTATTATAAAGAATACTGTAATTAATATCTATCAAAAAATTAAATATAATAAACAAATGAAAAACAATGAGCCTATCTTAATCGAGGCTCAGGCTGAGTAGGAGGAATTCCATGAAATTTAAACCAATTGTTATCACTTCAAGAAGTGTGACATTAGAAATGAAAAATACTGATATCGTTTCTACAAATGATTATGAATTATTTGTTAATGGTGAATTATATACATCATCAAATTTAAACGTAATATCAGTGTTTAATTTAAATCCAGATACTGAATATGAATTTATCGTTAAATCTAATGATGTATCTGAACAATCAACTATAAAGACATTATTTGAGTCTGTATGCTTAAATGTTAGAAGATTTGGTGCTAAGGGTGATGGTAAAACAAATGATACTAATGCCCTACAGGCTGCCATTTTAGCTTGTCCTGATAATGGTCGTGTTTATATTCCAGAAGGCGATTATTATACATCTGCTTTATTCTTAAGAAGCAATATCACTATCGAAATATCTAAATATGCTAGATTAGTTGGTGATATTGATAGAAATCATTATCCTGTACTACCAGGTATGACTTATACTTCTGACGAAAAGGATGAATATAATTTAGGTTCTTGGGAAGGTAATCCACTTGATTGCTTCGCTAGTATCATTACAGGTATTAATGTTGAAAACATCAATATCATTGGTGAGGGTGTTATCGATGGTAATGCTCAAAATTCTGATTGGTGGGTTGATGTTAGAACAAGAAGAATTGCTTGGAGACCTAGAGGTGTATTCTTAAATAAATGTAAGAATGTAACACTTCAGGGTGTAACAGTAACAAATACACCATCATGGAATTTACATCCATATTTTAGTGAGAATTTAAAGTTTATTGATTTAAAAATCGTTAATCCAAAGAATTCACCTAATACTGATGGATGTGATCCAGAATCTTGCAAAAATGTTGATATTATTGGTGTTTACTTCTCTGTTGGTGATGACTGTATCGCTATTAAATCTGGAAAGATTTATATGGGTAGAAAGTATAAGAAGCCAAGTGAATATTTCAATATTAGAAATTGCTCAATGAACTTTGGACATGGTGCTATTGTTTTAGGCTCAGAAATGAGTGGAGGTATTAAGAATATTACTGTATCTCAATGCTTATTCAATCAAACTGATAGAGGTTTAAGAATTAAGACAAGAAGAGGTAGAGGTAATGATGCTATCATTGATGGTATCACATTTGAAAATATTAAGATGACAAAGGTATTAACACCTCTTGTAATTAATATGTTCTATTATTGTGATCCAGATGGACATACAGAATATGTATATTCTAAAGAAAAGCTTCCAGTTGATGATAGAACACCATATTTAGGAAAATTCGTATTTAAGGATATTGATTGTGAGGATGTTAACGTAGCTGCTGGTACATTCTTCGGATTACCAGAACAACCCATTAACTCTATTACAATTGATAACGTATCATTCAAGTATGCAGAAAATCCAGTTGCTGATAAGCCAGCAATGATGGATGGATTAGAGCCAATGAGTGGTAGAGGTATTATTTTATCTTACGTAAATGATGTTAATATTAAGAATGTTACATTTACTGGATTAAATAATGAACAATATGAATTAAATCAAGTAAATTCATTTAATAAGTAATGTATAGACCGGTTATATGGCCGGTCTTTTTAAACGAAAAAAAGAACTATGCTTTTAAACATAGTTCATAATATTTATTGCTCATCATCGTTTTTGTTATTTACCTTTTTCATTTCCTCGATGTATGTTGCCTTTAAATCCTCTATTTCATTCTTTGTTTCTTCATTTGATTCCTCTTCAATTTCAGGTTCAAATTCAACGATAGCGTCAATTGCACATAGAATAGCACATATAAATGCTACAATAACTTGAATAATTGTTCCCCAAGCTATTTCCTTAGGATATTTATTAAATGCACCCTCATTTAGATTATTTATCATATATTTAGCTAATATAAACATTACACCAATAATAACAAAACCAACTGACATACAAATTCTTGTAGCTCTATTATCAAATATAGCTATTGTATATTTTAAATATTCAAATACTAAAAGTACTACAAGAAGAAGATATGGAATTAAATTAAGAAATGAAAATCCAGTTACTTTTGTTCCACTATAGGCATAGCCCTTTACTATATCTAGACATGTATATGTTTCCTTTCCAACATGGATAGCAGGAGCGGACATAAATACTAATATTAATAATGCTATTATAAAAGTAGCGATTGATAAGAATCCCTTTAAGGTATTTTTATTTTTAAACATTTTTCTAAACCTCTCTATAATTAAATTATATAAAAAATTATAAAAAAATAAAATATAAAAGCGCATATTTAAGCCACTTTAAGTTACATTTATCTTGTAAATAGCGCATATAAATTGTACAATTATGATAGAGAATGTGTACACTTTTTGAGCTTTAATCCGATAAGTGTGATTCTTGACTAAACAAGATTAATATTTTATAATATATAATATTATAGGAATTTACGTTTATTTTATTTATGTAAGGAAGTGTTACCTTTGAGAGTACGTGATCTTAGATGGCATATATTGGCATGTATTATTTTAATTTTCTCATATGCCGGTATAGCAATATGCTTCTACTTGTCTATCAGTAGTGGTAAGGTTCAAGACTCTATGAAGATTTTAGGTCTTGAGGCAGTAGAAGAAGTTAAAAACGAAATTGAAAATAAGGTAGATAGTTATTTTGATATTTTTACATCAAATAAAAATGATTCATTAGTTTATGAAACTGGTGCCGAGAGTACAGAAGGTAAGAAGTTTGAATTATTTACAACACAGGATAACGATACAATTTCAACAAAATTAAGGGCTAATGGCTTAACATTAAATGGTGAGAATTCTGGCTTTGTTATTGCTTCTGCATATAACATTGAAAAGCAAAGCTCAAATTCAAGAAACTATGATTATTATATTTACTTTGCAAAGCCAATTGATGATGAGTCAGTATTTAAGGATAAGATTGAAACTTATAATACAACTGGCTATATTTTAACTAGAATTAAATTAAGCTCATTCTTAAACTTCATCACTCATGATATTATGATTTTCAATACTGCTGATGGAAATATTACTTATACTAATATTGATCAGGAGAATTTCCCAATAAAGGAAAGAGAAAATTATATCAATGACTATATTGGTGATGCTTATAAGACTCAAATTACTACTGATGGTAATGTAAATGGTGCTTATACTATTTCTGGTAATACTTTTGTTATTTCTGCATTATATGGTGATGGTAAATTTGAAAATGTAGGTTTCGCTACAGTATTAGATATCGAAAATGTATTCTTAGGAATTCAATGGGTATATCAACAGGCTATCATCTTCTATGTATCTGGTGTTATTATCGCATTATTAATGCTAGGTGTTATGATTTTTGGATGCTTCACAACATCTAAGCTTTTAAGAGCTGATAGACATGCACTTCAAAAGACTGAGGCTATTGTTATAAGAGTTGATTTAAGTGGTAATTTAATCTTCTCTAATAAGACATTCAAAATGCTATATGGTGTTACAAGAGAAGTAAATATTAAGGATTTCTTAGATGTAGAAACTAATGAGCCTATTATTAATACAATTAAGAAGAATAAGGCATTTATCTGTGAAGTTCCTCTTGATGAAATTAGAGACCGTGTTGCTTATTTACAATTAACACCACTTGAAATTTCTAGAAGCTATTATTTAATGGGTACTGATATTACTCTTGACTATAATGAAAGTCAAAGACTTCAAAAGATGTCAGGTAGAAATGAAGTTACATTATGTGAAAATGGATTTATTCTAGCAAACAAATTTGAAAAGATTATTAAAGAAGATACATCTGGTATGGATGTTGCGTTCGTTGAATTTAATATTCATAAATATAATGATTTAATTCAAATCTTTGGTAGAACTACTTATAATCAGGTATTAGTAGAATTCTTAAAGTTATTAAGAACTCATTTCCCTGAATTAAGTATTTATCATATGGATATATCTAAATTTATAGTTGTATATCCAAATACAGATATGGCAGAAATTGCTCCACACGTTGATGAGTTCCTAGAAACATTAAAGAAGCCATTACAAATTAAGAGTAATAATATTTATATTAATTCAAAGATTATCGCTTATGATTTAAAGAGAGATGCAATTGATGCATCATATGTAAATATGGATGAGGATCATCAAATTTCATTCCAGGTAATCCAAGAGAAGCTTGATTTAGCTTATCGTAACATGGGTGAATTATCAAGTAAGGATTACGTTGTTTATGAAGCAGCTATGGATAATATCATCTTAGCTACTGACGAAATGGAAAGAGATATTGAAACAGGTTTAATCGACAAGGAATTCCAAATGTGGCTACAGCCTCAATTTGATATTGTAAATAATAGAGTTGATGGATTCGAAGCATTAATTAGATGGATGAATCCTAAGTATCGTGATAAATCTCCTCAGATTTTCATTGAATTAGCTGAAAAGCGTGGACACATGCTTGATATTGGTAGATTCGTTATTACTGAATCATTTAAGCTTGCAAAGAAACTTGAGCCATATAATATTCATATTTCAGTAAATGTTTCACCTGTTCAATTATTACAGGTAGGTTTCGTACAACAATTAATTGATGAATTTAATAAGAACCAATTAAAGGTTGGTAGTATCGCTATTGAAATTACTGAAACATTATTGATGGGTTCATTTAAGTTAGTAGCTGAAAAGCTTAGATTATTAAGAGAAGCAGGATTCCATATTCATCTTGATGACTTCTGTACTGGTTATTCTTCAATGCTATATTTAAAGGATTTACCTGTAGATACATTAAAGATTGATAAGGAATTCACTAAATATATTGTTACTAATAAATTTAATGAAAATATCGTTAAAACAATTTGTAATCTAGCTAAGGATTTGGATCTAAGCTTAGTTTGCGAAGGTGTTGAAAGCCAAGAACAAGCCGATATGGTTAAGAAATTTGGCTGTAGAATTATACAAGGTTACCTATACGGTAAAGCTATGCCTTATGATCAAGCAGTTGAAATGCTTGAGCAATATAATTCTAAGAAGAGATAGGAGGTATCAGTAAAATGATAAATATTCTTGAAATGGAAACTGGTCCAGCAATCGTTCTTACATTTGTGGCAATACTAGTTACATTAGGTTTAAGTGCTGGTTGCTTCTTCCTAATTAGAAGAAACATTAGAAAGGAAAGAGAAGCTAGCCAAATTATTGTTGAAAATGCAGTAACTAAGAAAGCAATGGAGGAATCTATCAAGGGTTATATTAAGAAGATTGATAGATTTGGTGCATTTACACTTTTTTATATTGATATTGATGGATTTGGTGATTTAAATGAAGTATTTGGTCATGATGCTTGTGATCAATTGTTAAAAGAGGTTGCTAATAGAATTATTAGAGTATTACCTTATAAAGCATCAATCACTAGATATGTTAACGATGAATTCTTAGTATTTGTTAAGGATGAGGATAATATTCAAAGAATTGAAAAGCTAGCTCAAAGAATTACAGAAGTAATTGATCAGCCTTATCAGGTTACAGCTGGTGAAACAATTAATATTACAGCATCTGTAGGTGTTACAACATATCCACAGGCTGGCGAAAACTTTGATGACTTATATTCTAACCTATTATTAACTACTTACGTTTCTAAGCGTGATGGTGGTAATAAGTTCACTAACTTCTATGCTTCAATCGTTGAAGAAGAAAAGGACAACATGGCTTACTTCCAAGAGGTTAAGCATGCTATCTTAAATAAGGAATTCGTTCTTTACTATCAGCCAATTGTTAACTTAAATGAAAAGGTATTGGCAGGAGCCGAGGCCCTAATGCGTTGGAATCACCCAACTAAGGGTGTCCAAGCCCCAGCTACATTCTTAAAAGTCCTTGAACAATCAGGAGATATCAAGTGGGTTGGTGAATGGGGTATTGAAACAATGATTCGTATGCACAATACTCTAGCTGAAAAGTTCCCTACAGTAACATGTAGATTATCACTTAACCTTTCTACTAAGCAGCTACTAGATTCTAACTTAGCTAATAAGTTCATTGATATCATGCAAAAGAACAATGCTAAGCCAGAACATTATATGCTAGAAATTTCTGACTTCATGGTTATGGAAAAAATCGCAGTTATTAGAACTAACATTTATAAGCTTCGTGACTACGGCTTTAAGATTGCAGTCGATGGCTTTGAGCTAGATGGTCAATCAGTTCAAGCTATTCAAAAGTCTCCTATCGACGTTATTAAGCTTGGTAGAAGCTTCTTAAAGGATATTGAAAATAACTTCATGAAGGAAAAATTATTACAAATCCTTGTTAAATACGCAGTAGATAATAATAGAACATTAGTCTGCGAAGGTATCGAAACTGCTGAAGTTGGTAAATATGTTAAGGCTCAGCATGTTGCATTAGGTCAAGGTTATTTCTTCGCTAAGCCATTAGCTACAGATGCGTTCATTGAATATATCGATAGACATCAATATCGTGTATTACTTGACGATATCTCAGCTCTTGAAGATAGTGAAGCATTCATTGGCAATGATAATTTCACTGCTGATGCTCCTAAGGAAGAATCTCCAGAGGAATTCTTAGCACGTACAATGAAGGAAAATTCAGGTCAAACTAATAGAGTAAGAAATACTCAAGCATCAGAAACTACTGAAGAGGTAGTTTATGAGGAGGTTCAAGAGGAAGCTCCAGCTGAGGAAGAAGCTGTTGGTTTAGACGATGACGATTTAGTCTAAAATAATTTATACCCCTTAGGTTTATGCTTGAGGGGTATTTTTTAGGAAATGGGGTCTTAATATGATCAAAATAATATCTAATGAAAATATGAGAAAAAGTGATGAGAATACAATCTTAAATGGTACTCCATCAAAGGAATTAATGAAAAATGCTGGCCACGAAATATTTAAAGCATTTAATTGGTATGGAAATATATTAATTGTTAGTGGTAGTGGTAATAACGCAGGTGATGGTTATGTGCTTGCTAATTATTTATTAGAAAATAATATTGTTCCTACAATTTATGTTATTAAGGATAAGTATTCAAATGATGGTAAATATTATTTTGATTTAATTAAGGATAAGGCTAATGTAATAATTAATGATTTATCTAAAATTAGCTTTAATTCATATGATATTATTGTTGATTGTATATTTGGTACTGGCTTTAAGGGAGATGTATTATCTCCTTATAAGGAAATAATTAATGAAATTAATAATTCTAAGGCTTATAAGATTTCAGTAGATATTAATAGTGGCTTAAATGGTGATAATGGTCAAGCTTCACTTGCCATAAAGTCGGATGTAACATTTGCGATAGAAGCCCCTAAAACTGGCTTTTATTTAAATGATGGTAAAGATTACATAAATAATATTAAAACCTTAAAAATAGGCATAAATAACCTAATAAATCCTTATTATCTAATAGAAGGTAACGATTTATTAGAATTATTTAAGGAAAGAAAGAATAATTCCAATAAGGGTAGCTATGGTTATATTGGATTAATAGGTGGCTCTATACCATATAGTGGTGCGATAAGACTTGCAGAAATGGCAAATTCAGCTATGAGAGCAGGGGCTGGCGTATGCATGCTAGCAACTCCTAAATCATTAGCTAAAATCATTATTCCTAATATATTAGAAAGTACAATCTATCCTTTATCAGATGATGGATTATATATTAAATTTAATGAAGAAGAAATATCATCATTTATTAAGAAGGTAAAGTCTATAGCCTTTGGTATGGGAATTGGTAATACAGATGATACTAAGCTAATATTAGAATATATATTAAAGAATTATGATAAGACATTAATAATTGATGCCGATGGATTAAATGCATTATCTAAATTAGATAAGAATTTCTTATTAAATTCAAAGGCTAAAATTATATTAACTCCACATTTAAAGGAATTTGAAAGATTAAGTGGATATAGTATTGATGAAATTAAAAATGATCCTGTTAATTTGAGCTTAAAATATGCTAAAGATAATAATGTAATATTATTATTAAAGGGTCCATCAACAATAATTACAGATGGTAATTTAGTATATGTAGTAAATAAGGGAGTAAGTGGAATGGCTACTGCGGGATCAGGTGATGTATTATCTGGAATCATCGCGGCAATAGTAGCTTCTAACCCTGATAATTTATTACTTTCTGCTGCCGGAGCTGCCTATATTAATGGTAGAGCTGGTGAGCTAGCAAGCATTAAAAATTCTAATATTACAATGGTTGCGAGTGACACAGCTAATAATATTAAAAATGCAGTAGAAGAAATAATAAAAAATAAGTAAAAATCATAATAAAAATGATAGAATAATAATGGTGAGCTTTTATGGTAATTTCTATTTCAGATTTAGTAATTGAAATTAATTTAATATATGAAAATGAATTTAAAACATTAGGTGATTATAAAACTGATAAAAAGCCTTCATTTTTTATTAATTCTTCATTTAATAAATTTGATTTAGAATTAAATAATCCATTTATGGAAACTGAATTTTATGACAAATTTAGAATTGGAAATAAAATTATTCAAAGACAAAAGAATTTAAATGGAAAGGTATATGCATATATTGAATATGATGGAAATAAAATAAATATTTATAATGATGAAAATAATAATTTTTATGATGAATATTTATTATCTCAATATGCAATATTTGATATAGTATGCTCCAATACAGATTCTATCCTATTCCATTCATCAACTATAAAATACAATGATATTGGTATAGCATTTAGTGCTAAGAGTGGAACAGGTAAATCTACTCATAGAAGATTATGGCAAAAATATGGTAATGCTATTCCTATTAATGATGATAAGAATATCATTACATTAAAGAATGATAAATTATATATCACACCAAATCCTTGGTGTGGTAAGCATTTTGTTGAAAATAATATTAATTCAACATTAGATGTAATTATATTTTTATTTCAATCTAAAGAAAATATTATTAAGAATATTTCAAAGGCTCAAGCCTTTAAGTTATTATTAGGACAGATAGTAGTACCTAATGATTCTAATAAGGATAAATGGAATAGAATAATAGATAAAATATTAGAATTACCAATATTATATTATGGCTGCAATATGGAATATGAGGCCTTTAGTACTATAAGAGAAAGGATTGATGAAATTGTTAAATAAGAATTTTATGTTAAAACAGGTAGGTAATGAATATATGATAATACCTGTATCTAATAATAATGTTAATTTTTCTAAAATATTTAATACAAATGAGGTTGGTGCTTTCATCTTTAATAATCTAAAGGATCATACTAAGGAAGAGGTATTAGAATTATTAGCCAAGGAATATAACGCACCTAGAGATGTTTTATCTAATGATTTAGATGAATTTATAAAAGAATTAGAGATTAGAGGAATCTATAGTGATTAAGGTAGAGAAGTTTTATCCTCTAATTTTAGAAGCATTTAATGAAAATAAGACTTTTTCATTTCCTGTAAAAGGATCTTCAATGAGACCATTATTAAAAAATGATGATGTTGTTACTATATGTAAGATAGATACATATAAGGTTGGAGATATATTATTTTTTAGAAGAGATGATGGTGCTTTTGTATTACATCGATTAAGAAAAATAAAAAATGATATTTTATATATAGTTGGAGACCATCAGGTAAAATTAGAAGAGGTAAGAAAAGACCAATTAATTGGTAAGGTTATTTGCTATAAAAAGCATAATAATAAAACATATAATTTAAAAGGAGTAAGATATAAATTTTATAAATTTATTGTTAAAAATAAATATGTAAGATTTATATTTAGTCACATATATAAATGATAAGCAAAAAGTACCCAATAATACTATCAGCTATAGGATTATTATTTACAGCTATAGTATTAGCAATTCCCTTTTTAACTAAATATTTAATTGATGAGGCAATTGCTTTATCTACTATAGATAATAAGACTTACGATAAGCTTATTTTTTATATTGTATTAATTTCTTCTTTAACATTACTTGCTGTAATTGTTAGGGTATTTGATAATTTTTTATATTCTCATTATCAAATAAGCTTAGAATTTAAATTAAAAAATGAATTATATAAATCAATGTCTAATAAATCCTTAAATAGCTTATATCAATTTAAGGCTGGAGATATTGAGATATTATATGAGCAGGATATTAAAAATGTAATTAAAAGAAGTCTAGTTGTAATTCCTCAATTTGTTAAACAAATATCTAGATGTCTAATATCATTAATTTTATTATTTTTATTAGATGAATCTAAATATAAGCTAATGATGATAATATTACTAGGAATAGGTTTATTAGCATTAATAGGAGCTAGATTCTATTCTAAAATAATTAAGCCTCATCATAAGAAGGTATTAGAGGCAGATTCAATAGCTTCTAATTTCTTTATTGAATCATTTAATCATCATAAGCAAATAATATCTTATAACGCATCTAATAGATCAAATGATTATTATGAAGCCTTAAATGCTAATGCTAAAAAGGAAAAGAAGACTAGAAATTTAATCTTCTATACAGCTAATTCATCTATCTATGCTTTTATAACTACTATTTATTCTGCATGTATTATTGTTGGTGCTTATTTTATCGCAAAGAATGTGTATACATATGGTGCTTTAATCGCAATTATTCAATTAATAAATAACATTGAAGCTCCATTTATTAATTTATCAGGATTAATTAATAATTATAATTTAGGTAATATATCTGAGGATAGATTAAATAAATTATTTGAGCTAGAAAATATTGATAATTCAAATGAAATAGATGATTTTGAATATATTGATATTAAGGATTTAACATTTAAATATGATGATAAAGTAATTATCAATAATATGAATTTAAAAATAAATAAGGGAGATATCCTAAAAATAGAAGGAGAATCTGGAATTGGTAAGACTACTCTTTTAATGCTACTAATGGGATATTTAAAGCCAAATGCTGGTTCTTTAAAATTTATATTAAATGATAAGGAATATGATACATATAAATCAAGAAGCTTATTCTCATATCTACAACAGGAAAATATATTATTTTCAGCAACTATTCTAGAAAATATTTATATTCTAACTGGTGTTAAGGATATGGATAAAATTATAAATGCTTTAAAGCTTGCGAATATTTATGATGAATTAATAAATATTGATCCATCATTAAATATTAAAATATCTAATAATAGTGGATTATCATATGGTCAAATACAAAGAGTATTAATTGCGATATTGATATTATATGATAGACCAATAATGCTACTAGATGAATTTAGTAGTAGCCTAGATAAGGAAAATGAAAGAATAATAATTGATAATTTATTATCTTTAAATAAAACAATTATCTATATCACACATAGAAATAGTGAAATAGAATCAGAAAAGAAAATTAAGATTAGTAGGTAGTAGGTAGATTATGCTAGAGCCAAATTGTAGAAAAGTAGTAGAAACAAAAAATCTATGGAGTATTGCCATAGATTTTATGAAAAATATTGATGATAAATTAATGGAATTTAATCTTAAATTTGCTTATATAACATATATGATATGTAAGCTTTCTAAGGTTGATTATAAAACTAAGAAGCATTTAGTTTTTATTTCATGCTTCAATAATGTTGGTAAGCATTATGAAGGCGAAAATGCATCTAATCCTACTGTAGAAACATATTTATTCTTAAAATATTTTTCACCAATTAAAAATGATGCTGACTTATTATTACCTGAGATATTAGGTTCAAAGAATCTTAAGAATATTATGGGGTATAACAAATTAAAGATAGCTAAGAAATTCACACAATATTTAATATCTACTAATGATAGTGATGAAGCATTAAGAATGATAATGCAGGAAGATAAGAAGTATGGATATTTAGATATTGTTGCTTTAAATAGATTAGTTAAAAAGACTGATTTATTTTATGAATTAAATTCAATGCATTATAAAACAGTTGTATATAAATTCATTTCAAAAATGATGTTTTCTAGAAAGGAAAAGACTTATTTCTTTTCTATGCTATCATCATTATTCGAAATGTATAGCTCTCAAACTCTTTATCATTCTAAGGTAACTGCGATTATTTCCTATAAGATTGCTAGATGTATGAAAATCGATAAGAAGCGATGTAGTAAGATTTATGTTGCAGGTTTATCTCATGATTTGGGTAAGGTATGTATTCCACTTAGAATATTAGAAAAGCCAGATAAATTAACTGATAGAGAATATTCTATTATGAAGAAGCATGTAGAATATACTAAGATGATATTAGAAAATAAAATGGATTACGATATTATAGAAATAGCATATCGTCATCATGAAAGATTAGATGGTTCTGGTTATCCTAATAAGGTACCTGGGAAATGTCTAACATTAGATCAAAAGATATTACAGGTAGCTGATGTAATAAGTGCATTAATAGCTAAAAGAAGCTATAAGGAAGCCTGGAGTATTGATAAGACTATAGCTATATTAGAGGATAATGTTAAAAATGATAAACTAGATATAGATGTAGTTGAATGCTTCAAGCAAAATAGAAATAAGATATTAAAGGCATCTATTCAATTAATGAATCAAGCTGAAAAGATTTATAATAAGATGAATGATGAAAGAGAAGAATTGCTAAAAAGAATAAGTTAAAGTCATCTATTTAGATGATTTTTTCTTTTTTTTGACTATTTTGTGAATTTAAAATATGATAAAATAAAGCTATGGAAAACAGTTATATTTTTAACGCTACTGTATGTATTATTGGTATCTTAATGTTTATAGTACATATCATAAGCATCATTTTAAAAAAGAACAAAAGAAAAGATGAAATGTGTTTATTAGATTTTTTTATTTTCACTATTCTTCATTTTTCTATATATTTGGCATTTACATTTATTAGAATGTCATATTCTAGCAATGGTTTTATCATTGCTTTTTACACTTCATTTTATATAATGAATAATATTGAATTATTACTATTATTTAGATATATGAAGAATTATACAGAATTACCAAATAAGATTGGTAAAACATTTTATATCATTAACTTAAGCTCGTTTACTATTTTTTGCATATTAGATATTATAAATATATTTACTGGTATATTCTTCACTGCAGAAAACGGAGTATATTTAAGAAGTAATACCATGATAATATCTCAAGGATATCAGTTTATTATGTTTACAGCTATATTTGTTACAGCAGTTGCTAGTAAAAAGCTAAATTCAAGAGAAAAAATAGCATTTGCTTTATATTGTGTATTACCTTTTATTGCGATAATATTACAAAATGTATTTAAGGGATATGCAATTGCATATGCATCTATTATAGTAGCTATTGAGGTACTATTCGTATTTATAGGAGTTGAAAAGAATTTCCAAATCTCGATGCAAAAAGAAAAGATTAGGGATGCACAGATTAACATAATGCTATCTCAAATTCAGCCTCATTTTGTTTATAATTCTTTATCTGCAATATCTACATTAATTACAATTGATCCTGAAAAGGCTCAAGAGGCATTAGATAATTTTACAGAATATTTAAGAAGAAACTTATCATCATTAACAGATGTTAAATTAATTCCATTTGAGGATGAGCTAAAGCATATTGAAACATATATATCTTTAGAGAAATTAAGATTTGATGATAGAATTAATATTATTTATGATTTAAAAACAACAGATTTTAATGTGCCAGTATTAAGTATTCAGCCAATTGTTGAAAATGCAATTAAGCATGGTATTTTAAAAAAGGTTGAAGGTGGAACATTAAAAATTAGTACATACGAAGAAGAGGATTCTTATGTTATTGTAATAGAGGATAATGGTGTTGGATTTAATAATGATGATGTTAAAAAGGAAGAAAACCATTATGGTATTGATAACATAAAATATCGTATTAAAAATATGTGTAATGGTAGCTTAGACATTAAAAGTGTAATTAACAAAGGCACAATTGCCACTATTACATTAAAGAAGTAGGAGGGTATATGAAGATACTTTTGGTTGATGATGAAAAATTACAATTGATTCGTCTTTTAAATACAGTTAAAAAGGTTTTACCTGATTCAGAAATATTGTCATATACGAATCCTGTTTTAGCCTTTAAGGAAAATGAGAATAATTTAATTGATATAGCATTTTTGGATATTGAAATGCCTGAAATAAATGGCATTCAACTAGCAAAGAAACTAAAAAAAATTAATCCTAAAATTAATGTTATCTTTGTTACAGCATATGATAATTACGCACTTGATGCATATAAATTACATGCCTCTGGTTATGTAACTAAGCCAGTAAATGAGAAGAAGGTTAAAGATGAATTAGAAGGATTAAGATATGATGTAGAATTAAAGCCCTCTAAAAAATTACAGGTTAAGTGCTTTGGTAATTTTGAAGTATTTTATAATGGAGTTCCTTTAAAATTCGCCAGAAGTAAATCTAAAGAATTATTTGCATATCTAATTGATAGAGAGGGTGCCGCAATTAATGTTAATGAGCTAAATGCTGTTTTATGGGAGGATGATGATCATAAATCATATTTTAGAAATCTTGTATCTGATATAACAGCAACATTAAAGAGTGTAGGGCTTGATGATGTATTTATTAAAAGACATAATGAGTGCTTCATAGATATTAGTAAGGTTGACTGTGATGCATATGAATATAAAAACAATAATCCTGATGCTATAAGAGCATATAGAGGAGAATATATGATGCAATATTCATGGCCTATATTTAATGACGATAAATAAATGAATAACATAAAAGAAAGGCGGTACTCATACGAGTTACCGCTTTTCAAATTGTTATTCATTTATTGTCATTTCAATAATCTTATTACAGAAATCCTTATAATTAATTCCAGCCTCATTAGCCATAAATGCTAAATAAGAATGTGGATTTAATTCAGGTAGTGCTTCACTACCTAAACAATAAATATTATTATCATTATCTAGAATGAAGCTAGTTAATGAATAATACTCTAATCCTAAAGCTTTAGATGCTTTTTCTGCTAAAGCTTGTAATTCATTTTTTAAATCATCATTGATGCCTGCAGGGCATCTCTTAGCTTTAATACCATCTAGGCTTAGGCCTATCTTTTTATCTTTTGAAATTAATGGTAATATTTCAAGCACTGGTAATACATTCTTATCTAGGATACCTACTGCGAACTCTCTACCAATAATATATTCTTCAATGATTGCCTCATTATCCCATTTAAATGCATTATTGATTGCCTTTATTAAAGCATTCTTATCACTTGCAAGTGATATACCAATAGAAATACCACCATTATTTGGTTTAACAATTACAGGATATGTAAATCCAAAATCTGTTGGTTCTTTAATTTCTTCATTCTTTTTTAAAGTATATGATTTAGCAACATTAATATTATTATTAATTAATATATCCTTAGCTACCTTCTTATTAGAAGATAAAGAAGAAGAGAATGAATCTGGTCCTGTATAATCAATCCCAATTAATTCTAGCATTGCTTGTACCTTACCATTTTCACCATTAGTACCATGTAATGCAATAAATACAAGGTCAGCTTGCTTACAAATTTGAATTACATTTGGTCCAAAATAGCTTTCAGATTGATCAGCACGTCTTTTCTTTACTGCCCATAAATCTGGTGTTTCATCCTGGATAGAATCAATAACTAATGAATATGTATCAGGTTCAGCGAATGCGTCCTCGATATTTAATTCCTTATCGCTATATCCCATATATGAATCTAATAGAATTACATTATGTCCATCATTCTTAAGCTCATTAGCTACCATATAGCCTGTATTTAATGATACATTTCTTTCTACTGATAATCCACCAGCTAAAACTACTATATTAAGATTTTCAATTAATTTCTTATTATCGTCAGTTTCAATCTTTTCTACAGTTAAATCAGAACCATCAAAATTAATCTCTAATGTCTTTAATGTAGCTCTAACCATAGAAACAACCTGTAATACTCTTTGGATTTGTTCCTTAGTTAAATCAATATCATATTTCTTTTTAATTATTGAATGAATCTTATTAACTACTATTTTATTAACATGAACAATTAAGAAATTAGAAATACCTAAGATAGCCCCAAGCTTCTTTGAATTGATTAAGTCATCAATCATATCAATAACCTTACAGAAGCCTTCGGCATTGAAGTATGTCATTATTCCCTTTAAAGCTTCTAGGAATTTCTTATTTTCCTTTGCATATTTAATTACATAAGCTAAAAGATATGATGCATTATCTGAATATTGGCTATCACCAACCATATCACATAGGATATTGATGAATTCCTCAGGAGATACCTCCTTAGCACCAATACTAAATGCCTTTTCTACTAATGTACCTACTAGCTTATTATTTTTAGTTCTATCCTCATCATTATATGCAGATCTAATCATACTATTGATGAATTGACTTAATACCTGCATTTCAGGAGCTTGTCCATTAGGATTTATTCTCATCTCATAAACGCCAGGCTCACTAAAATCGAAGAAGGTATTAGGACAGTGGCTTTCAGCAAAGCCTCCAGCTCCATAATTATATCCATGATAATAGAATCTTTTACCAATATCATTCATTAGGATATTAACGAAATCATAATCGATATTATGGTTTTCAATAATCTTTTCTCTTTCAACAATATTCTTTTTATAATGTTCAACGAATTTATCAGAGAAGCCTTGTCCATCAAAGGCAACGCATCTATCTACAGTATCATTTAATATTGATATATATTTAGCCTTATTACCGCCCTTTGAATGTCCTATAACAGTTACATAATATTCCTCTAAATGTAATTTATTATAAACAAGCTTATACCATTCAAGACAGTTAATTTGTTGTAACGTATCGACAAAATTCGCACCTAAAAAGTCATCTGTCCATTCATTAGTGGCAGTACCACGAAAGGCAACTACAGCCTCCTTAGTTCTCTTATTTAAGAAGACTAATGATAATCCATATCCTCCACCATAAGCCATATCTAGATGAGTTTCTTCAAGTGTTGCCTCTAGCATATTTGGCTTTCTCTTTATAGCCTCAATCATATTAATCCAGTCAGTACCAATCATGAAAGAACCATAATCCTTTTCTGGAGTAACTATCTCTAAATCGATGCTATCCATATATTCTTTTACAGTTTTCTTATCAAAGCCTAAAACTGATGAAAATGGTGGAATATCATCTAAATATGTTAAGTTTTCAAAAAGTAGAAGTTCGTCAATTGTATATGGCATAAAAATATCTCCTAGTAATTTAAATAACTATATTAATTTTAACATAGATTAAGGACTATTAGTTAATTTTTTTTGACTAATTTTATTATTAAGAATGAAATTCCAAATGATTGAAAAAATGTTCATATCTTGTTATAATGAAACAAGAGTTTTGATTTTCTATTTTAGGTTAAATGATAGGAGCTGATTTTATTTGAGATATCATATAATTCCAAAGCTTAATCAATTAGATAAATATTTAGAATTGTCTAAAAAATATGATTTAGGATTTGAATATAATGAATTCTTTATACCAAATCTTTTAGATAATGAAGTAGCGCTAAATAATGTAATAAATGAATATAAAAAGCTAAATAGAAAGAATGATACATTACATGGTGTATTCTTTGATATAGTATTAGATTCTCAGGATGAGAAAATAAGAAGAATATCTTATGAAAGAGTAAGAAAATCCTTAGAGATAGCATCTAAGTTAAATTGTAAGGGAGTTATCTTCCATACTAATTACATTACCTGGATGAAGGATGATACATATAGAAATAGATGGGTAGAATTAAATGCTAAAGCCTATTTAGAATTAATAGAGGAATTTAAGGATTTAGAAATATATGTAGAAAATATGTTTGATTTAGATCCATATCTATTAAGAAGCTTAATGGATAAAATGAATCACCCACGAATTGGCGTATGCTTAGATGTAGCACACGCATCTATTTCTAAAATAGAAATAAAGGAATGGTTTGATACATTAAAGCCTTATATTAAGCATTTACATATAAATGACAATGATAAGGTTATTGATTCTCATATGGAAATAGGTAAAGGCTTAATAGATTATAAGGAAGCTTATAAATATATTAAGGAACTAGATAATAAAACAACAATACTTATAGAAATAAGTGATTATGATAAAACATTAAATTCAATTAATTATTTGAAAGATGGTGGCTTCGATGATTTTAAATAAAGATTTAGAAAAGATTTTAAGTATTATTACTAATATGTCTAAGGAAGACGACTATTATAAATTATTAGAGGAAATACTAGAAACTGGTATGACAATTTCTAATTGTGATGGTGGTACCTTATATCTATTAAAGGATAATAAGCTAGAATTCTTTTTTATGATTACAAAATCACAAAATGTTAAAGAGGGTGGAGTAGGTAAAAAGATTAATTTACCACCTGTAGATATTAACGCACCTGCCGTAGCGGCAATGTGTGCTAAATCTAAAAAGATTATTAATGTTGAGGACGTGTATTCAGATAAGAATTATAACTGGTCTGGTCCAATGAAATATGATGAATTAACTGGATATCATACTGAATCTGTATTAGTATTACCACTACTTGATAGAGAGAAGAATGTACTTGGTGTAATGCAATTAATTAACGCTGTACAATTTAAAAAGGTTGTTCCATTTTCATATGATGTACAAAAGATAATTTATTCATTATCTTCATTATCTGGTGTTTTATTAGATAATATGAAGCTATATGAGGATGCTAAGGAATTATTAGATTCATTTGTTAAGGCAATGGTTAAGGCTATTGAATCTAGAACACCTTATAATGCATTCCATACTATGAATGTAGCTAAGATATGCTCTGAGTTTGTAGATTATTTAAATGATAATAGTTATGATCTTATCACTAAGGATGAAAAGAATGAGCTTGTCATGGCTGCTATGCTACATGATGTAGGTAAGATTATTGTTCCTTCAAATATCTTAAATAAGGCAACAAGATTTGATGGTATCTTAGATAAGATGTGCATGCGTTATGATTTAATTAAATCTAATATTGAAATTAAATATTTAAAGAATGAATACTCAAAAGAAGAATATGATAATGAAATTAATTTAATCGTAAAAGCTAAGGATTTCATCATTAAATTAGATAAATCTTCATTCTTAAGTGATGAGGATTTAGCATTTGTAGATGTTATGAAGAATAAGTCTTATGAGACTGAATTTGGTACATTAAAGCTATTAGAGGATAATGAGCTTCAAAGCGCATTAATTAGAAAGGGTACTTTAACTCAAGCAGAAAGATCAGAAATAGAGAAGCATGTAGTTTATACAGCTGAAATATTAAATGAGCTTAAGTTTGGTAGAAAGTATTCTCATGTTAAAGAGATTGCCTCTTTACACCATGAATATTTAAATGGTACAGGATATCCAAATCATTATACAGAAGAAAAGCTATCTAAGTATGTAAGAATGATTACTATTTCAGATATTTATGAATCATTAGTTTCTACTGATAGACCTTATAAGAAGCCTATTCCAAATGATAAGGCATTATTCATATTAAATGATATGGCTAATGAAGGAAAGCTTGATAAGGATTTAGTAAAGAAATTTACAGAACTAAAATCAAAATAGAAATAAAAAAATGAGTATTTTACTACTCGTAAAATTAATGTTGCAATGTTTAAAGATATTGCTTATAATATAGATAGAAGGAAGCATATAGAAGTGCTACTCCTAATTAGTTTTTGGTAATTATGAGATAACACCGTTGCCGCGGTGTTTTCTTTCTCTCATAATTATCTGATTTAAATTGAGAAATTACTTTCTCTTTCTTTGGTGATACTTTATTATAGCTACTGAAATAGTAAATATAATATTTAGTATCACACCAATCAAATAAAACATGATTGTTAGGCCTCCATAACATAGAGTAGAATGGAGGCCTAAAGTCTTTAATAACCATAAGGCACCACCTACTTCCATGTGCTTTGGAGTAGCACCGCTCTATATACTTCCCATAGCTATTATATATGATAAAAAATGGAAAACAAGTATAAAAATTGTAATGATACAAGTCGGAATTGGCTTTTAGTTAAGCCATTTTTTTAATTTTTTATAAAAATTTGTTAATAATGTTATTTTAACAGTGTATTTTGCTCAATTTATGACCATATTTTTCTCAAAAAATACTAAAAATTATACTTTAACATTTTGTTATAAATTTTTTATTATTTTTAAATTTTATTGGTTGCATTTAAACCAAAAATGGAATTTGTGTCCATAATGTGTTAAAATTAATGTATTAGAAGTGAGGTGATTAATAATGCTTGATGTAGAAGTTTCTTTAATAGAAAAAATTATTTCATCATGGGGAATTGATTCTAAAAACGCAGCGGTTATTATTTCTATAGCAGTATTATTAATGCTTGGCTTTTTAATGACGAGAATTACTAAAAGATTGAAGCTTCCTAATGTTACTGCCTATATCGTTGTTGGTGTATTATTAGTTCCTATTTGGAAGGTTATACCTGCTGGAATAAGTGGAATAATACCTGATAAGGTAGTTAATGGAATGGACTTTTTATCTGATATAGCTTTAGCATTTATTGCCTTTAGTGCAGGTGAATATTTTAAGATTGGCGAATTAAAAAAGTCTGGTCCTAAGGTATTAATTATTACTTTATTTGAATCATTATGTGCATTTGTTTTAGTATTTATTATTTGTGCATTTGCTTTAGGAATTGATATATCATTTTCATTAGTTTTAGCCGCACTTGCTAGTGCTACAGCACCAGCATCTACAATAATGACTATAAGACAAACAAAGGCTAGTGGTGAATATGTAAATACATTACTAGAAGTAGTAGCCTTTGATGATGTTGTATCACTTATTTTATATAGTGTTGCTATATCTGTATGTCTTGCCTTAATGGGTGATGGCTCTAGTGTTTCATTTGCATCTATTGGATTACCTATCCTAAAAAATATAGCGTGCTTAATAATTGGTGCTGGATTTGGTTTCTTACTTAAGCTATTATTACCAAAATCAAGAACAAAGGATAATAGATTGATTATTGCTATTGCATTATTATTTGGATTCTGTGGCATTTGTACATTGATGGAACAATCACCATTGCTTGGATGTATGGCAATGAGTATTGTTTATATTAATATTAGTGGTGATGAAAAGCTATTTAAGCAATTAAATTATTTTTCACCACCAATAATGCTATTGTTCTTCGTAATGAGTGGTATGAAGTTTAATTTAAAGGCATTTACTGATATGACCTTAATTGGATATGTTCCATTATTTGTCGCAGCTTTAGTATATTTCTTTATTAGAATTTTAGGTAAATATGGTGGATCATATGCAGGATGTGCTGTAACAAAGCAAGATAAAAAGGTTAAGAATTATTTAGGATTAGGCTTAATTCCACAAGCTGGTGTAGCAATTGGCCTTGCCTATATGGGAGCTAGAATATTTGCAGAACAGGGATACCCAGAGCTTGGAGATCATCTTCAAACAATAATTTTAGCATCATCAGTATTATATGAGCTTGTAGGTCCAGGCTGCGCTAAGCTCGGATTATATTTATCTGGCTCATACAAGAAGGAAGAACCAGAAATTAAGGTTGAATTGGTTCCTGATACAAATCAAATATCAGAAAGCACAAATTTAGACTCTATGGCTGAAGATAATGAGATCTCACCTGAGGAGGCTGCATATAATGAAGCTGTAGAGGAATTTTACGGAAATAAAGATACTGAAAAACAGGATAGTGAAGGGGATAAATAATCCCCTTTTTCTTTACTAAAAGTACTATTTATGCTAAAATACTTAATATATTAATTGTAAATTAATTTACAATTTGGAGGGATTTATTATGAACATTGTCAAGGAAAGAAATAATGATACTTTAAATGTTACATTAGAGGGTAGATTAGATACTAATACTGCACCTGAATTAGAAAAGTCATTAGATAATTCAATAGAAGGCATTAAAACAATAAATATAAATTTTGAGAATTTGACATATGTATCAAGTGCTGGCTTAAGAGTTTTATTAATATTCCATAAAAAAATGACTGAATGCAAGGGTACTTTATACATATTAAAACCAACAGATGAGGTTATGGAAGTATTTGATATAACTGGTTTTTCAACTTTCTTAAATATAAAGGAGTAGATAATTATGGATCAGCATTCAGAAATGATATTGAACGAATATAGAGAGCAATATGCTAATTTTCATATTATTAGAGAGATTGTATTAAATAAGCTAAAGGAATTCGTTGCTGAATTTGGAGTAGTAGTAAATTCAGTTGAGGCAAGAATTAAGGATGAAGGATCTTTAGCAGGAAAGCTTGAGCTTAAGGGCTACAAGTACCAAAACCTATTAGATATTACTGATATCGTAGGTGCTCGTGTAGTTACTTTCTATATGGATGAGGTTGATAAATTTGCTGCTAAGGTTGAAAGTAGCTTTGATATTGACTGGGATAATACAATTGATAAAAGAAAAACTCATAAGATAGATCAATTTGGATATATGTCATTACATTACATTTGTAGAATACCAAAGGAAATGTATTATAACCCAGATTTTCCTATCGTTAATGAGTTAAGAATTGAAATACAACTAAGAAGTGTATTACAGCATGCTTGGGCTGCAATTCAGCATGATACTGGTTATAAGACAGATGTAGAAATTCCAAGAGAATATTTAAGAAATTTCAATAGATTAGCTGGATTGCTAGAACTTGCGGATGATGCATTCTGTAATATGAGAAACTCAATTGAGGATTATAGAAGAAGAGTTAAGCAGGTTGTAAAGAATGGTAAGCTTGATGACATTGAACTTAATGGTGATTCATATAAGGCATATCTAGAAAATGGTGGCTTCGATGATATTAATAAGAGAATAGCTACTATTGGAAATATGGAAATAGAGGAAGTAAGCTTAGCTAATTTCTTAAAGGTTTATAAATCATTTGGATTTACAACATTAAAGGAATTAGATGATTTCGTTAAGGAATATTCTGACTTAGCTTATGAATTATCTATTCGTCAATTTACAGGTAAGGATATTGATATCATTACAAGTGTTACAGGTCCATTAAGCTTATGTATTGTTTATGCACTATCTAAGGATATGGGTGTAAGTATTATTAAGCTTATCTTAGATGCAATTTATGGCCCAAGAAAGATTAATGAGAGAATAGCTAATAGATATACTAATATTGGTAAATCTATGGGTCTTTTGAGAAGTGGTGATTTAGATGAATAATACAGCTTTAGTTGATAAAGCGATTAATTATGCAGTATTACATCATAAAGATGTATTTAGAAAAGGAAAAAATGTTCCATATATCTTACATCCACTTGAGGCTATGAGTATTGTTGCTAGTATAACTGATGATCATGAATTAATGGCAGCGGCTGCCTTACATGATTTAATTGAGGATACTGATGTAACATATGATGATATAAAATCAGAATTTGGTAAAAGAATTGCGGATATAGTAGCCGCTGAATCAATTAACCTTTTACCTAATTATGATAAATTATCATGGGTTGAGGCTAAGCAATTAGCTATTGATAAATTAAAGGAAGCACCTATAGACGTTAAAATAATTGCTCTTTCTGATAAATTATCTAATATGAGAGCAATTAATAATGACTATAGATTAAATGGAGAAGAATTTTGGAATAGATTTAAAATTAAGGATAAGGATATTCATAAATGGAGATACAATGCTTTACTTGAATGCTTCGAGGAATTAAAGGATACAAGAGCATATAAGGAATTTAAGTATTTAGTATTTGAAACTTTTAATGGAGAATAATTTATATGGAGAACAGGGAATTAACGAATGAAATCTATCTAAAAAATGAAATAGATGCCAACAAAGGCCTTGCCAAAGGTTGTTTTTTCTCTGCCGTAGCAATGTTAATTGTATGGATATGCTATTTAACTAAATTATTTAATGTAAGTGATCATATTTTCTTATTAATTAATATATTTTTTCCAATACTAATAACAGTACTAGCATCTTGTGTTTTCTATATTAAAACAAAGTTAATTGAAAAGCCAAAGTTTAAATATTTTTTAATTATCCAATATGCAATAGTAGTAATGGTATTAAATGTAATATTGCCTAAGCATGGTGTATTAATGTGGGCAGTATTAATCATATTAGTAAACCATTATTTTGACCATAAGGCATTATTATTTACATTTATTATGGTTACTATAATGTTAGTTTCTGCTATGTATTTAGGACTATTTTATGGTGAATGGGATCCAGCACTATTAAATGGTACAGAATTAATATCAATTAATGGTAAGCAGGTGAATGTAGAAAATACAACAGCTGCTGAAAGGTATGAATGGATTAAATATTTACAATCACAGGGTGATAATAGATTATTAAAGGTATTCATATATTATTATTTACCTAGAGAAATCATATTAATATTAATAGTAAATATTAGCTTTGCTATATCTAAAAGAAGTAAAAAATTATTAATCATCGAATCAGAACAAGTAAAAGAAAATGAAAAGATTAAATCAGAGCTTGATGTAGCATCTAGAATTCAAAATAGCGTATTGCCTAAGGAAAGCTGTGAATACGTATATGGTATTATGGATGCCGCTAAAGAGGTTGGTGGAGATTTCTTCGATTATTTCTATATTGATGATTCACATTTAGCATTAGTTATTGGAGATGTTTCAGGAAAGGGAATTCCTGCATCACTTTATATGATGAAAACTGAAACATTAATTCAATCATTAACTAAAACATTTAAGAAAGATACAGCATTAATTATGGAAAGATGTAATGTTGCATTATGTACAAATAATGATGCTAATATGTTTGTTACATGCTGGCTTGGTATTATTAATTTAAGTAGTGGTGAATTAAAATATACTAATGCTGGTCATAATAAGGCTATTTTAATATTAAACGGAAAAGCTGAATATACTACTGAAAAATCAGGTATTATTTTAGGAGCCTTCGATAGTGCTAAATATGAAGAGAAGACAGTTAAACTTAATAAGGGAGATAAAATCTTACTTTATACTGATGGTGTAACTGAATCTCATAATCCTAATGATGAATTATTTGGTGATGATAGATTATTAGAATATGTAAATAATAATATTAAAGCACCAAAGGACTTTGTATTAGGATTAAGACAAAATCTTAATGAATTTGCTGGCTGTACTGAACAGTTTGATGATATTACAATTATGATGTATGATCATGATTTTGATGCTATCATGTCAGAAAGTAGAATATTTAAGGCAGATGTTAAGGAATTAGATAATCTATTTGAATATTCATCTAAATTATTAAATCAATTAGATTTTTCTAGTAGAGATGTTATTATGATTAATACAGCTTTAGAAGAGATATTTGTTAATGTTGCTCATTATGCATATGATAATGAAGGAACAGTTGAAATAACATTATCTAGAGCTAATAATAAGGTTACATTTGTATTTAAGGATAATGGCAAGCCATTTAATCCATTAGAAAGAAAAGACCCTAATATTACCGCATCAAGTGATGAAAGAGAAATTGGTGGTCTTGGAATTTATATGGTTAAAAAGATAATGGACGAGGTTCATTATGAATATACTAATTCTCAAAATGTATTAACATTAATTAAGTATAAGAAATAAATTTGTTTTTAAAAAAGGAAGTTGATTATTATGGATTTGGTTACATCTATATTAGCTATATCTATTGCTATAGTATTATATATTTATACAATAGAGGTATTTACAATTTTATTTAGAATTACTGGTCTTACTAAGGAAAAAGCAAAATTTCAAGTAATTTCATTAATTACATGCTCAGGCTATACAACAAGTGAGGCAGAAATTGTAACTACAAATAAAACAAGAAGAAGACTAGCAACTATATGTATGATTACTGGTATTGTATTTAATGTAATCATTATTTCATTCATTATTAATTTTATTGGTAGTGTAGCTACAACAGAAATAGTTAAAGAACAAATGTTTAACGTCTTAATTATTTTAGGTATAGCTGTTGGAATAATAATAATATTAAAGCTACCTTTTATAGCTAAATTCTTTGAAAAATCAATTTCTGCTGGTGGTAGAAAGCTATTCTTTAGAAGTCAAAAGCTTAATACCTTAACAATGCTAGATTCATATGATAAGAACGCTATTGTTGAAATATATATTAATAATATTCCTGAATTCTTAAAGAATAAGACATTAGCTGAATCCGATTTTAAAAAGAGATATAATTTAAATTTATTAATTTTAAAGAGAAAGAATAGAACTATTGAAATTACAAAGAATACTGTAATTCAAAATAAGGATGAAATAGTAGTATTTGGTAATAAGCAAACTATTAAGGATTTATTCACGTATAAAATTGATGAATTATATGATGAAGAAGAAATTGTAAAGAGCAAGGAAAATGTCATCAATCTAATTGATAATTATGGTGATGATGCGATGGCTGAGGTTGAAATCCATAATCTTCCTGAAATATTAAAGGATAAGAGATTATTTGAATCTGAAATTAAAACTAAATATAATTTAAATATTCTAACATTAAGAAGAGATGAAATGCCAATTACTGTAACAAAGGATAGTATTGTAAAGGAAAATGATACTGTAGTTGTATATGGTAACTATGACAATATAAAAAGAGTATTTTTAAATTAACATAATTTAAATGGTTGTTAACAAGATGCGTTAATAACCATTTTTTGTTCGATTGAATGTATTTTAAAAAAATGATATAATTAATTGATTTTGTGTGATTTTACTAAAACGTTTAAAAATGGTATTAATTGGGGAAAAGGTATGAAGTCTAAAATTTTTAAATTTAGGGTTAGAAATTTAATATTTGCGGGAATAGTGGCAATATTTATTTTGACATTATCTGCGTTATCTGGAGTATTGAATCCATTTAATTCATTGGATAATGATTTATCGGATTCTATGTTTCAGCATAAGTCTGAAAGAGCAAAGGAAATATATATCGTTGGAATAGATGATGATACTATTGAGAAGTATGATGCATATAATCCAATTGAATATAGACAATATTTCGCAGATATATTAAATATGTGGGCTGACAATGATTGTATCCCATCTGTAATAGGATTTGATGTCATTTTTAATAAGGCATATGGATGTGATACTGTAGATGTTAATTTAGCTAATGCAATGAAAAGACAAAATGTTGTATTAGGCGTAAACGGTATGAGTAGAGATGAGGCACCATATGGATTATCAGAAGAAATCTATAATAGTGCTAAGTCTATCGGATATGTAGATGCTATTACTGATAATGATGAGGCAATAAGAAAAACATATTTAAGAGGAGAAAACTACGATAGCTTAGCATATTCTATTTATTCAATTTATGCTAATAACACAAATAAGGAAATAAAGAATTACGAAAAGAAAACTTCATATTATTTTAAATATTATGCCGCACCCGAATTAAATTATAGTGGTGATGGTAAGGTTAAGAATGTAATGTCTGGCTTTAACTATATTTCTATGAAGGATTTAATAGAAGAAGCTAACAATAATGATTTTAAACAAAAATTCAGAAGTAACTCAATTGTATTATTTGGTTCATATGCTAGTGCGGTCGATACTGGTCTTTCAAATGATATTTATAATTCTCCAATTGGTGAGATGTTTGGTATTGAGGTTCAGTGTAATGTAATTCAATCTTTATTAAATGATGAATTATACTTACCTATTAATACGTTTGGATTAATTTTAATAAATACGATTGTTATATTTGGAATTGTATTCCTAATGGCGTCACTTGCATTCTACATTGGAATAGGAGCCTTTGCCTTAGGTATAGGATTAGAATTCATTTTAGCTATTATAATGCATTCATGTAAATTATATTATTTCATATCATTACCTATATTTACTTTGATACTTGCGTTCGTAATAATCATTATTAACCATTATTATAACGAATATAAGCATAAGAGAGAGGTTATTGGAACATTTAAGAGATATATATCACCTGATGTCGCAGAAGCGTTAGTTGATAAGCAAAAGGATGCTATGAGCTTAGGTGGAAGAAAGAGAAACGTTGCTTGTCTATTTGTAGATATTAGAGGATTTACAAAGATGAGTGAGGAGCTAGATCCAGAGCAAGTTGTTGATATTCTAAATGGTTATCTAGAAATGGCAACTAATCAAGTATTTAGATTTGGTGGAATGGTAGATAAATTTATTGGTGACTGTGTAATGGCAATATTTAATGCCCCAGTAGATCTAGATGATTATATTTTTAAAGCAGTATGTGCAGCCTTTGGTATTGTTAAAGAAGGAAAAGCAATCTGTGATTATGTATTAGAAAAATATAATAAGAAGCTTGAATTTGGTGTTGGTGTTCATTATGGTGATGCCGTAATTGGAAATATCGGTTCTAAGACTAGAATGGACTTTACAGCAATTGGTGATACAGTAAATACTGCATCTAGAATAGAAGCATCAGCTGGTGGAAGCCAGGTATTAATATCTAAGGATGTTTATGATGTGCTAAAGAATAGAATTAAGGTTATAGATGCTGGCGATAGGATGTTTAAAAATAAGAAGGAGCCAATTAAGTGCTTTGAGGTTATTGAAATAGAAGGATACGAAAGTATGGAGGGTAAGGCATAATGAAAAAGTTTATTGGTTTTATTATATGCTTTATATTTTGTATATTTTTAGCATCATGTAGTGATGGAGGATCTAATAATGGAGAAAGATTATTAGATTCAGCTAGAAATATTAAGATTGTTCAAATTGAAGGCTCAGCTACTGTTACTGATGATACAGAAACAGTAGATTGCTTCAAGGGTATGAATCTATATGATGGTGATACATTAAATGTTGGCAAGGATTCAGTAATCGTTGTTAAATTTGATGAGGATAAATATGTTTATCTAGGTGAAAATTCTAAGGTAAATATTAAATCAGAAGGAAAAGATAAATTTAAGACAAATGTATTTGTTGAAATGGGTGTTGTACTTGCTGAAATCCAAAATAAGCTAGGAGAGGATGAGGAATTCTTCCTATCATCTAATAACTCAGTAATGGCAGTTAGAGGTACAATCTTCGGTGTTACAGTTAGAGATGATGGTAGCCAATATATTGAAACATATGCAGTATATAGAGGTGTTACTGAGCTTGTTGTATTTGATAAGGTTAATGGTCAAATTATTAAGGGTAAGCTAACAGATCTTTCTAATAAGAAGATTGAAATTAAGGTTCCTAAGGATCATGTTATTCCTAATAATGACTTTAAGGATATCTTATCTAATTGGTTAAATGATGTTAATAATGAATTTGATAATCCAGATGATGCTAATAATAAATTAGACGAGGTTCAAATTACAGTAACTAAACCAACAAAAGATGACTTTGATCAAGTAGTTAACATTGTTGAAACTGATGTAACTTATTCAGATATTGAATATACTTCAAAAGGCTTCTTTGGTGAATATGATGGAAATGCTCATAAGATTGAAGTAACTCCAATCACAAATGGAGCTACAGTTAAATATTCACTTGATGGAATAAATTATCAAGATGATAATACTTTTGAATTCTATTCACCAGGACAATATAGAGTATATTATAGAATCCAATGTGAAGGATATGATACAAAAGAGGATTTTGAAGTAATCTATATTACAAATCCTACAGTAAAATTAGAAAGTGATCATATATATTATGATAACAACTCAAAGGCTTCTATACTTGATATATCAAATTTAAGCGATAATGATTTCAATAGATTTAATGGTGTAAAAATAGATACAATATTAGAAAATAGAGAATTCTATATTAATAATACTTTAGTTGATGATACTGTTAATGTAACAATTAATTATAACAAAAAAACTGATGGTTATATTGAACTTGTTGATGGTAAAAACACACTTAATGTGACATTTGAATTTTCTACAGTTACATTAAATGTTGACGTTAATTTCTTATTCAGTGACACAAGAGAAGATTCAGGATATGCAATTGCTGCATCAAATGCAGGGATTGAACAATTAAGTAATAATGTTTACTACATTAATGATGCTTCAAGCTTTGTAACAAGCGTTGGTGGTGGAGCTTATGAATCTGAAGGTAGTGATTTATTAAGCGCATTTGGTCTAGATGTTTTAGACTTAACAACAATGCTAATTAATTATCCATATGATATTAAAGGAAATGATACAGCAGAATTTGATGGAAGAACAACAATTGAATTAGAGGATGCTGCATATGGTTATGTAAAATTAAACTTCTTAGTATTCCCTAATGCAACTACTAAGGGCTTTGATGAAACAATTTATGTTACTGTTAAAGCAGAGAAGCCAGAAGAAGGTGAATATGCAACATTTAGCATTAGTAAAACAAGTTATGCATATAACCCAGCTAAAAATGCTAATGGTGTAAAAATGAACTTTGTTACAAGTGATTTCCCTGTTAAATATTCAATTGATGGTACAAACTTTGTTGACGATTTATATGTCGAAGCTGGTACACATAAGGTATATTATAAGGTTATAGTTAATGAAAGCAACGAAGCATATAACATAACAAATTATGAATATATTGATGTTACTGCAGGTGAGGGAGTAATTACATTTGATAATAAGATGTTTGTAACTAATCCAGTACATATTTTATCAAATGATAACAATGAAATTTACTGGAAATATGATGAAGCAGGAGCTTCTAATTTTGAAGGATATGTAACATCAACTAATGGTGGAACAATCACTTCATTAGATGATGCTTATACTGTATATACTAATTTAATTAAGAATTCTGTATTCTATGATTCTATTTCAGGTGAAACAATTGATGCAGTTGTAACTGTATCTAATAAAAAAGCAAATAGTGCTAATTTCAACTATACAATAGAAGCAGATGGATATGAGACACTAAGTGGAACAGTCAGATTTGAAAATTCAGAGCTTGGAACAATTTCAGATATAACTGTATTGGATGGAAGTATGGATGCAAATTTTGTAAATGTCACACTTCCAAATGATTATGAAATAAGCTTAAATGATGTTCCACAAGCTATTCCATCTAGAATTAGCTGTTCATTAGAAGATTATTTCATTAATTATGAAACATATTATTCAATAGATGAAGGAAAGACTTGGACTAAAAAAGCACCAGCCCTTACTAGCGCTGGAGAATATGATGTTTATGTATTATATTGCTTCGTAGATAATGGTAACGATGGAACAACATTAGTTGATGGTTCAGTTTCAAATGTAAAGCATAGTAGCCTAGCAGCTAATGGAAACTTCATTATTGATATTGAACATATCACAATTACTGAGTAAGGAGGGTAAATCATGAAAAAGAAAATATTATCAGTTTTAGCATTATTTGCCACTATTACTCTAGTAGCATGTGATAATAATCAAAATGAATCATCTACAACAGATAACGTGGTAACTAAAGAACATTTTAGAGGAGAAGTAGACGATTCTCTACCTAAAATTGAATTGCCTAGTGTTATTATTGAAGGTGATAGTAACAATGATAATCCAAATCCAGATGATGTTGAAAGAACACTAGACGTATCAGATGCAGCAATCTCACTTGGAGATGAAGATTTAGTTGAAACTAATGCTGGATCTGGTCAATCAGAAATGATTGGTAACGTAAGATTCTTAACTGCAACTGTGAATATCGGCTACGATTTTGAAGGCTGGTGGCTAGGAGATAAATTATTATCACTTCAATTACAATATAAGTGTAATGAAGGAGAAAATGGTGTAGAAGCTAGATTTAGCTTAAAGGATGAATTTAAATATTTAGAATTTACATCAGATGAAACTGAATGTATTGTCACAGGTCTAAAGGAAGGCTATCCTATTGATTTAGTTATACCTGATGGTGTAACAGAAATTGCTGATAACGCATTTGAAAATTCAAAAGTAGTAATTGTATCTTTACCAGAATCATTAGAGAAAATTGGTGATTATGCATTTAGAGAGTCAAAATTGAATTCGTTAACTATAAAGAATGTAGACATGGAAATTGGCAAAGACGTTGTCGAATATACAGATTTATATGAATTCTTTGTGCCTGATAAAACTGCAAATCTAACTGGTTTATTTTCTGCACTTGGTGTAGATGAAGATGATTTATGGATTAAAAACATAAGTGAAGGACCATCTGATCTTACAGCTGTTGGAGATTTCGTATTCTACTATAATGAAGAATACGATAAATGGTATTTGTACAAGTATGTTGGCGATGATAAAAATGTAGTATTACCTAGTGCCACATCTAAAATACCAGAGTATTACATAGATAATTATGCTTTCTCAAATTCTAATACTTATGTAGGATTACCAATTGAATCAGTAGTAATTTCTGATGCTGTATTAGGAATTGGTGATAGTGCATTTTATGGTTGCAATAGTCTAAAAGAAGTAGTAATCTCTGATAGCGTTACAAGAATTGGTGATTATGCATTTGGAGATTGTTATAGTTTATTACAAGTTACACTTGGAAATAATGTTGGAGAAATAGGAGAATATGCATTCTATCATTCTAAAATTAAAGAAATAGTTATTCCTGATAGCGTTACTATAATTGAAGATTATGCATTTGGATATTGTTATAGTTTATTACAAGTTACACTTGGTAAAGGTGTTTCAACAATAGAAGAAGATGCATTTTATAATAGCTATTACATAAAGGTAGTATATAATAATTCAAATTTACCAATAGAAGTAGGATCTAGCGATTACGGTTACGTAGCTTATAGCGCATCAAGAGTTATTACTGGTGAAAATCAGCAAGAAGTCGATGACGACAAGAAGGATTTCATCTATTCAGTTGATGAAGATGAAAAAATAGTAACATTAGAAAGTTATCTTGGTAGTAGTAAGGACGTAGTTATTCCATCATTTGGTGAGAACTATAGCATTGTTTTAGGATATCAGTTATTCTATCAAAATTATAATATTGAGACTGTTACACTAAACAATTATGTTACAACTATTGAATATGATGCATTCTATTCATGCAGTAATTTAAAGAGTGTTGATTTAAAGAATGTAACAACTATTAGTGGTGAAGCTTTTGCTTGGTGTGAAAACCTTGAAACTGTAAAAATGAAAAATGTAACTACTATTAATGAAGATGCATTTAGAGGCTGTAAAAAGCTAAAAACAGTTGAAGCTTCAAAAATAGAAACAGTTGGTGCTAGAGCATTCGATGAATGTTCATCTTTAGGGTCAATTGATTTATCAAATGTTACATACATTGGAGATGAAGCATTCTGTTACTGTTATAAGCTTGGAACAGTTGATTTATCTAAAGTAGAAACAGTTGGTCAATATGCATTCCAAAATTGCTACAATTTAGATCAAGCAAATTTAGCTAATGCTACAAAAATTGAGTATAAGGCATTTTCTAATTGTTATAAGCTTAGAGATGTAAATTTCCCTAAAGTAACAAGCATTGGCAAAAATGCATTTGAGTATTGTTATGGATTAATAAGATTAACTATTCCTGAAACAATTACTTCATCTAGTCAAATAGGTGAAAATTCATTCCAATACTGTGTTAACCTAGTTGAAGTTGTTAATAGATCAACTGCATTTACATTAACTGCAGGAGCATCAGGACCTAGTTATAGTCTTATTTCATATTATGCAAAGAATGTAGTTAATGGTACTCAAACGTACGTATCTATAATTAATGAAGATACTGAAAGAAATATCTACACATATAGTGACAGCAAGAAAGGTAAAACTTTCATTGGTGTAATCGATAGAAGTGCTAAAAATGTGGTTATTCCTAGCGATGTTGCTGCAGTTAACAGAGGTACATTATGTGGATGTACTATGGAAGAATTAGAGCTTAATTTAATGCAATACACTTATGTAGATGGAAATACTTACACTACTAATTGTTGCCTAGGATATTTCTTCGGTGTTCCTTATCCAACAAGTAATTATGATAAAGAATATACTCATAATAAAGAATTTGTTCCGGAAACATTAAAAACAATTATCTTTGGCGAAGGAATTAGTTATGTTCCAGAAAATGCATTCTACGAATGTGAAAATATAGAAAATCTATATTTCAAAGGCGGTGTTGAAATCGACAATGGTGCATTTAGAGATACAAAGATTAAGAATATATATGTTGATAGCGTAGAAATTTGGTGCAACATTGAATTTGATTATAAAGAATCTAATCCTATGATGGTATGTGATTCAAAGGTATTATTCAAAAATGGTAATGATTATGAAGAATTAGAAGAAATTATTGTTCCAGAAGGCGTTACATGTATTGAAGATTATCAATTTGCTAATTTCAATATGAAAAAAGTTGTTTTACCTAGTAGCTTAGAAGAAATTAATGATTATGCATTCTATAATTGTAAAAATTTAAAAGAAATTAATATTCCAAGTGAAGTTACTTATATTGGTGAATATGTATTTGCTAACACATTAATTAAGAGTATTGTATTGCCTAATGGTGTTATAGAAATAAATAATAATACATTTGAGGGATGTAGAAACTTAATTAGCGTTACTATTAATGGAGATATCACTTCAATTGGCGAAAAAGCATTTAGTAATTGTAGATTATTATTCAATATTAATATACCTAAGAGCTTAGCTAGCTTAGGTAAATATGCATTCTACAATTGTGAAAATTTAGAAACTATATTATTAAAAGAGACAAGTGTAACTAAATTTGATGAATATTTATTTGGTGGATGTGTAAATTTAACAACAATCACATTCCCTACAGGTATAAATAGTATTGCATCAACAACATTTGAAAAATGCGATAATATGGTACTTACTACATATGATAATGGATCTTATTTTGGTACTGCTGAAAATCCATATAAGTGGTTAATTAAAGCTAGAACTCCACAAATCTTTGAATGTGTAGTTCATCCTGATTGTGAGAAGGTATTTGCTGGTGCGTTTAGTAGATGTACTAACCTAAGAAAAATAGTTATTCCATCAACTTGTACAGATTACGATGGATGCTTATATGGATTAACAAATTTACAATATATTGAGTTACCTTATGTAAGTGAAAATGTGTTTGGACAAGCTATTTTTGGTAAGAGTAATTCTGAAGTATCAAGCAAATTAAAGACTGTTGTAATTAATGGTGGAACAACAATTCCTGCATCTGCATTTGAAGGTATTTCTACAATTACAAAAATCGAAATAACTGGAGATATCACTACAATAGGAGAAAGTGCATTTAAAGATTGTAAAAATGCTAATATTATTCTACCTGCTACAATTACAAGAATAGAAGCTAGTGCATTTGAAAATTCTGGTATAAGAGAATTTGAAGTTAAAACAACATCAATGAATTATCTAGGAAATGATGCATTTAAGAATTGTGTTAATTTAGTAAGCGCAAATTTATATAAATTAGATTCAACAAGTAATTATTATACTAAATATGATTATTCTACAGGTACTTTCTATGGCTGTACATCACTTGAAACTGTAGTACTTCCAAATGGTAGTGTATGTATAAATACAAGAATGTTCTATGGCTGTACATCATTAGAGAGTATTTCAATTCCTGATACAGTAGATCAAATTAATCCATATGCATTTATGAATTCAGGAATAAAAACTATTACTTGGCCTAATACTGCAGGAGTAAAACTTAAACTATATAAGGGTGCGTTTAGTAATACACAGCTTACAACTCTTACACTTCCAAATAACTTATTAATACAAAATGGAGATGATAGCTATAGTAGTTACCATCCAGAAAATCCTATATGTGGTGTATTTGAGGGTTGCGTAAATTTAACATCAGTAAACATCAAATATGATATGGGAGTTTATGGTTCAGCATCAACTTATGCATATACAGGCAAGTATGCGTTTAGAGGCTGTACTAATCTTGAATCTGTATATTATTTAGGTAGTGGATCTAGAGTTTCAGAATACACATATGAAAATTGTTCTAAACTAAAAACTGTAAATTTCGAAAAAATTGCACAAATTGATAGATGGGCATTTATGAACACTGGTCTTGAGTCAATCACTTTAGCTAGTGGCGTTGCTTTAAAAGAAAATGCATTCCGTAATAGTAAAAAGCTAGAAGAAGTTACTTTTAGTGGATCATTCTCATTTACAACTCAATCAACTATAAGAGCGCAAGTTACTAGTGCGTTCTATGGTTGTACATCTTTAGCAACGCTTAATTTTACAAAGAATGTAGCTATTCCTGATTTTGCATTTATGGATTGTGAATCTTTAACTACTGTTAATTTTGATAATGTAACATCAATCGGTGAATGTGCATTCTATAATAGTGGATTAACAAGTGTTACTTTACCATCAACTATTACATCTTTTGGTAAAGAAGCATTTAGATGCTGTAAGAAGCTTACTACATTAGATATAGAATGTGATATAGATAAGCGTATTTATTATGTATTTGCTGACTGTACAGCACTTAAAGATGTAACATTAGGCGAAGCTTTAACTAGTATTTCTGGTGGATTATTCTCTGGTTGTTCATCTTTAAGTAGTTTAACTATTCCAGATAATGTAACATCAATTGAATCTAATTCATTACAGTCTTGTGGATTTGTAAATCTTACAATACCTGCTTCAATAACATCTATAAGCTACTTATCAATAAACAATAATAAGAAATTAGAAAAAGTTATATTTAAAGGTGATTTCACTGGGGATCATGACATTTTATCTGATTGTCCAAACCTTAAAGAAGTAGTATTTGAAGGAAACTTAACTGCCATCTGTGATGAGATGTTTGAAAATGATGCTAACTTAAGTATTATAACAATTCCTGAATCAGTAACATCAATTGGAGGATCTGCTTTTAGTGGTTGTACTTCATTAAAGTCAATTAATATTCCAAATGGAGTTACAACAATTGGGGGAAGTGCATTTAAAAATTGTAGATTAATTAGTACAATTACACTTCCAGCAGCACTTGAATCAATAGGAACTGACGCATTTGATGGATGCTATGCTTTAGTAGAAGTTTATAATTTATCTACATCAACATTAACTCTTGGTTCTGAAGATAATGGTAAGGTTGCATACTATGCAAAGGCAGTTCATACATCATTAGATGATCCTTCAGCAATTATTACAGATGCTAATGGTTATAGATTCTTATATGATGGAGAAAAAGGATATTTAATTGGTTATACTGGTGATTTATATTGCTTAGAGTTACCTAATTCATTTACTTATAATGAAACAACTATCAACTCATATGAAATTGCCGAAAAGGCGTTCTATCAAAATAAGAACATATATTCAATTAAGATTCCTGCAAGTGTAACAGCTATTGGTACAGATGCATTTAATGAATGCTGTCATTTAGTTGAAATTTATAATGCTTCATCATTAGATTTAGGTACTGGATATACTGGTAATGGTTATGTAGCGTATTATGCAATAAAAATACATGAAGATTACACAGAAGATTCAATTCTAGTATTTGATGAAAGTGGTTATGTATTTGCTATTGGCACTGAATCATGCGTAATTGGCTATACTAAAAACGATACTGATTTAGTAATACCTGGATCATTCACACATAATGGCGTTACATATACTGATTTAAAAATAAATGGTTATGCTTTTGCATATTCTAATATTACATCAGTAAAAATATTAGATGGAGTAAAAAAATTAGGTCGATATGCATTTGGCTATTGCTACTCATTAAGCCATGTAGAAATTGCTGACACAGTAGTAAATGATGAGTTCCATCCATTCTATTATTGCTATAGAGTAGAAACATATAAGGGCCCAGCTAGATATGCTGCTTATGTAGGAGATCCATATAATTATTTTGGATATAGTTATAAAGACTACTCACATAATGATTATTTAACAACTGTAATCATTACTAAGGGTAACTTTATAAGTAGTTATGCTTTCTGTAACAATTCATCTTTAAAGACAATTGTTATCCCAGTTTCTGTAACTGATATTGGATATCAATCTGGATATACATTCTATAAGGTTACTCTAGAAAAGATATTCTATGAAGGAACAAAAGAACAATTCTATAAAATTGATGGTTTATATGTAAGTGGTAATGATACGGCTATATCGAATGCTACAAAGTATTTCTATAGTGAAGAAGCTCCGACTGATACAGAAAATAATTACTGGCATTATGTTAATGGCGAAATAGTAATTTGGGGCGTTGAATAAAAAAATCAAAAATCCGATTATTATTCTATGATAGAGTAGTCGGATTTTTGGCTTATTATAAAATCCTAATAAAAAGGAGGAAATTATGAAAAAGTTAATCTTTTTTGTAACAACAATCTTATCATTTGTCTTGATATTATTATCTTTAACATCTTGTGGAGATGATAGAGAAAATAATGGTTCATTACTAGATTCAGCTAGATCTATTAAGATAGTTGGAATGGAAGGTAGTGCAACTGTATCAGATGACAAAGAAGAATTAAAATGCTTTAAAGGAATGAATCTATATGATGGTGATACACTAAATATAGGTGCCGATTCTGTTTTAGTTATTAAATTTGATGAGGATAAATATGTTTATCTAGGTGAAAATACAACAATTAATATAAAATCTGAAGGTAAAGATAGCTATAAAACAAATATCTTTGTAGAAAAAGGAATTGTATTAGCTGAAATTCAAAATAAATTAGGTCTAGAGGAAGAATTCTTTTTATCATCTAATAATTCAGTAATGGCAGTACGTGGTACTGTATTTGGATTACATGTTAGAGAGATTAATAATGTTCTTCATCAAATTTATTCTGTGTTTAAGGGTGTTACTGAATTATTTGTATTTGATAAGATTAATAACGAATTAGTTAAGGGTAAATTAACTGATATATCAAATAAGAAAATAGAAGTTAAGATTAATAAAGACAAGATCATTAAAAAGGAAGAATTTAATCAAATAACAGATAATTGGTTAGATGGTATTGATAATAAATATCAGGATGAAAATGACGCTAATGATAAATTAGATGAGGTTGAAATTACAGTTTCAACTCCTACAGAGGAAGACTATAAAAAGGTTATTGATACTATAAGTGAAGAAACTAAGGTTACTTATTCATCTTTAACATATTCTTCACAAGGATATTTTGATTATTATGATGGCAATCCTCATAAGATTAGTGTAAATGTCGATAATAAGGATGCTAAGGTATATTATAGAAGCGAGAATATGACTACATATTCTGAAACAAATAATTTTGAATATACAGAACCAGGTATTTATAGAGTATATTACAAGATTGTATGTGATGGATATGATAATAAGGAAGATTTTGAAGTAATTAATATTTATAAAAAGAATATAATTGTTTCTTTAAAATCAGAACTAAATTTATATCCTATTTCTGGTATGACATTAGAAGAATCATTAAGTGGCATTAATTTAAAAGATTATATTGAATTAAGTGGAATTGCAGAAGAGGATAAGCAATATTTAGATGATATTAGTTTCTCTTATGATGGAAGAGTATCAAGTGATATTGATTCATATGAAATTAAATTAATCTTACCAGATAATATTAAGGATTATTATGATGAACCTACATTTAATATTAATATTAATTCACGTAAATTAGTATATAATACACCATATGTATCAAGTGATATATTTGATGATAATGTATTAATGCTAAATGGTATGATGACATTTAATAAATATAATGGCATAAAGGCTAATACATTATTTGACAGTATGGAATTCCAAATAGGAGGAAATAATCCTGTTACTGAATTTGAGCCAAATAATATTAGCTTTGAATATGAGCATACAATGGATGGCTATATTGATTTAAAGAATGGTATCAATACATTTACAGCAACTTTTACATTTGATGATTATGATATAGTTGATGAATTTACATTCACTTTTAATGATTATAGACTAAGTAATGGGATTAAATTTGGAAATCTAAATAATGTTTCTAATTTAGGTGATAATGATTATTTTTATGATATTACAGGTAGTGCTGCTAGTAATATTGTAAGTATCGCTACATTATTAGAAAGATTTGGTCTTGAGGATAATTCTATATTAGTTAATTATCCAAAGAATTATTTAGATGATTCTATTAATCAATATAATTCAAATGGAACATTATCTATCATTGAAGATGAGTTCATGGAAATAACATTTACTAGATTCCCAGATTCTGAAAGATTGTTATCAGAAAAGAAGGTTAGAATAATCTTCTCTACTGAGGTTCCAGTAGGCTATCCAGAATATTTAATTAGATCTGATGAATATACATTTAAATATGATGAAGATGGTATATTAATGAATTTTGTTGATACTACAGAAAATGTATTATATTCAATTGATGGAGTAAATTATAGTTCAGAATTAGTGTTAACTGAAGTAGGAGAATATACAGTTTATTATAAGGTTGGAAGTACTGTTGTAGTAGAAGGTAGCCGTAAGGTAACTATCGCTTTAAGTACTATTACGTCTAGTAATCTAGATATGATATCTCCAGTTATTAGTATTATTTCAAATGATGGAAATGAATTATATTTAGAGGGAGAATCAACAGGATTAACCTACGAGGTTGAATCTTCTGATGGCACAACTATAACATCATTAGATGAGGTTTATACAATATATACTAATCTATTAAAGAATGCTACATATTTAGATAGTATCTCTCATACTCTATTAGAGGATGTTAATGTAGAGGTGTCAGAAAAGGTAGCTGGTAGTGCTAATTTTACTTATAAGATTAGTAAGACTGGATATGAAACAATTGAAGGTAGTGTAGAATTTGTTTATGCAAAATTTGGTGATGCTGGAACTACTAGTGGTTCAATAACTAATCCGATTGATTTAAATCTTGAATATGACTCAGAAGGATATAATCCATCTAGAATAATGACTTCATTTGAAGATGATTCTGACTTCAATTATTCAGTATTATATTCAGTAGATAATGGTAATAATTGGGCTAGTGATGAGCCTACATTAACAAATGTTGGAACTTATAATATTTATTGCTTATATAATCTTACAAATATGAGAGTAAATACAGGTAGTGGTAAGATTGGTGATTGTTTATTATCACCATATGGAAATTACATTGTTTCTATTCAAACTGTAACAATTTATAACTAGGAGGAATGAAATGAGAAAATTAAGAAATATTTTATTCCTCTTAGGAATAGCAGTTTTATTATCTTCTTGTACAAATTCTAAAAATGAAAAATATAGAGGCGAAGAAGATAATTCAGATTATAAAATTGAGGTTCCTCAAGAATTATATAATACTGGTAAAAAGGAATATAAGGTTAATCACTATTTTGAAAATGATAATGGTGAATATATAGAACAACCTCAATATAAGGAAACATTAGTTGGTAATATCGGTGATAAAACTAATGCTAAACCAATGGATGCAGAAGGCTTTAGAGTTAAAGCCTTTGAACAAAAGAATATTACAGATGATACTGACGTAACTATTGATATTTATTATGAATTAATATCATATACTATAAGCCTTACAAGTGATTCAGAGGCCGCTGGTATAGCAGGTAGTGGTACTTATAATAGATATAATGATACTGCTTATTTAGTAGCTAGACCTTACATTGGTTATGAATTTAAAGGTTGGTATCTTGGTGATGATTTAATCTCACCTAACGAGGATTATTCATTTAAGGTAGATAAGGATTTAGATATAACAGCTAAATTTAAAATGAAGGATGAATTTATTCCGTTTGAATTTTATTCTAATTTAGATGAATGTTATATTGATGGTCTTTTAGATACTAGTATAAATGATTTAGTTATACCTGAGGGTGTAACTGAAATAAATCAATATGCATTTACTGATAAGAGAAATATTGAGAAGGTAACATTCCCTAAGACATTAAAGAAAATTGCTAGCTATGCTTTCTATGATTGTACTAATATATTTAGTATAGTTATTAATTCAGAGGTTACACTTGTTAATAATTGTTTCTATAATTGTCATAAGCTATTGGAGGTATATGATTTAGGAAATAATAATATTACATTACCAGCTACTAATTCTTCATATGGTAGACTTGGTATGTATTCAAAGGTAGTGCATACTTCAATAAATGATAAATCTATTTATGATGTTGATCAGGATGGATTTGTATTTACAAAGCTTGATAATATTAATTATTTAGTTGGATATAAGGGAAGTAGTAATGAAATAGTATTACCTACTAAGAATGAAAATTATAAGATATATCAATATGCATTTTATGATAAGGATTTTAGTGTGCTAACAATACCTTCATGTGTTAGTGAAATAGGTGAATATTCATTTAGAAGTGAAGATTCAAGTAGTGGTATTAAGCATTTATATGAAATATATAATTTATCATCATTATCACTTTCTAAAGGTAGTACATCACATGGCTATGTAGCTAAGAATGCTCAAATAATTCATACATCCTTAGATGAAGAAAAATGTATATTTACAATTGGTGATTTCATTTATAAAAAGGAGAAGGAAGCTAATATTGATTATGCTAGAATTATTGCCTATGTTGGAGATACTACCTTAAATACTATTACAATTCCTACAATTGATGATTATAAAATCATCATTGATAAGAATTTATTTAGTGTGGACGCTAATAGAGATTTTAGAAATCTAAATGAAGTTATATTAAATAATAATGTAGTAACTATTGAAGAAAAAGCATTCTATAATTGTAATAATTTAAAGACTATTAATTTAGAAAATGTTGAGGTAATCAATAAAGAAGCATTTAGAGGATGCTTTTCACTAGAAGAGGTTAATTTAGCAAAATGTAAAACTTTAAGTACTAATGCATTCTATACTTGTAACTCTTTAAAGAAGGCTACTATAACAGAATGCGAGACAATTGGTGATGGTGCCTTCTATAATTGTTATGCTTTAGAAGATGTATCATTCCCTAAAGCCAAAAAAATAGACTCATATGCCTTCTATAATTGTTATTCACTTATTCAAGTGACTTTACCTTCAACACTTACAACAATAAGCACATATGCTTTTAGTAATTGTTATAGATTAGTAGAAGTAATTAATCATAGCTCATTATCAATTACAAAAACAAATTATGGCTATGTTGGTTATTATGCTTTAAATATAGTAACATCTGAATCTAATTCTAATATTCATACAAATAATAATTTAATTACATATGAGAGTGGATCAGATGTAATATTAATGGATGTAATTGAATGTGGTGATGAATTAGTAATACCTACTAATGTTACTGAAATTGCTAGATTAGCATTTTATAATTTAGAGCATATAACATCATTATCTATTCCTGTATTAGGTAATGTATTGGCTTATTATTTTGGAGTTCCAAATTATTATGGTTCTTATGATAGTCTTGATCTTCCTAATAAGCTAACTAAAGTATATTTAACTGGAAATATTGAAACTATTCCAGAAAAAGCATTCTATGGAAGAAAATCAATTAAGGAAATAAATATTCCTGTATCAGTAGAATCTATTGGTCCTATGGCATTTACAGATGTGTATTTAGATAATTTATATTATGATGGTTATATTAATGATTGGACTAATGTTCAATTTAGTGATTCTGATTCTAACCCAATGGTAAGAAGTAATAATTCTTATTTAATAGATGATGACGGAGACATCACATATGGAAATAAGAAATATAGCTCTATTACAAGTGTATCCTTAAGCGAGGGTATAACATCAATTGGTGCTTACCAATTTGCAGGATTACCTTTTGAATCATTTAGTATTCCATCTACAGTAACATCTATTGGTGAGGGTGCGTTCTCTGAATGTAAAAATTTAAAGAGCATTAGTATTCCAAATGGTGTAACTTATATAGCTGATTCATTATTCTCTGGTTGTGTTAAATTAAATACTGTTGTTATTCCATCTTCAGTTACTGAAATAGGAGAATACGCATTCTATAATACTGGATTAAATGATATTGCGTTATCTAATAATATTACATCAGTTGGCTATTATGCATTCTCTGAATGTAAGTCTTTAATAAAGGCTACAATTCCTAACATTGAAATACAATCTGGGCTATTCCAAAATTGTATTAATTTACAAAAGGTAAATCTAGATTCAAATATCGAAGTAATTGGAGCAAATGCATTTAATGGATGCAAATCATTATCAAATATTACAATTCCAAGTAGTCTTACAACAGTAGGCTATCAAGCATTTGCTAGTACAAATTTGAAATCATTTGTAGCACCATCAAGTTTAACAAACCTTGGCGCTATGGCATTCTATAAATGCTTAAATTTGAAAGAAGTAGATTTAGGTGACACAACAATTACAAGCATACCTGATTATGATGGTTCGTCAATTATATCTGGATGTAGAAAGATTGAAATAGTAATATTGCCTGATACTATCAATTCATTAGGATATATTGTTTATGATTTACCAAAGCTAGAATATAGAAATGGTTTATATTTTGGTACTAAATCTAATCCATACTATTATTTCTATATGTTAGATTCTAATTCTATAACTGAATTTGATGCATTCCACCCTGATTGTAAATATATTTGGGATGGTGCATTTAGTGGGTATAGTAATTTAAAGTCTGTAATAATTCCTAATACTATTGAATACTATAACTCAATATTTAATTATTCAAATGATTCATTAGAAAGCATTACATTACCTAGAATTCCTTTCTGTTTAGGTGATTTATTTGGCGGATATGGATATGGCTATAGTGTAAATAGTAGCGTTCCTACAAGCTTAAAAACTATTACATTAACATCTAACTATATAATTAGATTTGAGGCATTTAGAGATTGTACTAATATTGAAAATGTTATTCTATCAGACGATATTACAGAAATTGGATATAAAGCATTTATGGGATGTAACTCATTAAGAAATATTAATATCCCTACTTCATTAACTATGATAGATGATAATACATTTGAGAATTGTGTACACTTGCATCAAATAACAATACCAGAAAATATTACGGCAATTGGTGATGATGCATTCTATAATTGCAGTGGATTATATGAGGTACGTAATTTATCAAATTTAGCATTTGAATTAGGTAGTGATGATTTTGGATATGTTGCATGTTATGCAAAAGCTATAATTGGAAAAGATGATCCATCATCTATCTTTATAGATGATAATGGATATGTATTCATGAGTTTAGATAATAGTGGTAATAAAAAGGTATACCTAATTGATTATGTAGGAGATTCTACTGAATTAGTATTGCCTGATTCAGTAACAATAAGTAATGAAATCATTACAGAATATGAAATAAATGAGGATGCATTTATTAATAAGAGCATTAAAAGTATAGTAATATCTAATTCTGTAACAGCTATTGGTGAGGATGCATTTTATAATTGTAATTCATTAGAAAGTGTAAAAATATCAAATAGCGTTAAGAGAATTGGCAATTACGCATTTTGTTATTGTACATCATTAGAATATGTTGAAATAGGCAATGGTGTAGAAGAAACATTAGGTGATAGCTCATTCTATGGCTGTACTGCATTAACTACAATAAATTATAGTGGTAGTATTTCTGATTTTGAATTAATTAGACCAAGCTCAGATAGCTGGTATGATTATTCGGGCATAACAAAAGTATCATGTCAAGATGGAATTATTGACCTAGGTTAATAGCTATTATGCTGGCGAGGCACATTGTGCTTCGCCTTTTTTAAAAACTAAAACCGACAAAAATGTGGTAAAAAATATTGTTTTACCGACAAAAATGTGATATTACTATCTTAGAGGTGGTATTTATGAAGAAAACACGCTATGCAATTCCTGAATATGTTCTTGCAAGTGATATTAAAAAAGTTAGAGAAATATTAGGAATGACTCAAATGGAATTTTCTGAATTTGTTGGTACTTCAAAAAGAACTATAGAAAGATGGGAAACTACTGAAGATAAAATAACAGGTCCAATCGTTTTTCTTTTATACATGATTGAAAATAATCCTGAATATGTGAATTCTTTAATAATACCAGAAAAAAAGTATCCAATTAGAATGCTTTATATGTGTAAACAAATGATTTGCACTGTCATAGATATTGATATGATGGAACAAAAGGTGGCAATTAAAAATTACACAAATAACCTTCTCTATCGTGCTTTTGGAGTTAATGAGAATCCAACTTATAAGGATTTTGAAGAATTCTTAAAAAGTAGATGTTTCCCTGAAACAAGAGATAAATTAAAATTAGTCTTAAATGATTTAAATATACCATTTTATGATCCTTTCTTAATTATAGAAAAGACTGAAGGTAGAATGGCAGAAGATGATTTTTGGATTAAGATTGAGAGGTAGAATATGGTTGAATTATTTGAACAAGATTTAAAAAGAGAAGATAGACAATCGTCTAAAGGAAATCAATTAAAATGGGAGAATAATGGTATTTGGTATAAGGCTGATTATATGGGATATGAAGGTTTAGCTGAATATATGATTTCTAATTTACTTAAGTTTTCTGATTTAAATGGTGACGAATTTGTTGTTTATAGTCCTATTGCAATTAAATATAAAAATCAAAAATATAATGGAGCTTGTAGTAATAATTTCTTAAAGGATGGATGGAAGATTATCACTTTAGAGAGATTATTCCAAAATTTTTATGGTAGAAGCTTACATAATGCTATTTGGACAATTCATGATAGAACAGAAAGACTTAAATTCATTGTGGATAATGTAGAAAAGATAACAGGATTGAGTGATTTTGGTAAATACATGAATAAGCTTTTAACTATTGATAATTTCTTTTTAAATGAAGATAGGCATACACATAATATTGCAGTTTTAATTAATGATAAAAAGGAATTTGCCTTATGTCCTATTTTCGATAATGGAGCTGGACTATTATCAGATACAACTATGGATTATCCTTTAAATGAAGACATGTATAAACTTATTGATAGCGTCAAGGCAAAAACATTTTCTGATGATTTTGAGGAACAGACAGAAGTATCTGAAAAATTATATGGAATGAATCTTTATTTTAATTTCACAAAGAAAGATGTTGATAAATTATTAGATAGTGAAGAAGCTTCAATCTATTCAATTGAAATTAGAGAAAGAGTTAGAAGTGTAATTTACGAACAAATGAGAAAATATCCAATATATTTTAAATAAAAATAATATAGTTTCAAACTATAAAAGATGATAAAATTATAGTGAAATCTATAACGGAGGTTCATATGACATTACAACAATTAAGATATGTAGTATGTGTTTCTGAAACGGGAAATATTACAACTGCATCAGAAAAATTATTTATTTCTCAGCCTAGCTTAACTAATGCGATTAAGAATCTAGAAGAGGAAATGAATATTAATATTTTTAATAGAAATAATAAGGGTGTTACATTAACACCTGATGGAATTACATTCTTATCTTATGCAAGGCAGGTGTTAGAACAAGCTGATCTATTAACTAATAAGTTTGTAGATAATAAAGAAAGAAAGCCTGTATTTTCAGTATCGTGCCAGCATTATTCATTTGCTGTAAATGCATTTATTGATGTAATAAATGAATTTAATGCTAATTCATATAATTTTACATTAAGAGAAACTCAAACATATGAAATCATTACTGATGTATCTCAATTAATAAGTGAAATTGGTATTTTATATTTATCATCTAAGAATGAAGAGGTTATAACTAAAATATTAAAGGAAAATGATTTAACATTTGATTTATTATTTACTGCTAAGCCACATGTGTTTATATCTAATTCTCATCCTTTAGCTAAAAAGGATAAGATTACATTAGATGAATTAAGTGATTATCCTTATTTATCATTTGAGCAGGGACAATATAATTCTTTCTATTTTTCAGAAGAAATATTATCTACATTAGATAGAAGAAAGAATATTAAGGTAAGAGATAGAGCTACCTTATTTAATTTAGTAATTGGTTTAAATGGTTATACTGTATCAAGTGGTGTAATTGATAAAAAGCTAAATGGAGAAAATATTATATCTAAGCCTTTAGATATGGATGAATATATGAAAATAGGTATTATTAAATTAAAGAATCATAATTTAAGTCCATATGGTATTTCATTCCTAGAGGCAATAAAAAAGTATATAAATTAAAGATAGCCAAGATGTTGACAAAACCTAAAACAAGTATATAATATAGTTGAGTTAGTTATAACTAACTACAATTGATGATAGGAGGTTTTGGATATGTCATGGTTTGTTATTTTATGTTTAATAATTCCACTCATTGGTACAACATTAGGTAGTGCAATGGTATTTATTTTAAAGGATAAGATTAATCCTAGATTACAAAAGGTACTATTGGGCTTTGCCTCAGGAGTTATGATTGCAGCTTCAATATGGAGCCTTTTACAACCTGCAATAGAATCATATGATAACTATAAAGCATGGCTTATCCCAGCTATAGGCTTTTTAGTTGGAATGGGCTTCTTATTCATAATTGATATGATTGTCCCCCACATTCATATTGATAAGCAAGAAGAAGGACTAAAGTCTAACAGGCTATCAAAAAGATTCAAGATGATGCTTGCTGTTACAATTCATAACATTCCTGAAGGACTAGCAGTGGGCGTCATAATAGCTGGTGCTATTAATCAATCAATTAGTGACGAGGCAATGCTTGCATTATCAATTGGTATTGCAGTACAAAATTTCCCAGAGGGTGCTATTATATCTATGCCTTTAAAGGAAGAAGGCTTATCTAAATTTAAGGCATTCCTATATGGTTTCTTATCTGGAGTTGTTGAGCCTATTGCTGCTTTAATTGCAATATTATTAACATTCTTTGTATCTGCAATATTACCATTTACGTTAGCATTCGCTGCAGGTGCGATGATCTATGTTGTAGTCGAGGAATTAATTCCTGAAAGTAATGAGGGACCACACTCTAACCTAGCAACTATTGGACTTGCTATTGGGTTTACTATAATGATGGTGCTAGATATAGCACTAGGATAGGAGTTATATGAATAAATATATTTTAAAAATAGAAGGTATGAGATGCTCAATGTGTGAAAGTCATGTTAATGACGCAATTAGAAAGAAAATTGATGCTAAAAAGATTAAATCATCTCATACTAAAAATGAAACAATAATTATAACTGATAAGGATATTTCTGATGATTTATTCTATGAAATCTTAAATCCAACAGGATATAAGCTAACAAAAATAAAAAAGGAAGATGCCAAAAAATTTGGTCCATTTTGGAAATAAATGTCCTAAATTTTATTATATGTAGTATAATATACCTATGGAGGGTGCGCCAGTTCGGTTCACTTAACATAGTCGGTGGGAGTCCGACCTAGAAAGAGCTAGCATCTCATCTAGTACCGAGACCTTGGAGCCGAAATCGTGAGACTAGGTTTAAGCGTAGGTCAGGGATACTGCAAGC
>JAFSJY010000068.1 GCA_017449215.1 Acholeplasmatales bacterium | reverse complement strand
TTTTTATATTTAAATCCAATATAAAGGGCAGTGTTCGCAGCTAAAGAAGAACCGTAAATGAATCTATGATTCATATCCTCATATGTATCATAATTCTTTTCTATAAATGGAATAATTGTATTTACAAAGTCATCACAGAAATTCATACAATCCTTAACCTTTTGCTTATTCCATTCATCACTGGCAGAATTTTGAATCTTAAATGGAGCATATTCATTTACTCTTCCTAAATCAGAGCCAGAATTATGAATAGCTATTCCTAAAATTCTTTTTCCCATTTCCTTCGCGGCAACAGATAGACATGTAGTTGCTCTAATAGATCTACCAAAAGCGGCATGAGAATCTAAGAAGGCATTCTGACCATCTAGAAAATAGAATGTATCAAATTTTATTCCGTTTCGATATCTAGGACCAGATATCTCAAGCTTTACCTCACGATTTGATTTTGGTAAATATAGAGTGTAATATTCTATCATTTATATCACCAACCATATTATCAATTATACTCTTTTAAAATATATTAAACAAGAGAAGAAGATAAAGAAAAAGGAACACATTTCTGTGTTCCTTGCAGATTCTTATAATTAAGCTCTGTTGTAGAATTCGACAATTAATTGCTCGTTGATTTCTGGTAAGAATTCTGATCTTTCAGGCATTCTAACAAATGTACCAACTTGCTTGTCAGCATCAAATGCTACATACTCAGGACGAGCTAACTTAGCTGCTAAAGCTTCCTTAACAATCTTTAAATCCTTTGAAGTTTCCTTTAAAGCGATTGTTTGACCTGGCTTAACTCTGTAAGAAGGGATGTCTACCTTCTTGCCATCAACTACGATGTGACCATGGTTAACTAATTGTCTAGCTTGTGGTCTAGTTGAAGCGAAACCTAAACGATAAACTAAGTTATCTAATCTAGTCTCTAATACCTTTAAGAAGTTTACACCAGTCATACCTTCTAACTTAGAAGCTTCGTTGAAAGTCTTAACGAATTGCTTTTCAGATACACCATAAGTGAATCTTACCTTTTGCTTCTCAGCTAACTGTAAACCATATTCCTTTTGCTTAGTGCGCTTTGCACCATGTTGACCTGGAGCTGTCTTTCTCTTAACTAATTCCTTACCTGTTTCAGAAATAGAATAGTTTAATCTACGAGAAACCTTCCAGCTTGAACCTGTGAATCTTGACATTTCTATGTCCTCCTATAAATATAATATTTTATTGGGGATAAATGTACTGGACCAAATCATTAGGATATCTTAAACTAAGCTTTCACCTGTAGGCAACGAAGATTACTAACTAAACCTATAAGGCTTTAAGATATTTACTAGTGAGATTGGACTGCTGCCTTTTACCCACGCCCTAAAATTATATCAAAGGTAGGAGGTAGTGTCAATTATTTTTTCACATAAATAATTATATTTATTTATTAATTTCATCCAATGTTTCAAAGAACGCTATAACTGCGTTATATACACACATATCACAAGGTGTTAAAACCTCTCCAGTTTCAATACCTTTAATAACCTTACATATTGTAGCCTTAGTTTTTTCTTTAAATTTATTTTGTAATATCTTTGAATATTTTACTGTTCCGTTTTTTACAATTAATCCTAATATAATATTAGCACCAATTAAAGCACCACATGTAGCCTCCATATTACCCATACCTACGGCAAAGCCAGAGGTAGTTTGTAATAATGTATCTAAATCTAAATTAGTTAAATCATATAATGCGGCAACTACAGCCTGCGCACAATTACACTTGCCAGCAGCCTTTAATCCTCTTGCATATTCAGCTCTTTCTATATTTGTCATGTTATTCACCCTTTAAATTCTCATTAATCATCTTACATAATTTTTCTAAATTAATTTTATCTATATCGTTAAATCTATTTAAGATAGGTGAATCTATATCTAATAATCCATATAATTTATTATTAGCATAGATTGGAATACATATTTCACTATTAGAAGCAGAGTCACATGCAATATGTCCCTTAAATTCATGTACATTAGGGACAAGAATAGTTTTTTCTTCTTGGATACATGTGCCACATACACCATGTCCTATTTTGATATTTGTACATGCAACCTTACCTTGGAATGGTCCTAATATTAATTGATTATTCTTTAATAAATAGAAGCCTACCCAATTAATATCTTCTAAATACATATTTAATAAAGCTGACGCATTTGATAACGTAGTTATATCATAATCATTTATTAATATAGATGGAAAAACTTCTAATAATTCATCGTAATTTGTCATATAAATACCTCACATATTTATTGTACTATAAAACAATCAGATTGTACACAATTTAATTTAATAATAATTTTTGAAAAAAGTATGAAATTTTACTTGCATCCCAATATATTTAGTAGTACAATACAGTTAGTTAGTCTTAACTAACATAAATAGTTAAGGCTTGGGAGGAAGTAAATTGGAAAAGAAACTGAGTGAATTTAAGTTACATGAATCCGGAACTGTCAAATTTGTTGATGGAGAGGGTAGAGTTAGAAGAAGATTATTTGATATGGGTATTACACCTGGTGCAAAGCTTATTTTAAGAAAGAAGGCACCACTTGGAGATCCAATTGAAATAACATTAAGAGGTTATGAGCTTACCTTAAGAAAATGTGAAGCCAATCTTGTTCTATGTGTTTTAGATGAGGAGGACAATAAATAATGAAGCATTTTGCGTTAGCTGGTAACCCAAACTGTGGTAAGACAACATTATATAATGCATTGACAGGCTCAAATGCACATGTTGGTAACTGGCCTGGTGTTACAGTTGAAAAAAGAGAAGGAGATTATAAGAAACTAGATGAATTAATTTCTATCGTAGATTTACCTGGTATTTATTCATTATCTCCATATACTCCAGAAGAGGTTATCTCAAGAAGATTTATAGTAGATGATAAGCCTGATTGTGTTATCAATATTATCGATGCTACAAACTTGGAGAGAAACTTATATTTAACAACTCAAATCCTTGAAATGGATGTACCAGTTGTTATAGCCTTAAACATGATGGATGTCGTTAAAAAAGAAGGAGATACTATCGATGTTGAAGGATTATCAAAGGCAATAGGTGTTCCTGTAATCCCTATTTCTGCTCAAAAGGGTGAAAACCTAGATGAATTAATGGAGGCTGCCTATAAAGCTTCATTAACTCCAAGAGAAGGATTCACTGTATTAGCAGAAACTAAAATAAATGATTTCATTAAGGAAATCACTAGATGTATGGAGGATGAAGGTGTACCATCACCTCTATATCATGCAATTAAATTTATCGAGGGTGACTTCATTGAATCTAGTCATTCAGATAAGATTACTAGTATTGTAAATGATTATAAGAAAACATTTAATGATGAAACATTTGGTTCTGATTTAGAGGCATTAATTGCCGATGGCAGATATAATTATATTGTTGAGCATTATTCATGCCATAAAACAAAGGCTGTTAATGATATTAAGGCAGAGAATAAGTCATATAAGATTGATAAGGTATTAACACATAAGTGGTTAGGTATTCCTATTTTCTTAGTTATCTTATTCTTAATATTCCATTTTACATTCTCTGAAAATTTATTCTATTTAGGTGGATTATTCAGTGATGTATCACCTTCATTTGAAGGTTCAATCTTTGAAGGATTATTCTGGACCGATGGTGGTATTAATTCTTTAGGTGTAATTTTACAAAGCTTTGTTACTAATATAACAGATTGGTTTTCTGGTGTAGTAGCTGGTTGGCTATCTAGTGCGCCTGGCTGGGTATCTGGTTTAATTGTTGATGGTATTTTAGCCGGTGTATTCTCAGTATTATCATTCGTTCCACAAATTCTATTATTATTCCTATTCTTCTCAATTCTAGAAGATACAGGTTATATGGCAAGAATTGCATTTATTCTTGATAGAATGTTCAGAAAGTTTGGTTTAACAGGTAGAGCATTCCTACCAATGATTATGGGCTTTGGTTGTTCAGTACCTGCAATGATTAACACAAGAACATTAGCTGATGAGCAAGAAAGAATTGCAACTATTAGAGTAATTCCATTCTTCTCATGTGGTGCAAAACTACCAATATTAACTGCAATTGCTGGTTGTATTTGTGAATTATTCAATTTCCCTAATGTAGACTTAATTACATATTCTATGTATGTTGTTGGTATTGTAACAGCAATCGTTACAATTATCTTAATGAAGAATACTGTTATGAGAGGTAAGAGCTCTCCATTCATTATGGAATTACCTACATATCATATGCCACAGCCTAAGTCATTAATGATCCATTTATGGGATAAGCTAAAGGGATATGTTAAGAAGGCATTTACTATTATCTTAGCTTCAACAATTGTTATTTGGTTCTTACAATCATTTACATTTGATTGGAAATACATTGAACAAGCTAATCCAAATGATATAGCAGATGAAATTTTTGAAGAATATAAAGAAGAACATAAAGAATTATTATTAGAAATTAATGAAGAATATATTGAAAGTGATGAAGTAGTAGTTGATTTAGCTACATTAGTTACTGATTTCAATGACAATGAAGATGATGAGCTAGCACCTAAATATGAAGAGGTTGTTAGTGATGTATTTACTCAAGCCTTATTTGAATATAAGGAAGTAGTTGGTGCCGATGATTATGTAGATTCTGGTAACTCAATCCTTGCAGGCTTTGGTAAGGTTATTAGTCCTATCTTTACACCACTTGGCTTTGGTTCTCAATTAAATGAGAATGGCTGGGTATACGGTGTATCAGCAATTACAGGCTTAATTGCAAAGGAAAATGTAATTGCAACATTTACAGTATTAGCACAAGGTATTTCAACAAAGAATGTTAATGATGTTGAATCATATATTGAAGTTTATAATTTGGCATTAGATGAGGATGGACTTGCTCCAGCAATCTCAACTGCTAAGGCAACTGGTATCGAAGGTAACGGATTTACTGGTTGGTCAGTATTAATTGCATTTATTATCTTCAATATGACTACTATTCCATGCTTTGCAGCTGTCGCTACAGCTAAGGGTGAGTTAGTAGATAAGAGAAAGTTCTGGAATACTATTCTATTCTGGATTGGAACTTCATTTATCGTTTCATCAGCTGCTTATCTAATGCTTTCAGTATGGTGGACATCATTCATTATTCTAGCACTTTGTGTATGTACAGGAGTATGTATCTATTTATTTAACAAGAATAGACCAGAGGTGGAGGCGATTTAATGGAATTCTATGAAATTCTAATAATTATCGCGGCTGTAGGAATTGTTGCTGGTAATATAGCAGCTTATATCTATAAGAAAAAAAAGCATATTCCTACAGGTGAATGTAGCTGTTGTTCTAGCAGCAAGAAAATGAATAAAATCTTATCTAATGTAAGAAATGAATTAGATAAAGAAAATAATTGCTGCATGTAATATAAATTGTATCCCCAAAGAAAATACCTTTACCACCACACACGGTAAAGGTATTTTTCTTTTATTAAGTAATTTTTTATAATAGAGTATTAAATTAATTTAAGGATGCACTTTTATCATTAATATGATATAATTTTATCGTTTGAAATGGAGGATGCTATTATGATTTATGATAGAATACTTTTACGTTTTGGAGATTTAACATTAAAGGGTAAAAATCAAAAGGAATTTATTAAAGCATTACATAAGCTGGTTGCTTTAAAGATGGAAGGCTTAAATGTTGAAATAGATTATCAGCATGATAGAATCTATATTCATTTATTAGATGAGAATCAGGAAAAAGTTATCGAAAGATTAAAATATGTATCTGGTATTTCATCTTATTCATTTGTTGTAAAAAGTGATAAGGATATAAATGTAATTAAGGAAACTGCCTTAAAGCTAATGAAGGAAGTAGTAAATACTAAATCTACATTTAAGGTAAATACAAAGAGAACTGATAAGAATTATTCTCTTCGTTCTATGGAAATAACAAAGGCAGTATCAGGCTATGTATTATCTAATCATAAGCTATTATCTGTTGATGTTCATAATCCTGATGTTGAGTTAAATATAGAATTAAGAAATGATGCTTGTTATTTATATAATACAAATGTAAGAGCAATGGGAGGTTATCCTGTTGGTACTGCTGGTAAGGGCTTATTAATGCTATCAGGTGGTATTGATTCACCTGTTGCTGGATATTTAGCTATGAAGCAGGGTGTTGAAATTGAATGTATTCATTTTGAATCAACTCCACTTACATCTATTGAATCTGCTCAAAAGGTTGTTGACTTAGTAAAGAAGATGGCTAAGTTCGCACCTAATAATAAGATTAATGTTCATTTTATTCCTTTTAAGGAAATACATATGGCATTATTAGATTACGTACCTGAAGCTTATAATATTACTATTATGAGAAGAATGATGTATAGAATAGCTACTGAATTAGCTAAGAGAAGAAATTGCTTATGCTTAATTAATGGTGAATCTGTTGGTCAGGTTGCATCTCAAACTTTAAGATCAATGAATACTATTAATTCAGTAACTAATTATCCTATATTAAGACCATTATGTACTTATGATAAATTAGATATTATTAGTATCTCTAAATATATAGATTGCTATGATTTATCAATTAAGCCATTTGAGGATTGTTGTACAGTATATGTGCCAAAGGCACCAGCTACTGCACCTAAGATTGATAAGGCTGAGCAATATGAAAAAGCATTTGATTATGAGACTTTAGTTAAAAAGGCTGTTGATAATGTTAATAGTATTTGTATTTCAGCTGATTCAGATATTGATTTACCATTAATGGGCCTAGAGGTAACCGAGGTTATCGAAATGCTTAAAATGAAGAAGTAATTATTAGACTAATTTTAAGTTTTAAAGTATAATTATTACTAGTTGGGAGTGATATAATTGCTAAAACTTTATAATAAAGCAACTGCAGGCCAAAAATTTTTATCATTCTTAGTTGATGGTTTAATTTTGTCTGTTTTTGCAATTGGCTTATCAGCTCTAATATTTTTATTGATGGGATTTAATTATAGTGCATATACAGCTGCTAGAAGTGAAATGATGACTAATTATGTGTTATATATTTCTTATGGTGGCAATTATGAGCAATCATTTAATCTAGCTGCTAGTGAATATAATAATTATTCTTTAGTATTCTATCCTATTTTAGATTCAATGTATTTAGTTGGAATCATTATCTATTTTGTTGTGATTCCTCATTTTTGGGAAAAACAAACAGTTGGTAGAATGCTTCTTAAGATAAAGGTTATTGGTAGAACTGGTGATGTAAATGCTGGTTTAAAGAGAACTATTATTAGAGAGGTAGCTGGTACTTGGCTATTCTATGTTGTTTCATATAGCTTATTAAGCGGAATTGTAATTATAATATCTGGTATTATGATTTTAATGTCAGGAAGAGGTATTCCTGATAGAATAAGTGGTACTGATATGGTACAGGATTTACCAATAGATGTTGATCCTAGTGCATTTCAGGAGGCATCTAGATTTGATTCTGAGGAAGCAAATCAATTTAAGCCTAATCCTAATGAATTTAGAAGAGAAGATTCAATTGATGCAGAAGTAGTTGATTTAGATAATAAACAAGAAGATAAGCAAGAAGATAAGCAAGATAATAACGATAATTCAGATGATGATGGATATCAAATCTTTTAGGAGAATAATATGAAATTTATAATCATTAAGAATTGTAAGGAATATGAAAACGAAATAACAGATATCTTTAAGCAATTGGTTGGTAGTAATTTAAATGTAAAAATTGTTAATAACGATTATATTGCATATTTAAATTATGAAAATAATCAGGATTTAATTGATATTATCTATGCCTTTGAAAATAGCTTTATGACATCTATCTGTGCCTATATTTCAAATGATAAGGAAGAGGATAGATTAGTTGATGAGGAAAAGATAGCTATTAAGCTTTTAGATAGCTTAAATCATGGTGTTTATACATTAAAAACAGCATTGCTTGAGAATCCAAGAATTAATTTCCAAAAGGAAATATTAGATTATATTTTGAATCATACTAATATATCTATTGATTTTATTAAGGAATTCGTTAAGTATGATTTAAATGTATCTTTAGCATCAAAATCAATGTTTATTCACAGAAATACTATGATGTATAAATTAGATAAATTAAAGGCTGAATCTGGCTTTGATTTAAGAAATTTTAAGGATGCATATATACTTTATATGCTTATATCTACTAAGTAAAATTAATATATTTTTCTAAAAAATCGGCCAAAGTGTGGCCTAAAATAGTTTTTTGTGCATATTGCACATATAAAATTGGATTATATTTTATTATAATTAACTTGTACAGCTAGGAGGAAATTAAATTATGGCAGTATTAGATTTAATTAACATTAACAAAATTTATCCTAACGGAGTTCAAGCCGTATTCGACTTTAACTTACACATCGAAGATCAGGAGTTCATTATTTTCGTAGGTCCATCAGGATGTGGTAAATCAACAACATTACGTATGATTGCTGGTCTAGAGGATATTTCATCAGGTGAATTCAAAATCAATGATAAGATTATGAATAACGTAAGCCCTAAGGATCGTGGTATCGCAATGGTATTCCAGAGTTATGCCTTATATCCTCATATGACAGTATTTAATAATATGGCATTCGGTCTTCAATTACGTCGTATGCCAAGAGAAGAAATTGCACAAAGAGTTGACCGTGCAGCTAAAATTTTAGGTCTTGAAGCTTTCTTACAAAGATTCCCAAGACAATTATCAGGTGGTCAATGTCAAAGAGTTGCATTAGGTCGTGCTATCGTTCAACAATCTGATGTATTCTTACTAGACGAACCATTATCAAATCTAGATGCTAAGCTACGTGTTACAATGCGTGGTGAGTTAACTAAGTTACATAGAGAATTAGGTTGTACAACAATTTATGTAACACATGACCAAATCGAAGCCATGACAATGGCATCAAGAATCGTTGTTATGAGAGATGGTCGTATTCAACAAGTTGGTACTCCAAGAGAGGTTTATGATGCTCCAGCTAACGTATTCGTTGGTGGATTCATCGGTACACCTCCAATGAACTTCATTCGTGGTGAATTAAAGGACAATGGTGATTTCATTTCATCAAAGGGTAACTATAAGATTCGTATTCCTGAAGCTAAGTTAAAGGTAGCTCGTGAAAAGGGTTATGAAAACAGAGATATTATCTTTGGTATCCGTCCAGAGGATATTTATGATGAGCAAAATGAATTAATGAAGAAGGTTTGGGCAAACGCTTCTGTAGATGTAACTGTTGAAATTTCAGAATTATTAGGTGCTGAAACTAACATCTATACTGATGTCGATGGTGATCCAATTATCGCTGCAGTTCCATCAAGAGACGATTTAGCTCCAGGTCAACCATTAAAGTTATGGTTTGATATGAACCATTGCCATTTATTCGATGCTGATACTGAGATGAGAATTTGCGAAGATTCTGCAGTTAAGGCTGACGATGATGACGAGGATGAAGACTTCTAAAAATTGATAAAAATGGGTTAGCTGTTAATGGCTAATCCTTTTTTTGCAAATATAATTTGCTATTTTAACGAAAAAAATAATACAAAAAAGAGAAATATCAAACTAATAACCCTTATTGAGTAGCAGAAATTAGATTGTATAAAATTAAATTGTGTGTAATTATGTTAAATATGGGTGTTTTCCTTTTTTTTGTGTGTGAATTGTAGTATAATTCAAATAAAATTTAAGGTTGTTTGGAGGTATTGGTATGTTAAGACTTAAAAGCATAAAAAAAGACTATATTGTAGCCGATACAAAGGTTCATGCTTTAAAGGGTATTGACCTATCTTTTAGAAAAAATGAATTTGTATCTATATTAGGTCCATCAGGATGTGGTAAAACTACATTATTAAATATTATTGGTGGTCTTGATAAATATACTGAAGGAGATTTATTCATTAATGGTAAATCTACTAAAGAATTTAATGATAGAGATTGGGATGTATATAGAAACCATAGAATTGGTTTTATATTCCAAAGCTATAACTTAATACCTCACCAAACTATTTTAGGAAACGTAGAGCTTGCTTTAACAATTTCTGGTATCGGCAAGGCAGAAAGACAAGAAAGAGCTAAGAAGGCCCTAGACAAGGTTGGACTTGCTGGTCAATATAATAAGAAGCCTAATCAATTATCAGGTGGTCAATGTCAAAGAGTTGCTATTGCTCGTGCGTTAGTTAATGAGCCTGAAATCCTATTAGCTGATGAGCCAACAGGAGCTCTTGATACAGTTACATCAGTTCAAATCATGGATTTGATTAAGGAAATTGCTCAAGAGAAGCTTGTTATTATGGTTACACATAATCCTGAATTAGCCGAAAAATATTCTACAAGAATTGTTAGATTATTAGATGGTGAATTACAGGATGATTCTAATCCATTTAGCGAGGAAGAAGAAATTAATGAAATTAATTGTCTTTTAGCTATTGAAAAGGAAAAGGAAGAAAAGGAATTAGCTTTAATAGATCCTAATGATGAAAAAGCATTAAAGGAATATAACAAGAATAAGAATGCAAAAGAAAAAGCTAAAATGAGTTTATGGACTGCATTTAAGCTTTCTGCTAGAAATTTACATTCTAAATTAAAAAGAACTATCATGGTAATTATTGCAGGTTCAATTGGTATTATCGGTGTATCTGCAGTATTAGCCGTTTCTCAGGGTGTAAGAGATTATATTGAATCTATTCAGGATGATTTATTATCTGGTAACCCTATTCAAGTAACAAAGAGTGGTATTGATTATGAAACATTAATGAATAGTAGCTCATTCTTACAACAGGTTGAAAGTGTAAATAAAACAACTGAGAATGGAAAGATTAATGTTAATTCAATTGTTGAGTATTTAGTAAAAAATCAAAAGGCATTAGATTCATTAACATTCCAAAATGAATTTGATGAAAACTATGTTAGCTATGTATTATCAATGCCAAAGGAATATTACAATACTATCTCATTAAGATATGGTATGAATATTGATTATAATGTATATGCTGATTATAGTGTTTCTTATAATAAAAATAATGAAAATTATGATTTAAAGAAGGAATATGATGGTGCTGTATCATTAGATGCAATTAACCAAACATATGCTAAAACATTAGGTAATATCCTAAAGGCTGTTAATATTGAGGAATCTAAGGTAGAAACATATTCTAACTTAATTACATCATTAACTAAGCCTTTAGCACAAAGTATCAATTTTGATTCTGAAAACTATATTCATGAGCAATATGATTTAGTTGCTGGTTCATATCCTTCTGGTTCTGATACTGGTGATACAAGAGAAGTAATGCTTGTTCTAGATAATAATGGAATGGTTTCAGATTTAATGCTTGCACAATTAGGTTATTATTCTCAAGAGGAATTCTTTAATGTAATTTACAATGCTGTTAACGAATCAAATAAGGAGGATCCTGTTAAGAGTAAAACTCCAATTGATGTAAATAAAAATGATATTAAGGATAGATTCACTTATGATGAGTTATTAGGTAAGACATTTAGATGGTATCCAAATGATACAATCTTTACAAAGGAAAGTAATCCAATAAAGCCATTTACATATGAATATAAGGAAGAGAATTTAACAGATACTAGCAACAAGATTAATCTAGTTGTTAAGGGTATTTTAAGATTAAAGGAAGGTACATCTTATGGCGCTTTAAAACAAGGCTTCCTTTATAGTGAAACAACAGCTAGAGAAATGATTAAGAGAAATATTGATTCTGAAATCAATAAATATATAAGAGAGCAAATTGCTGAAAATGAAGGTAATTTAAATACAAGCTATGTTACTAGTAGAATTTCATATGAATTAGCTTGTTATTGGGAATCAATTAATCAAGAAACAGGAGCTATTGTTCCATTCTCAAATAAGAAGGATACAGACCCTGATTGTGATAAATATACAATTAATGTTGGCGAAACTGATCAAACATCCAATTTAACTGGCTTATTTATGGGTGGTGGATCTGGAATTAGTGGATTTAATATTGATGAGTTTGTAAATCAAATGACACCATTTATTAAGCCAGGCTATGTAGATATGTTTAAGGATCTTATAAATAGTTCAATTAGTGCACTTCTAAATATGGATGGCTCTAAGAAGCTTTATGTTAAAACATTTGGTGGTACATATTTACCAAATTCTATAAATATCTATCCTACTAATTTTGAAATTAAGGATAAGGTTACTGACTATCTAAGTGATTGGAATAAGATTGAAGGAGCAGAAGCTAAAACAGTTAAATTCTATAAGTTTAACGAGGATTTCAGTAGTCATACTGATGAGGTTATTACATTAGATGCCGCATCTAGAAAAGAAATTAAATATACAGATAATGTTGGTTTAATTATTAATTTAATTAATACAATGATTAATATTGTAACCTATGCTTTAGTAGCATTTACAGCATTATCATTAATAGTTTCTACCGTAATGATAGCGATAATTACATATGTTTCTGTTATGGAAAGAGTAAAAGAGATTGGTGTAATTAGATCACTTGGTGGTAGAAAGAAGGATGTATCTCATCTATTCAACGCAGAAGCATTCATTATTGGTGCTTTATCAGGTGTATTTGGTGTAATCATAACTTATATTATGCAATTATTTGGTAATATAATTATTAATGCTGTATCAGGTGGTGTAGTTACTGCAATTGCTAACTTGACTCCATTAACTGCATTAATCATGATTTTAGTATCTATCTTATTAACTTCAATTTCAGGATTCATACCTGCAAGATCTGCAGCTAAGAAGGACCCTGTAGTTGCGTTAAGAACTGAATAGTAAGAGGAAGCCTCGGGCTTCCTTTTCTTGTTTTATATGTCTATTTATGATAAAATTTCATATGATATAATCGATTAAAATGGGAAGTGATATATTGAACCCTATTATAAAAAAGAAAGAATTATCTATTAGAATGAATCTATTCCTAGAAATAGTATTTCAAGTAATATTCATTATTATTTATATGTATAAGCTAACAAAGACTAATGGTAGTCTAAAGCTAATTGTTGCTTATATAACATTTATTTTAATTTTAGTTCTTTATTTAATTTATTGTATTTACTCATTTAAAATTAATAAATATCCAAATCATTATTTATGGATTACATTAAAGATATTTATTTATATATTAAAATTTACTGTAATTTATATTGATATTATGGATGCTATAGATAAGAATATGTCATTTATAGAAGAAATAAAAACTAATATATCTTTAGTTATCGCCGTATTCTTAGTGGCGACTCAAATTATATTTGATTTTTTAAAGATATCTAAATATAATTTTAATTCTGATTATCACAATGAGGAAAATAATATAGGATTGATTATTGTATATTGTATTGCTAATCCTATTATGAGTGCCTTTTATTTATATAGTGTATTTGAATTATATGAATATGTTAATTGGCTTTGGATTTTGAATCTAATATTAGCTATTGCGTTTCTATCAAATATATTTATGATATTTTCAAAATATACATTTAATAATTTTTTAGTGATATTAGCTTTATTATTAGCTCTAACTGATACATCATACATTATTTATAAGGAAATAGCAGGAGAGTCTATTATTGATTTTAATGGTGCTGGTAAGGGTTTAGAAATAATTATATATTTAGCTATAACATTAGGCTTAGGAATAATCGTTTTTAGTAATATTAAAAGAAGAAAAAGACTTATATATAAAAAGGTAGAGGTACCTAAGGAAAATAATGAAATAAATGTGTAATTATGGTCTCTTAATTGAAAATTAAGAGTCATTATGATAAAATATTCTTTGAATGTTGGAGGTAATTTTATATGAAAACTATTTTAGTTACTGGTGGTACTGGCTATATTGGTTCACATACAGTAGTTGAATTATTAAATAGAGATTATGAAGTAGTTATTATTGATAATTTAGTTAATTCTAAGAAGATTGTATTAGATAGAATTAAAACTATTACAGGTAAGATGCCTAAGTTCTATTTAGGTGATATTAGAGATGCTAAAATATTAGATAAAATTTTTAAAGAAAATAAGATTGATTGTGTAATTAATTTTGCAGGCTTAAAGGCAGTAGGTGAATCTGTAAGAATGCCTTTAGAGTATTATGAAAATAATATTTATGGTGCTTTAGTTTTATTAGATTCTATGAGAAAGCATAATGTATTTAATTTTGTATTCTCATCAAGTGCGACTGTTTATGGCGATCCCGAGGTTGTTCCTGTAACAGAGGAATCTCCTATTGGAGGTACAACTAATCCATATGGCACTACAAAACTATATATTGAGCAGATTTTAAGAGATTTATATAAATCTGATAATAGATTCAATATTGCAATCCTAAGATATTTCAATCCAATTGGAGCTCATCCATCTGGATTAATTGGAGAAGACCCTAATGGTATTCCTAATAATTTAGCTCCATATATTACTCAGGTAATGGTTGGTAAGAGAGATCATTTAAATATTTTTGGTAATGATTATCCTACTAAGGATGGAACATGTATTAGAGATTATATTCATGTATGTGATTTAGCTTATGGTCATGTATGTGCTATTAATAAGCTAGCTGAAAATCCAGGTGTTGTTACTTATAATTTAGGTACTGGTACTGGTTCATCAGTTATGGATGTTTTACATGCCTTTGAAAAAGCATATGGAAAGCCAATTAAATATGAATTCGCTCCAAGAAGAGCAGGAGATGTTACAGCTAATTATGCAACTCCTAAAAAGGCAGAGGAAGAAATTGGCTTTAAGGCTAAATATAATATTGATGATATGGCTAGGGATGCTTGGAATTGGCAAAAGAATAATCCAAATGGATATGAGGAAGTTTAATGCTTCCTCTTTTTAGGTATTAATATGAATGTATTAGATGAATTAAAAAAATATCAGGATGATGAATATAAGAAATTTACATCTGCATTAAAGGTTAATAATTTACTTGGTGTAAGAAATCCTATATTAAAAAATATTGCCAAGGAAATGGTTAAGAATAATGATTATGTATCATTTCTAAATGAGAAGCATACATATCATGAAGAAAATATGATACATATGTATATATTATCTTTTATTAAGGATAAGGAATTGGTTTATAACGAATTAGATAAATTTGTTCCTAATCTTGATAACTGGGCAGTATGTGATTCCTTATTAAATATAAAATTAATAGATAAGAATAGAGATTATTTTTATAGTCTTGTTAATAAATATAAAAATAGCGATAAGGAATTTGAAATTAGATTTTCTATTATTATGTTACTATCTCATTATGTAGTTAGTGAATATGTAGATGATGTTTTTAAAGTAATAGAAGAGGTTAAGAATGATTTTTATTATACTAAGATGGGTATAGCTTGGCTTTTATGTGAATTGATGATTAAATTTAGAGATAAGTGTATGGAATATATAAAGATATCTAAATTAGATGATTTTACATTTAATAAGGCTATTCAAAAGATGAATGAATCATTTAGAATTAGTGATGATGATAAAATATATTTAAAATCATTAAAGAGGTGATTGTATGATGCGATTAGATAAATTATTAGCTCATATGGATTATGGCTCTAGAAAGGAAGTAAAGGAGCTTATTAGAAAAGGCTATGTGCTAGTAAATGGTAATGTAATTAAAGATGATGATTTTAAGGTAGATGAATTTAATGATGAAATAAATATATTAGATTCTGAAATTAAATATGAGGAATTTATTTATATTATGCTAAATAAGCCAGAGGGCTATGTTTCAGCTACATATGATTATAGTAAGCCTATTGTATTAGATTTAATTGATGATTATAAAAAAAGAAATCTATTTCCTGTTGGAAGACTAGATATAGATACTCACGGCTTATTATTAATTACTAATGATGGTAATTTAGCTCATAGGATGCTTTCACCTAAAAGTCATGTTGATAAAAAATATTATTTAAAATATGATGGTAAATATAATGAATCATTCATTCAAAAGTTTAAGGATGGAATTACATTAGATGATGGATATAAATGTATGCCAGCAGAATTTATTGATTTAGGAGATAATGAGGCATATATAATTATTAGAGAAGGAAAATTTCATCAGGTTAAAAGAATGATGGAAGCAGTTGGATGTAATGTTACATTCCTAAAAAGAATCTCATTTGGCAATTTAGTTTTAGATGAATCATTAAAGGAAGGAAAATGGAGACATCTAACTAATGAGGAAATAGAAAGCTTAAAATAGAAAATTGGATGACCTAGGTTATGAAAACGCTTAGGTTATTTTTTTATATAAAAATGATAAAATAGTTGTTGACATTAAATTTTAAAATGATAAAATAAACGAGCGCGCTGTTATAAAGCGTAGCTAAATCTTTGAAAACTATATATGACGAACAAGAATTACAAACAAGCAATTCTTTTAAAAGAATGAGCAAAAAGGAAAAATAAAAACAAACAAAAATAAATTTTTTGGAGAGTTTGATCCTGGCTCAGGATTAAC
>JAFSJY010000067.1 GCA_017449215.1 Acholeplasmatales bacterium | reverse complement strand
GAAATAGACCGGGACTGGTCAATCCTCTTTCATACTACCTTAAGTAGTTTGTGTTAAATATAAATGTAGCGCCGTATACGAGACCCGTATGTACGGTGCAATGGGAGGGGCAAAGATTATTATCTTTCCTCTACCCTATTAATTTTGTTAATATAAAACGAGAATAATTATTAGCTACGTAAGTAGTCATTTCATCGCCAGTTTTGTATATATCTTCGATTTGTACATTATACTCGTCTAATAACTTCTCTAAATAATTTAATGCCTTATTTGAATTTTTGAAATACTTTGTTTTTACAGGGTATGAATTAATTGTACCTGCTAATACATATGAATTTTTCATCTTATCTACCTCCAAACTCGATGTCCAGTATTCATCATACTCATAATATTATAGGTGTCAATTTGAAAAACGCTATCATAAAATATAGAAAATGTTTACATTATTTTCAAACGATAATATTTAAAATTTTAATAATATGTTAAAATAGTATAAATATGAAATTGGGTGATTATATGGATAAAATATGGGTTGATTTTATGACTCAAAGTAATGAGACATTACTATTTATATTTTTTGTTTTAGCTAATGTTTTCAGTATTGCAGTATTCTCTGTTATATTAACATTGAATTTATCAACAAAGAATTTTGAAACAAAGAATAGATATTTTAATGGTTTATTAATATTTCAAATAGTATATTTCCTATTAGATATATTATGGGCATTTGGATATTTCCAAATAATACCTATGGATAGTGGTGGCTTAACAGTAGTTAGATATACTAAGATGCTATATTTCATCTTTGGTGGCTTTGCCGCGTTCTGCTGGTTTATGTATATTGAAATATTAATGGGTGCTAAATTTTCTAGAAATAAAAGAAATAGATTAATTATAGGTATACCCATTATTATTTCTACAATCCTAATCATTATTATTTCAATAATTACTGATCAAGAAAAAATAGTTAAGAATCCTTTAGTATCAGTAAGCTTAATGTATATTCCAGGTATATATACAGTATTTGCTGGTATCTATTCTCTTTATATGTCAGCTAAAGCGTCGACTATCGTTCAAAAGAGAAGATACATATCACTTGGTTTGTTTCCATTTGGATTAATTATATTTACTGTTTTGCAAATTTATTTATTAGAGATTCCTATTTTCTGTTTAGGAACAACATTTATATTATTCCTATTGTTCGTATCTAAGATTCAATCCCAGGTATCTACTGATGCCTTAACAGGTATTAATAATAGAAGTGCTTTAACTAAATATATTGGTGAATATACTGAATTTGACTGTACTTATGTATTGATGATAGATGTTGATAAATTTAAATCTATTAATGATAACTTTGGTCATGTCGAAGGAGATAGAGCCCTAGTATTATTAGCACAAGCCTTAAAGAAGGGGACAGAGGCTAGTGATAATAAGAGCTTTTTAGCTAGATATGGTGGAGATGAATTTATTATTATCACATCAAATGAAAAAGAATTTGAAATAGATAAATATATAGAGACACTTCATAAGGAAGTAGCTAATACTAAAGCTAAAACTAAAAAATATGAAATTAGAGTATCTATAGGATATTGTAGAGTACATGAAAATGATTCTATTTTATCAGTAATAGAAAACGCTGATGAAAGTATGTATAAGGTTAAAGCTGAAAAGAAGAAAAACGAAAAGAATAGTAGTAGATAAGAAAAAAGAACTCTTTTGCGAAAGAGTTCTTTTAAATTTTATAGCTTTCTTGTATAAATCTTTAACCAATCCTTTTCTTGCTTAGTTAAGTATTTATTAATCTTCTTATATACAAGCTCATGGTATTCATTTAACCATGCTTTTTCTTCCTTAGTTAAAAGTGTAACCTTAATACAGTCTAAATCAATTGGGGCAAATGTAATTGTTTCAAATGTTAAGAATTCACCAAACTCAGTTTGACCCTTTGGAACGCATAGCATTTCATTTTCAATTCTGATACCATATTTATTTTCTAAATAAATACCAGGCTCATTAGTAGTGACCATACCAGGCTCAAATACGGCTGAATCATTTCTTTCAGCAACACGCTGCCATCTAAATCCATTAGGTGCCTCATGAACAGAAAGAAGATATCCAACACCATGACCTGTACCACACTTATAATCCATTAGCTCATTCCAAATAGGACCTCTAGCTAATATATCTAGGTTTTGACCATTACATCCCTTTAGGAATACAGCCTTACTTAGATTAATCATTGATTTTAAAACAATCGTGAAATTAGTTTTCATTTCATCATTGATTTTACCTACGCCAAATGTTCTAGTAATATCTGTTGTTCCTTCTAGATAATGACCTCCTGAATCTACTAATAAGAATCCAGGTCTATCAATTTTGTAATTTGATTCTTCAGTAGCGGAATAATGCATCATAGCACCATGGTCTGCAAAGCCTGAAATAGTATTAAATGATAAATCTACAAATCCATTAATTTCGCTTCTTAGCTTATCAATATAATTAGAAGCAGAAATTTCTGATAAATCATGCTTATTGTCAAAAGAAGTTTTAACATAATACATAAGCTTAGCTACCATAGCTCCATCCTTATTATGAATTGCCTTTATATTTTTAATTTCAGTTTCATTTTTAATAGACTTCATTAATGTAGTAGGATTTTGCTTATTTATTAATACATTCTTTTTATTTAAGATAGAATATATTCTATAATTAGCCTTATTGAAATCTAGAAGAATATCCTTACCATCAAATGTCGCTAGATATTCATAAATGCTATCATAATCCTTAACTTTAATAGAATTAGTCTTTAAATAAGCTTTAATATCATTATTAATCTTTTTCTTATCAACAAATAGTACAACATCAGTTTGAGTAATAACTAAATAAGATAGGAAGACAGGGGTATGAGTAATATCATTAGCTCTTAAATTTAATAGCCAAGCTATGTCATCTAAAGAAGTTAATACAAATACATCAGCCTTTTCATTTGCAATCTTTGCTCTAAGCTCTTCAATCTTTTTAGAATATTCCTTACCAGAAAAGATTATATCTAAGTTATAAATTAATGAAAAAGGAAGTGCAGGTCTATCTGGCCAAATCGAATTAACTAAATCAACATCATCCTTAATTGTTATCTTTGACTTTACAGTACTAATTATTGATTTAACTAAATTAGTATTCATTAATCTTCCATCAAATCCTAATACATCTGAATCCTTTAAATAATTATCCAGGAATTCTTCAATAGTAGGAGTATTAGGAGTACCAATCTTCATTATTTTAATAATCTTGTCGTCTACTTGCTTTTCTGCTTGAATGAAGTATCTACCATCAACCCATAGGTAAGCAAAATCTAAGGTAATAACTAATGTACCCTGAGATCCAGTAAAGCCAGATAAGAATTGTCTTGCTTTAAAATAATCGCTTATGTACTCACTATTGTGATAATCAGATGTAGGTACAATATATGCTTTATACCCAGCAGTTTCCATTTTGTTTCTAAATAATTCAATTAATTCCATAAAAATCACCATAATTATTATACTATTCTATTCTAAAAAAAACTAGATAATGTGTTGTGAATGAATAGTAATTTTATTAGTATATTTTAACGTAGTTTTATTGTGTTTTTCTCAAATATCAATTATAATATAAATTGATTTGAAAGGGGATGATTAAATATGGATTTAGGTATTTTTGGAATTATTGATATAGTTGTTATCGTATTTGGTATTCTATTTTTAATCATCGGTTTCAAAAGAGGCTTTATGAATAAAATGATAGGATTACTTGGTGTATTAGTAATGCTTGCTTTATCATTAGTGCTTGCTTCAAACTTCGCAGAATTCTTAAAAAATAGAGGATTAATCTATCCTTCAATTTATGATTCTGTATTTGAAAAAATGCAGGCAGTAGTTAGTGAGGCAGGTGAGGATGCATCTACAGCTGATATCATTGCTAAGGCATTAAATATTCCTTCATTATTTGCTTCATTTATTGCAAGTAAGATAGAGGCTACTCCAGCAGAGCTCCCTGCATTAGTAGCTGAAAAGGTTGGAACTTATTCAATGCGAGGAATTGCATTCTTGATTTTAGTATTTGCTTTCTCATTAGTCTTTATAATTTTAAAGATTCTAGCAAATACATTAAGAAAGAATTCTATTATTCAAACAATTGATGGCCTACTTGGTATGGCATTATATCTACTAATATATGTTGTTATTCTTTCATTATTATTCTTCATTCTAAATATTTTAGTAACTAAAGAAGTAATAACAGGTTCAACATTAGAATTTATAAAAACAGACCTTCAATTAGATACTGATGCATTTAGAATTTCTAAATTCTTATATAATGGAAATTTATTTAATTCAGTTAAGGAATTATTTAGTTAAAATGTGGGCTTAGGTAGTGAATTACCTGAGTCTTTTTTTTATCCATTAGGAAATTCTATTCACACATTCAGCTAAATCTCCACGAAATCAAATAATTATATTTTCTATTATTAATAGAATCGTTTATAATTTTATTGAGAAATATTTGACTTTGTTAGACAATTGTCCTGAAAATGTGAAAAAGTAGTAAATTCAAAAATTACTTTTTTTTACTTATAAATATGATATAATAAAATGAATTTGTTTTTTTTGAAAGGATATAGGTGATTAAGTATGAAGATTAATCCAAAATTATTTAATGTTGCAGACAGTGTGACACCGATTGATGTTAATGAATTCGATAATCGTAAAATTGAAGTTTTTAAGATGAGCGATTTTTCTGGTTTAAAGGAAGAATTTGTTAATACAAAGGGCCAATTTGCAGTTTGGTCTTCAGTTGATGGAAATAACTATCGTTTATTTATTGAGGATGGATATTATGATGAGGTTAGCGAATTATATTCAGGCTTCGTTAATAGACAATGGGTTGAGTTCTGGGATAAGACTGAGGTTATTTCTAAGAAGTTTTCTAGATTTGTTATTTATCCATTGATGCTTTTAGCAGTTGTACTATGTGTTATTGCATTAGTATTCCAATCAAAAATGCCTAATTGGGGTTCTTATATTATTATTGGTGTATTGGTTCTTATGTTTGTATTTATGCTAGGTGCTAATACATTTGTTAAGAAGAAGATGGCAGTTGCTAATCAAGAAAGCCGTAAGAAGATTGAGGAGCACATTGGTGCTGGTAAGTTTGATAGCTTATTAGCTAAGCAAAAGGAATATATGGATACATATTTTGATAATTTATATCCTGCGGATAATTCTGAAGAAAATGTTAATGTTGTTGATGCTGAGGTAAAGGAAATCGAAACTACTGAAGAGGCAAAGGCTGAGGTAGCTGAAGCATCTAGCGAAGAAGTAAAAGAAGAAACAAATGAAGTTACTGAAGAAGTAAAGGAAGAAGCTAAAGAAGAGACTTCTGAAGAAGTTAAAGATGTAGAAGTAAATTCTACTGACGCTGAATAATTAATAAAATATTGGGGAGTTATTTTATATGAGTTCAATTGATATGAAATGTATCAACTCTTTAAGAGTAGTTGGTGCAGAGGCTATTACAAAGGCTAAGAGTGGTCATCCTGGTATTGTTTTAGGTGCCGCTCCAATTTTACATACTTTATTTACTAGACAAATGAGAATTAATTCATCTGACGAGAAGTGGTTTGATCGTGACAGATTTATCTTATCTGCTGGTCATGGTTCTACACTTTTATATATGCTATTACACTTAAGTGGATTTGGCATTACTATGGATGATTTAAAGAATTTACGTCAAAAGGGTTCTATGACACCAGGACATCCTGAATACGGTCATGTTCCAGGAGTTGAAATTACAACTGGACCTTTAGGTCAAGGTATTTCTAGTGCTGTAGGTATGGCAATTGCTGAAAATCATTTAGAGGCTGTATTTAATAAGCCTGAATATTCTGTTGTTAACCATTATACATATGTAATGTGTGGTGATGGTGATTTACAAGAGGGTATCGCTATGGAGGCAGTAAGTCTTGCTGGTCACTTAGGATTAAGTAAGCTAATTGTATTATATGATTCAAATGACATTCAATTAGATGGTGAAGTATCTTTAGCTAACACTGAAAATACTAAGGCTAAGTTTGAATCAATGGGCTGGGATTATCAATTAGTTGCTGATGGTAATAATTGTGATGATATTAATAAGGCAATTGAGATTGCTAAGCAATCTGGGAAGCCTTCAATTATTGAAATCAAAACTATTATTGGTTATGGTGCACCTAATTCAGGTGAATCATCTATTCATGGTAAGCCAATGCCAGCTGAGGATATAAAGGTATTACGTAAGAACTTAGGTTACAATGAGCCTGAATTTACTTTCGCTAATGATGTTGTTGAATTCTACAATAAGAATGTTATTGAAAGAGGTCAACAAGCAGAAGATGATTGGGATATGTTACTTCGTTCATATCAAAAGCAATATCCAGAAGAATATGCTGAATTCATGAAGTATGTATCTGATGATTTTGAATTAACTGATACTGATGGTATTCCTACATATGCAGATGGTTCAGAGGAATCAACTAGAAAGGTTATGGGTAAGGTATTAGATTGGATTTCATCTAAGCTTCCTAACTTTATGGGTGGTTCTGCAGACTTAACTGCATCTACAATGGTTAAGGGTGCTGATGGTATTTATGGTGAGGATAATCCACGTGGTAGAAATATTAAGTTTGGTGTTAGAGAGCATGCAATGGCTGCTATCACTAATGGTATTACATTACATGGTGGTATGAGAGGCTTCTGTGCTGGCTTCTTCGTATTCTCTGATTATTTAAAGCCAGCTGTAAGACAAGCAGCCATAATGAAATTACCTTCATTATTCTTTTTCTCACACGATACAGTATGCGTAGGAGAAGATGGTCCTACTCATCAACCTATCGAGCATTTAACAATGTTTAGAGCAATGCCTAATGTTAACTTATTCCGTCCTGCAGATGCAAGAGAAATGACAGCTGCATTATTAGATGGTATTAAGAATAATCCATATCCAACTGTTATTACATCATCTAGACAAGCATTACCTAATTTAGCTTGTACTTCATCAGAGGGTGTATTAAAGGGTGCTTATGTTGTAAAGAAGGGTTCTTCAGACTATGTATTATTATCTTGTGGTTCTGAATTATCTATTACATTAGAGGCAGCTGATAAGCTTAAGGAACAAGGAATTGATGTTACAGTAGTATCTATGCCTTCAATGTTCTTATTTGATAAGCAACCTAAGGAATATAAGGAAGAAGTATTACCAAAGAATGCTAAGGTTATGGCAATCGAAATGGGTGCTACATTACCTTGGTATAAGTATGCTTCATATGTAAAGGGTATCGATACATATGGTGCATCTATGCCAATTAAGTATATCTTTGATTATTATGGATTTACAGCTGATAAGATTGCTGAAGAATTCATTAAGAATGTAAAGTAAAAACAAAAATGCAATTTGGGAATTAACCTAAATTGCATTTTTTTATCCATTAGGAAAAGTATTTTTATTTAATATATTTCTTTTTAAAATCTTCCTCTGGTAGAGGTTTATCATATAAATATCCCTGAATAATATTACATCCAAATGTTTTTAAATAATTCTCTATTTCCTTTGTTTCTACACCTTCGCATAAGACAGACATATTTAATCGCTTAATCATAGCTATAAGTGAAGAGATAATTGCTAATTGCTTTTCTGATGTTTTTTGTACTAAGCTCTTATCAAGCTTTATACAATCAAAATTCAATGTAGCTAAAGAAGAAATATTAGAATAACCAGAACCAAAATCATCCATCAATACTGTATATCCAAATTCATGTAATAAATCAATGAAATTAGCTATTATATCATCATTGTTATAGAACATTCCTTCAGTTATTTCTAGTTCGATTAATTCATCAGGTATTTTGTATTTTCTCTTAATTCTATTTAATGTTCTTAAATATTCCTTAAAGTCAGATACATACCTTGATACATTAAGTGAAATAGGCACTGGAGTTTTTTCTTCATCAAGTATTTTTCTTAAGAATTTACATGTATTTTCAAATACAGCGAAATCTAATTCCTCGATAAAACCATTTTCTTCAAACATAGGTATAAATATATTAGGGAAGATAAGCTTTTCATGATAGAAGTGCCATCTTGTTAAAGCTTCAGCTCCAACAAGCTTTCCTGTATTAGAATCTACCTTTGGCTGAAGATATAATAGGAATTCATTATTCTTTAATGCATCATGCATATGAAGTTCTAACTGAGTTCGTTCTTGCTCAAATTTTTGAACCTCATTTGAATAATATGTTAATGAGTTATTTGAATTCTTAAATGCTATTGCAGTTTTATCAATAGCGACATTTAATTTATCATTACAATCATTAATATAAGCTCCACCCTGTAATATGATTCTAAATCTAGTTACTGGTGAATTATTAAAGATATGTGTAGATACCTCATCGAATAGACATGTAACCTCCCTTTTGTTTGTATTAGGGAAGAAGACCATAAATTTATCATCTGAATCATGACAATAAATATATTTAGAGAAAACATAAGTACCTAGCTTATCAGCTATACTGCAATATATTTTTTCACATTGTCTATTTCCAATTATTGATCTTATATTATGAAAATCAGCTATTTGGATTTGAAGTAAAGAATAATTCATACCTGGATTATCCTTTAATAACGTATTAATTTCCATTTTCCATTTTTTATAATTAATAATTCCGGTAGAAGGGTCAATATATAAATCCTTGTAATGATTATTAGCGTCTATTTGTTTCTTAGCTTCAACCGCAAATATATTAGATAATAATCTTAAGGCAGATATTTCATCTCTTGACCAGAATCTATTGATTGAGCACATTGAATAATTTATTACACCTAGAACCTTATCATCTAAAGTTAACACAAATGATAAAATTGCAGTTGTATGTGACTCATGGAATGTTTCATATAGTGGATTAGTTTTATTAGATTCAACCTGATTTAATTTTATCATACCTGTTGAATCTGAATAATCTATCATTTTATTGTAAACGATTCTTAACTTATCATTTGGAAGAAGTGGAATTGAACCAGATGGATTATGCCATATTTGGGTGTTAAATTCATCACTTTTTTCATCATATATAACATATGTAATTCTATCTAATAAGAAGAAATTACCAATTATAGATAAAGCATCTATTACATTTGTTCTTAATTCGGATTCTTGATTTAATAATTCAATAATTCCTGATGTAACATTATATGTATAATTTTGAGCATTGACAGGAACTCTCGCGTTATAAAATTCTGTTTGATAATCTTCAGGGACAGGACCACTACGCTCTAATGTATAAATGATGAAGCAATTCTTACCCTTTGTAATTCCTCTTTGGTATGCTATTTCAGCCTTCTTTAATAATGTATCAAGATCATTACCATCATATGGATATCGTGATAAGCCGATAGTAGAATGAACATCGATTTTTCTAACGTGCTGAACATTTAAATCCTCAATTGAGTGTCTCATTGAAGCTACTGTATCGTGGATAACATCATAATTATCATCTATTTTTAATAGAATAGAAAATTCTGATTCCCCTATTCTACAAATATAACCATTATTACCTATAATGGATTTAATGCATGATACTGTTTCAATTAAAACTATGTCACTAAACATATGTCCGAAGTTTTTAGATATTACATCAAAATCATCTATACCTAAACGTAAAATAATAAATGATTCTTTCTTTTCTATTAATAGATTAGCTTCTGATAAAATTCTATTTTTACCAATTGTTTTAGTTAATTCATCAATTTCATAATTGCTTGGATTTAATGGATAGTAGCTAAACATTACATCATCTGTATCAAATTGATATCCTCTTAAAACAAAAGGAACCTTAGAACCATCAACCTTTTCATAATCTAAAGAGATATAGAATGCCCCATCATCATTATTTAAGTTTGACATAAATCTATTTATTTTATCGTAAAATATATCTTTCAAATCATATGTCTTGGCCATTAAATGTCCAAGTTCGATAAAAGATATATTTTCAGCTACTAAATTAGCTTCATAATAAGCTTCTTTAACAATTCCTTTTTTTGGGTTAATTAAAAAAATACATGAATTGTATAGGTAAAGAAGCTTCTTCCCTAAATCATCAATCTTCATATTAGCACCTTCATTTTTTAATCGTGATGTTCCTATTTAGATTATTTTATCATTTTTACTTTTAGTAGTCAAATAGACATCAGTTAATTATTTTTATTTTATTTTTTTAAAATAAGTGTATAATTTAAAAGGAATGTTTTAATTTATAAAAAAAGGAGGATTAACACATGTTTGATTTAATCGTTGTTGGAGCTGGTCATGCTGGCTGTGAAGCAGCTATCGCATCTAGTAAGATGGGACTAAAAACTTTATTAATAACTGGTAATTTAAATATGACAGGTTCAATGCCATGTAATCCTTCAATTGGAGGACCTGCTAAGGGAGTAGTAGTAAGAGAAATTGACGCACTTGGTGGCTATATGGGTAAGAATGCTGATTTGTGTCAAATTCAAACTAAGATGCTTAATAGCTCTAAGGGTCCTGCAGTAAGAGCATTAAGATTCCAAATTGATAAATTACTTTATGCAAGAGAAATGTTAAAGTATTTAAAAACTGTTGAAAACCTAACATTAATGGAAAAAATCGTTAATGATTTAATTATAGAGGATAAGACTATCAAGGGGATTGTTACTTTAGATGGTGAAAGAATAGAATCAAAGGCTGTTGTTTTAACAACTGGTACTTATTTAGCAAGTCGTATATTAAGAGGTCACTGGACATCACCAGAGGGACCAGACGGACAACAAACATCTTATGGTATTTCTAAAGCATTAAGAGATGCTGGATTTACTATTTTAAGATTAAAAACTGGTACACCTGCTAGAATTAAGGCATCTACAATTGATTTTTCACAAACATCAATTGAATATGGTGATGAGAAAACATGGCATTATTCATTTGATAAGGGCTATGAATCTATAACTGGTGTAAAGGCTCCTTGTTATTTAACATATACAAATGAGACTATTCATAATATTATAAAATCTAATTTAAAGGAATCTGCAATGTATGGTGGAGTTGTAGAAGGAGTGGGTCCTAGATACTGCCCATCTATTGAGGATAAGGTTGTTAAATTCTATGATAAGGAAAGACATCAGATTTTTTATGAACCAGAAAGCTTAGAAATAGATCAAGAATATATTCAAGGATTCTCAACATCTATGCCTGTAGAGATTCAGGATAAGATGATTAGAGAATTACCTGGCTTAAGAAATTGTGAGGTAATTAGATACGCCTACGCAATTGAATATGACGCTATTGATCCACTTGAATTATGGCCAAGCCTAGAAACTAAAATTGTAAATAATTTATTTACTGCAGGTCAAATTAATGGAACATCTGGATATGAGGAAGCTGCTGGTCAAGGCTTAATTGCTGGTATTAATGCCGCTTTAAAGATTCAAGGTAAGAAACCATTAGTTTTATCAAGAGATGAGGCATATATTGGTGTTATGATTGATGACTTAATTACTAAGGGTACTAAGGAGCCATATAGATTATTAACATCAAGAGCTGAATATAGATTATTATTAAGACATGATAATGCCGATCTTAGATTAAGAGAATATGGCTATAATGTTGGTACTATCTCTAAAGAACAATATGAAAGACTAAATAGAAAGAAGAATTCTATTGAATCTGTTAAGAAACAATTTAAGACTAAGAAGATTCATCTAGATATTATTAATGAATTATTAGATGGAAGAATTGAACCAGTAAGAGAAAGCCAAACATTAGAAAATTTAATTAAGCGTCCTGAAATTGATTATAACGACATTAAGGCTTTATTAGATAAGGCACACACAAAATTAAATATTGATTATGATGATATTGATGAAATATTAGAGGCAGTAGAAATATCTTATAAATATGATGGATATATTAGAAAGGCTAAGGATCAGGCTAACAAGATGAAGGCTTATGATGCTAAGGCTATTCCTGATGATATCAATTATGATGATGTTGATAATATTGCTTTAGAGGCTAGAGAGAAATTTAAGAAGATTAGACCTAAGACTATTGGTCAAGCATCAAGAATTTCAGGTGTTAACCCTGCAGATATTTCAGTATTAGTAGTTTATGTAGAGAAGATGAGGAGAGAATCAAATGATATTTAAAGATGAGCTTTCCAAATTAGGTGTTTGCTTCAATGAAGTAATGGATGATAGATTTAATAAATATTATTCAAAGCTTGTTGAGGTAAATGAATATATGAATTTAACTTCAATTACTGAGCATGATGAGGTTTATAATAAGCATTTTTATGATTCTTTAACTATTCTTAAGGCTTTAGGAGATTTAAAGAATATTACACTTTGTGATGTAGGAAGTGGAGCAGGCTTTCCATCTATCCCACTTGCCATCGTTAGAAGTGATATTAATGTTACAATTATTGATGCTTTAAATAAAAGAATTAATTTCTTAAATGATTTATCTAAATATTTAGAATTAGATAATGTTTCTGCATATCATGAAAGAGCTGAGGAATATCAAAAGAAAAAAAGAAATTCCTTTGATGTTGTTACAGCTAGAGCTGTTGCTAGATTAAATATATTAGTTGAACTTTGTATGCCTTTAGTAAAGATTGGTGGCTTATTTATAGCTATGAAGGGTCAAGATGGTAAGCTTGAGCTTGATGAGGCTAAAAATGCTATTAATATATTAGGTGGTAAGGTTAAAGAGGTTATTACTTTAGATTTACCAGATAATCAGGGTAAAAGAGAGATTATTGTAATTGAAAAGGTAAAGGAATGTCCTAATAAATATCCTAGGGCATTTGCTAAAATTAAGGAGAAACCTTTATAATGTATGTAATTGATCAAATTGTAGAAACAAAAAAGCCACATGTTTGTGGTTCTTCAAGCTGGAAGGTAATAAGAACTGGTGCAAGTATAAAACTTGAATGTCAGGGCTGTAAAAGGGTTATAATGCTTGATTCTTTTGAATTAGATAAGAGGATTAAGAAATCTAAATAATTGATATTAGTTTTATGTTATGCTAAAATTAATATTGGTTTTGTAGAGGGGAAAAATATGATTGGATATTGGAACTATACAGTATTATTAACATATATTAGTGTTATATTAGCATGTGTTGGTATTGGATGTGCAGCAGTAGGTACAGGCTATAACATAGATGTCGCTGTTGGATGCTTATTAACATGTGGCCTTTTAGATATGTTTGATGGTAAGGTAGCAAGAACTAAAAAGGATAGAACAGAGATGATGAAGGATTTTGGTATTCAAATTGATTCATTATCAGATGTTATTGCTTTTGGTATTTTACCTGCAATGATTGGATTTGCACTTGTAAGACGTGCAGATGCTACTTGGTATCAACAATGGTATTTCTGGGTTTATATTGTAATCCTATTAACTTATGTATTATTTGGATTAGTTAGACTTGGATATTTTAATGCATTAGAAAATGATAGAATTAAGTCAGGCGATACAGGTGTATTACATTACTACACTGGTTTACCTATAACTATGGCAAGCTTAATCTTCCCAGCATTTTGGATTTTAAGTAGAGTACCAGGATTTGTTTGGATTTATTTAGGTGTAGTAGCAGTAGTAGGTATGCTATTTGTGCTTAGAATAAAGATTCCTAAGCCTCATAGCAAAAAGATGGCTGTCTTCTTATCACTATTTGGATTATGCTTATTAATTGCAATGATTTTAGTAGCAATTTTTGCTTAATTATTAACCGGATTTAGTCCGGTTTTTATTTTATAAATAAAGGATAAAAATTACTGGAAAAATAGCTGATTAAAAATTTGTAAAAATTGATAAAATAATTGTTGACATTGAATTTTGGTATGGTATAATGAAAAAGCACTCACGCAAAAATGATGTGCAAGTAAATAATAAATGGTTGGGTAGCGAAGAGGCTAAACGCGGCAGACTGTAAATCTGCTCCCTAAGGGTTCGGTGGTTCGAAACCACTCCCAACCACCACTTTACTTTAAATAATGGTTGACATCAGAATTTAAAGTGATATACTAATTAAGGCGCTTGAAAATAGCGTACTAAATCTTTGAAAACTATATATGACGAACAAGAATTACAAACAAGCAATTCTTTTAAAAGAATGAGCAAAAAGGAAAAATAAAAACAAACAAAAATAAATTTTTTTTGGAGAGTTTGATCCTGGCTCAGGATTAACGCTGGCGGCGTGCCTAATACAT
>JAFSJY010000066.1 GCA_017449215.1 Acholeplasmatales bacterium | reverse complement strand
TTCCGCTCTGTGACTCCATTTGATATTGATGCATCAATACATTGTATTGGTGCTTTTTTATTTTTAATATCATTATATTTATGTTATAATTGATTTGAATTTTTCTAAAAAGGAGGGCAATATTTATGATAGAAGTAAAAGATTTAAAATTTGCATATAATGCTAAAGATATTGCTCTTAGAGGAATTTCTTTTGATGTTAAGGATGGAGAGTGGGTTTCAATTATTGGCCATAATGGCTCTGGAAAATCTACTATGGCTAAGCTATTAGCTGGATTAATTGAACCAACCGCTGGTACTATTTCCTATGATGGTGTCGTTTTAGATAGTAAAACAATAAATCAAATAAGACCAAGAATTGGTATAGTATTCCAAAATCCTGATAATCAATTTGTTGGATATAATGTTAAATATGATATCGCATTTGGCCTTGAAAATCATAATGTAGAAAGAAAAGAAATGATTGAGCTTATTGATAAATATACTAAGCTTGTAGATATGCAGGATTTCTTAGAAAGAGAGCCAGGCTCTTTATCTGGTGGACAGAAACAAAGAGTTGCTATCGCGGGTATACTTGCTTTAAATTGCGATATTATTATTTTAGATGAAGCTACCTCTATGCTAGATCCAGAGGGAGTAGTAGAAATAACTAAGCTTATTTGTGAGCTTAAGGAAAAATATCATAAGACATTAATTACTATTACTCATGATTTAGATTTAGCAATGAAATCAGATAAAATTGTTGTATTAAGAGAAGGTAAAATAATTAAGGAAGGATTGCCTCTAGAAATCTTTAAGGAGCGAGATATTTTATTAAGCTCTAACCTTGATATGCCTTTTTCACAGAAAGCTTATTATTTAGCATCTCAAAATGAGAAATTAAATAATAAGAAGGAATTGATGGACGCGTTATGGGAATATCATTTCAAAATGTAGATCATAGCTATAAGGGAGCTAAGAAAAAAGAAATAATCAAGGCACTAGAGGGCATTAATCTTGATATTTCTGATAAGGGAGAATTTATAGCTGTTGTAGGAAAAACAGGCTCTGGTAAATCAACATTATTAAAGCACATGAATGGATTACAAATTCCTACAAGTGGTAATATTCAAATATTTGATTATACAATTACTAAAAAGAAAAATAAGAATCCTAAAATGAAAAAGATTAGAAAAAGAGTAGGATATGTTTTTCAATTTCCAGAATATCAATTATTTGAAGAAACTGTATTAAAGGATATTATGTTTGCCCCTAAGAATTTTGGTTTTTCAGAAGAGGAAGCTAAGAAGAAGGCATTATCTATTATGAAGCTGTTAGGTATTGAGCATTTAGCCTCTAAATCACCATTTAATATTTCTGGTGGCCAAATGAGACGTGTTGCTATTGCTGGTGTATTATCATATGACCCAGATATCATTTTATTAGATGAGCCAACAAGAGGCTTAGATCCTAAGGGTGCTTTAGATATTATGGAATTATTCTATAAGCTTCATAAGGAAACTAATAAAACAATCATTATGATTTCTCATGATATGGATATTGTATATAAATATGCATCTAGAATTGTTGTATTAAATGATGCACATTTAACATATGATGGTGATAAGGTTAAATTATTTGAAAGTGATATTTATAAGGAAAATCATTTAACAAAGCCTGAGGTTTTAAAGCTTATAGATTATTTAAATGAAAAATTAAAATTAAATATTTCATATGAGCATTATGATTTAGATGATTTATTAAAATATCTAGAAGGAGGCGATATCAATGGATAATATCTCCTTCGGTCAATATGTTCCTGGTAATAGCTGGATTTATAAGCTAGATCCTAGAATGAAAATATTCTTAACTATTGCCTTAATTGTATTAATATTCTTAATACCTACAATATATGGAATGCTTATAGCACTTGGAGTATTCTTATTGGTATTCCTAACAACTAGAATATCTATTATTAAGGTAATTAGGGGTATTAAGGGTGTATTATTCCTTTTATTATTTACTGTTATATTACAGCTAATATATACAAAGGGTGATAATACAACAATCCTTTATACATTTAATATGTCTATTGGTTTATGGCAAACATTAATTATTATAGGATTAACATTTATTTATTTCTTCACTAAGAAATATATGCCATTAAAATTTACTTATTTATTATTAATATTATTCTTAGTATTCCTTGTATTATGGAATTCTCCATTTAAGAAATTTGATTGGGATTTTAACCTAATTTGGAATGATTTTGATTTTGTTGTCTATAATGAGGGTGCTATAAAGGCAGGCTATATCTTTATTAGAATTGTATTAATGATTGGATTAACATCATTATTAACATTATCTACAATGCCAACAGATATTAATAATGGATTAGAATCAATTCTATCTCCACTTAAGCTATTACATATACCAGTTGCGGTATTTGCAATGCTTATAAGCTTAACATTAAGATTTATTCCAACTCTTATGCAGGAAAGCAGAAAGATAATGAATGCACAAGCATCTCGTGGTGTAGATTTTAATGAAGGAAGCCTAAAGGAAAAGGTTAATCAGATAATATCATTATTAGTTCCTATGTTTGTTATATCCTTTAAAAGAGCAGAGGATTTATCTAATGCTATGGAAGCGAGAGGATATATAATTGGAGCTAAGAGAACTAAGCTAGATGAGTTAAAGCTAAGATGGCGTGATTATTTATGCTTATTAATTGTAATAGCTTTATTTGGTTTAGTTATTTGGAGTATGATTTATTATGCCTAGATATAAATGTATCATTTCATATGATGGGCATAATTATATGGGCTTTCAAATTCAAAATGAGCTTCCAACAATTGAACTTGAATTAGAAAATGCCATATTTAAATTTATAGGTAAGAAAGTTAAAATCTATCCATCTGGTAGAACAGATAGAGGAGTACATGCAAAGGGGCAGGTTATTCATTTTGATTTAGAAAATGAAATACCAGCATCTGGTGTTAAATCTGGTATTAATGCATTCTTACCTAGTGATATCTATATTAAGGATGTAGAAATAGTAAATGAGGATTTCCATGCTAGATTTAGCGCAAAGGAAAAGGAATATAGATATTATATTAATACTGGAGAATATGATCCTTTAAGGGTTAATTATTCAGTATACATTACTAATTTAGATGTTAATAGAATGAGAGAAGCTATTAAATTATTAGAAGGTAAGCATGATTTTAAGGGCTTCGCATCTGCGAGCATTGATAAAAGAAAAGAAACTATTAAGGAAATATATCATACAGAAATTAATCAAATTGATGATATGCTAGAATTTATATTTATTGGTAGTGGATTTTTAAAATATCAAATTAGACGCATGATGGGTGCGTTAGTTGAAATAGGAAGAGGAAAGGAAGAAATAAGCTTTATAAATGAAGTATTAGAAAAGAAGGATCCTAGGATTTCTCATAAATCCTTAGATGGTGCTGGGCTTTATTTATATAGCGTTAAGTATTAATTATGAAAATTTCAGCTGCTTATAATAATGGTGAGGTATTTGGTCATTTCGGAAGAACTGAGCAATTTGCTGTCTATCAGATAGAAGAAGGAAATATTATATCAAGAGAAATTAAGGGTAATGATGGATTAAGTCATGCTGACTTAGTTAATTTATTAGCCTCTTGGAATGTTGATATATTATTTGTTGGTGGTATTGGCTCTCACGCTATCGATTTATTAAAGATGAAGGGAATAGAGGTTTATACTGGTGTTACTGGCGATGTTGAAAAGAATGTGATTGATTATCTAAATGGTAATTTGAATCATAATCCAGCTATGGTTCATCAGTGCTCACATCATTAATTATGAGAGAAATTAAAATTAAAGGAATTTATAAGCATTTCAAGGGCGATTATTATTTAGTAGAGGATATCGCCTTTGATAGTGAAACTAAGGAAAAGATGGTTGTTTATAGAAGATTATATGGTGATGGCTCTTTATGGGTTAGACCACTTGATATGTTCTTAAGTGAGGTAGACCATAATAAATATCCTAATGTTAAGCAACAATATAGATTTGAGCTTCAATCTATCGATAGTGTTGCCGATAAATTTAATAAGTAATTGGACACTTTTGTGTCCTTTCTTTTTTTCTGGTGTAGTGTTATAATTTAAGAGCTTGGAGTAATTATTATGATTAAAATTTATGGAAAAAATTGCGTATACGCAGCTATACATGCAAAAAGTAAGCTGGAAACTGTTTTTGTATGTGAGGATATTTTAAGGAAAGATAACAACATAATAAATTTATTAAAGGATAAGGGTATCAAATATCAAATCGTTAATAAGAAATATATGGATAGCGAATTTGGTGATGGTAATCAAGGCTATGGTGCACATCGTACTGATTATAAGATTTATGATATGGATAGCTTAAATATTCTACCTAAGGAAAGAGGTAGAGTATTGATTCTAGATGGTATTCAGGATCCTCATAATTTAGGTGCAATTATTAGAAGTGTTGATGCCTTTGGATATGATATGATTATCTTACCTAAGAATAATAGTGTTTCTGTAAATAAAACTGTTGCCCATATTTCTACTGGAGCTATTGAATATACTAAGATTATGTATGTTAATAGCTTATTAACAGTTATTAATAAATTAAAGGATATGGGATATTGGATTTGTGGAACAGATGCAAGTGGTGATACATTATCATCTAATATTGATAAATCCTTAAATTTGGCAGTAATTATTGGTAGTGAGGGCTTTGGTATGTCTAAGACATTAGTTAAAGCATCAGACTTCTTAATTACTATTCCAATGAAGGGACATGTTAATAGCCTAAATGCGTCAGTATCTGCTGGAATAGTTTTACATGACTTAATGGCAAATTAATATTTTGTATATAAATTACAATGACTATGAGCTTTTGTATTTAATAAATGAAGGTAATGAAAAAGCATTAGATGTTTTATTTAATAAATATGATCATTTAATTAGAATGCTAGCTAAGGAATATGTTCCATATGGAAATAAGAGCTCTGATTTAGCACAGGAATTTAGAATGGTATTATTTAATTGTATTAAATGCTACCAGGATTATTATAGAATAAGCTTTTATTCATATTTTCTGATTAGCTTAAATAGAAAAGCTAAAAGAATTATAAAAAATGAATATTATAGTGAAAGCCTAGTATTAAATGAGCCTAATTTATCATTCTTTGATAATACTAGTAAGGATGAAACCTATATATTAAAAACATTATTTAAAATAATTAAGGATAAATATTATGATAAGCTATCATTATATTTAATTTATGAATGTATTTTAGGTAATTGTCCATTAAAGAAATATGCTAGTGATAATAACCTAGATTATCAAAAGCTATATTATAAATATAAGAAGCTTTGTAAAGAGATTAAAGAAGCAATGAAAAAACATACTATACTTGACTTAGATAAATCTTTGTTATAAAATTTATTTGAAGCCTAGGTATAGGTTTTTTATTTTGGATAAAAAGGTGATAAATTATGAGAACAAAGGTTATTCTTGTTTGCGAGGAATGCTTAAGTAGAAATTATACAACTACTAAAAATCCTAGTAAGAATAATGAGAGATTAGAATTTAAGAAATTTTGTCCTTCATGTAATAAATATACAATTCATAAGGAGACTAAATAGGAGGATTTATGGCTGATAAAGAAAAAGATACTTTAGCAGAAGCTGAAGTAAAGGAAGTTAAAGAAGAAAAGCAAGAAACTTCTAAAAAAGATCAAGTTGAAAAGAAAATAAGAAAGCAAATCGAGAAGAAGCAAGAAAAGGAAGCTCATGGTGGTATTTCAAGAATTGGTGAATACCTAAAGGAAGAGCATAAATGGGAAAGCTACCTATTTATTGTAATTGCATTAATTACATTATTATTAGGATGCTTAATTTTAAATGGTTCTTTAGAGGTAAAGAATAGCTTCCCATTAATTGGTGATCATCCTACTTTATTCGCATGGATATTAGTTGGTTTATCTTCATTAGGTTTATTATATGCAGTATGGCCATTCTTTAAGCCTGCATTCCCTGAGTTTAAGAAGATTACATGGTTAACATGGCCTAAGTTTTTAGGTAATTTAGCTCGTACTTTTATATTTATGCTTATTTTTGTTGGATTATTATATTTATACGATGCATTTATGTCAGAAATCTTCGTATTAATATTTAGCTAGGAGGATTTAGAATATGAAAAGATGGTATATTGTAACAACATATTCAGGCTATGAAAATTCTGTTAAGACAGACCTTGAAAGACGTAGAATTTCAATGAATATGGAGAATATGATTTATCAAGTTCTTATTCCTGAAGAGACTGTTGAAGTAGTTGATAAGAAGGGTAAAAAGAAGGAAAAGGTAAATAAGCTATTCCCAGGATATGTATTCGTTGAAATGGAAATTGATGAAGTAAAGGGTATGGATGATGATGTTTGGTTTATGGTAAGAAATACACCAAAGGTTACAGGCTTCCTTGGTTCATCAGGTGGAGGAACTAAGCCAGTTCCAGTAGCTAATGACGAAATGAATCAAATTCTATCTAAGTTAGGCTTAGTAGTAAAGCCAAAGTTAGACTTCGCTGTTGGTGATAAGATTGAGGTTATCTCAGGAGCATTCGCTGGTAAGATTACAGAAATCACTGAAATTAATGAGGATAAGGGTATTGTTACTGTATTATTTGAATTATTCGGTTCATATACTCCAACTGAATTAAATGTTGATCAAATAAAGAAGATCTAGTTTATTAAATGGTTTATCTTAAATGATAAGCCATTTTTTTGAATTTAAAAAGGTTGATTATAAATTTTTCTATAAGGATTTTAACACACAATTATTGAAATAGGTTGTAGCACGTGCTACAATCTATTTGATGCAAATGCTACAATTTTGATGAATTTAAAAAGGCGGATTTTTTATAATTCCGCCTTTTCATCATCCTTAATTCTTTCTCTTGCGATAGCAAGCATAAGCTTAATTCTATTTTCTTGATTTACTTTAGTAGCAGAAGGGTCATAATCAATCGCTACTATATTAGCATCCTTGTGGATGCTTTTAATTTTCTTCATTACACCCTTACCACAGATGTGGTTAGGTAAGCATCCAAATGGCTGAGCACAAATGATATTTTCATATCCTTCCTCAGTTAGCTCCATCATTTCAGCTGTTAATAGCCAGCCCTCACCCATCTTAGTCCCATGGTGTAATACACCTTCACTTAAATCCTTAGTATGAGAGAAGTAATTCATTGGTGTGAATTTAGAGCCCTTCATTGCATTAATCATTATCTTTTCACGTCTTCTAATGAACCATAATATTAATTTAGCAACGAATGCACTCTTTCTATTCTTACCATAAATTTCATAATCATAAATAGTATTATAAACAGTATATAATAAGAATCCATATAAACCTGGAACATTTACCTCAGCACCTTGGCTTACTAGGAAGTCCTCTAAATGATTATTACCAAGTGATGCATATTTAATATAGATTTCACCAACAATACCAACTTTTGGCTTTTTATGTGATAAATCTAATGGTATAGCATCAAACTCCTTAACCATTTGAATTAGATTCTTTTTCATCTGACCGTATTTTCTGCCCTTACCTTGAGCATATTGGTCAGATAATTCCTTAATCCATTTATCAACTAATCTTGCTGTCTCACCCTTATTAATTTCATAGGTTTGACATTTATTTCTTAAATACATTAATTCATCTGCGTATGTGATAGCAGAAGATAAATTTAAAACTAATGGTAATGTAATCTTAAATCCTGAATCCTTTTCAAGATTAGATGCATTTAACGAAACAACAGGTATAAATCCGTATCCAGCCTTTTTTAGTGCCTTTCTTAATAGATGTAGATAATTAGATGCTCTACATCCACCACCTGTTTGAGTTATTAATAAAACAAGTTTATCATGATCATTTCTATGATTTAAATTATCAATGAATTGACCAATTACTAATAATGCAGGATAGCATGTGTCATTATGAACATATTTTAAACCCTCAGTTACTACATCAGGTCCTTCATTTTTCATTATTTCAACCTTATATCCAGTTTGGCATAATAATGATTCAAATAATGCCATATGGATTGGTAGCATAGAAGGAATAAGAATAGTATGAGTTTTAACCATATCTTCAGTAAATTTAGGATAATTAAAATCTTCTTCGTAAGAATCTACTTTGATATCAGCCATTACTTTTCCTCCCTCTTTTGCTTAAGTGCAGCAAATAAGCTTCTAAGTCTAATCTTTACCGCACCTAGATTTGTTATTTCATCAATCTTAATCTGTGTATAAATCTTACCCTTAGATTCCAAGATTGCCTTACATTCATCTGTTGTAATAGCATCTACACCACATCCAAATGATACTAATTGAACTAAATTCATATCATCCTCATGAGTACAATACTTAGCAGCAGAATATAATCTTGAATGATAAGTCCATTGATTTAATACATGAACAGGGAATTTTGAATTTAAATTAGAAATTGATTCCTCACTTATTACATAAGCTCCCATAGAAGCGATTAGCTTATCAATTCCATGGTTAACCTGAGGATCCTGATGATATGGACGTCCTGATAAAACAATGATTTCCATATGCTTTTCTCTAGCTTCCTTAATATATTCAGCTCCAACTTTTCTAATATCAGAAAGATATGCTTCATATTCCTTAAATGCTTTATCAGCGGCATTCTTAATTTCCTTTTTAGAAATGCCCTTAAAGTATTTATCAAGCATTACCTTTATTTTCTTATCAAATAATTCTCTAACATCAATTCCAATGAAATCAGAAATGAATGTTATATCATTTATTCTAGAAACATTATTTAAAATATTTTCAGGGTAATAAGCAACGATAGGACAATTGTAATGGTTATCACCCATATTTTCATCATAATTATATGACATACATGGATAGAAGATTACTTTCTCACCATCGTTTAATAGCTTTTCAATATGACCATGAACTAGCTTTGCAGGATAGCATACTGTATCAGAAGGAATAGTATGTTGTCCTAGACTATATAGCTTAGCATCAGAAAAACCTGATGTTTTAACAGCAAATCCTAATTCAGTAAAAAATGTATACCAGAAAGGTAATAGCTCATACATATTTAATACAAGAGGAATAGCAATAGTACCACGCTTTGGATTTTCTATTGGTAGGTATGATGATAATCTTTCTCTATTATATTCATAAATGTTTTTACCCTTTAAAGATGCCTTTATTCCTAATGGCTTATCACATTTATTACCTGATATAAATTTATTTGGATTATTAGCAAATGAATTAATTGTTAATAAGCAATGGTTATTACATCCACTACATTGGATGTTTTTAACTTCATGCTTAAAATTCATTAAATCATCATGGTTAATAATATTTGATTTTTCAAGCTTCAATGATTTAGCGTATAATGCCGCACCATAAGCTCCCATTAAGCCTGCGATATTAGGGCATACAACCTCTAAATCTAATTCTCTTTCGAATGCTCTTAAAACAGCCTTATTTAAGAATGTACCACCCTGTACAACAATATGCTTACCAAGTGATTCTTTATTAGTTGCACGAATAACCTTATATAAGGCATTCTTAACAACTGATATAGAAAGACCAGCAGAAATGTTATCTATTGTAGCTCCATCCTTTTGAGCCTGCTTAACAGAAGAATTCATAAATACTGTACATCTAGAGCCTAGGTCTACTGGTTTAGGTGCCATTAATCCTATTTCAGCAAAATCCTTAATATCATAGCCCAATGCATTAGCAAATGTTTGTAGGAATGACCCACAACCAGAAGAGCATGCCTCATTTAAGAAAATATTTGAAATGGCATTATTTTCAATCTTGAAGCATTTAATATCCTGCCCACCAATATCAATAATGAAATCTACCTCAGGCATAAATTTAGCGGCTGCCATATAGTGAGCCATAGTTTCAACTAGGCCACCATCTAAATTAAATGCATTCTTTGCTAAATCCTCACCATAGCCTGTAGAAGCAGAGCCTTTTATAATGATATTTGGATATTTCTTATATAAATCAGTTAATATATCCTTTATAACAGAAACAGGATTACCCTTATTAGGCTGATACTTATCAAATCTAATATTCCCCTCATCATCGATTAATACTATCTTTAATGTAGTAGATCCTGAATCGATACCCATATATAATGGTCCATTATATTCATCAAGTGGTAATGTATCAACCTTTGCCTTAGCATGACGCTCATTAAATTCCTTTAATTCACTTTCATCCTTAAATAATGGTGAATTATAAGCATATGTAGCCTTATTAGAGAAATCAATTAGATTCTTAATAGTATCCTCAACGCTTAATTCCTCATTAGCGCAATATGCCGCACCAATTGATACGTAATATAATGAATTCTTAGGGCAAATACCCTCAGTATGTAAAACCTCATCAAATGCAGCCTTTAATTCTGATAAGAATGTTAAAGGTCCACCTAAATAAGCAACCTTACCCTTAATATCTCTACCCTGTGCAAGTCCACCTACAGTTTGGTTAACAACTGCGTGGAAAATAGAAGCGGCGACATCTGATTTAGAAGCACCCTGATTTAATAAAGGTTGAATATCTGTTTTAGCAAATACTCCACATCTAGAAGCAATTGAATATAGCTTTTGATGATTCATTGCTAAACCATTTATTTCAGTGATATCAACATTTAATAATGTAGCCATTTGGTCAATGAAGGCACCAGTACCACCAGCACAAGAGCCATTCATTCTAACCTCCATACCATCAGTCAAGAATAGAATCTTAGCATCCTCACCACCAAGCTCAATAATAACATCTGTGCCTGGTATTAGCTTATTCGCAGCAATTCTTGTGGCATATACCTCCTGTACAAATGGAATATGAGCACCATCTGCCATACCCATACCAGCAGAACCAGAAATGGCTAGCTTAATTTTATCGCCTATTATATTTTGTTCTCTTAATTCTTTTAATTTTGAAATTATGTTATCTTTTATGTGGGAATAATGTCTTTTATAATCTTTGTAAATTATATGATCATTTTCATCCATTACTACACATTTTATTGTTGTAGAACCAACGTCAAGTCCTAATCTAAGCATTGGTTTACCCCCTTTTTAAAAATAATACATTTTAAATATGCAACAAATGAAATAAATTTCATTTATGCAATAATTTTACTTATACATTATATCATATAAAAAGTAAAAATCATTTATAAAGTTAATTATGCGGTTATGAAGGCTTATATACAAATTTTATTTGATATAAGATAGCATTTAAGTTATAATAGTAATGTTTAAATATGGTTTATTTATAATAAAATCCATAAGTTAGAAGAGGTATTTATGAAAAAGATTAGTAAGCTACTTGGATTATTGTTTATAATGATAAGCTTTATAACTCTTGCATCATGCTCTGGAGGAGCTGGAGTTAAAGCAATTATGGAAGGAAAGCCTACATCAAACAAGGTTACAATTACTTGTACATTTGAAGCTAATTCAAAGCTTGAAACAGGCGATGCATATCCAATTATTAGAAAATATAGTTATGAAAATGGTGAACCTAAGGATACATCAGATGACTACAAAAAGGTTACTTTTGATAAGAGTAATACAGTAGCTAGTGTTGAATTCGATGGATTAGATAGCAACACTAAATACTTATTCAAGATGTATATCAACTATGAATCAACAGATACATATATTACTGAAATAGAGGTAACTACATTATCGTATGATGATGAAAAGCCAATTGAAATTACTTCAAAAGAAGAATTTAAGAAAATGACAGATGATAATGATGGTATCTACATTTTAAAGAATGATATTGATTTTGATGGTGAAGAATTATCATTATTTGAATCAGAAGATAAAGCATTTAATGGCACATTTAATGGTGATGGTCATAAGATTTCAAATGTTAAGTTATCAACTACATCATTAAGCTATTATGGCTTATTTGGTTATACAAAGTCTGCAAAGATTTCTAATTTAACTTTAGAGAATGTTACAGTTGAATCAAATGGTTTAGGTACTTTCTCAGCTGGTTCTTTAATCGGATGTGCTGAATCAACAACTGTATCAAATGTTACAATTAAGAATGTCAATTACTCAGTTACAGTAAGCTCATCTGGTGATGTTAATATTGGTGGTGTTGTAGGTTCTGCAGATAAGTCTACATTTACTAATACACAAATTACTGATGCAACAATTAATTTTACTCAAGCTAGATATAAGGTAAACGTTGGTTTATTTGCTGGTAAGGTTTCTGGTAATTCAATTGGTACAAAGACGATTGATGGTAAGGAAAAGAAGATTGTTACTGATGAATGTAGCGCAGCTGGTAGTATTACTGGTGTAATGAAGTTTACATCAAGTACAGAAGGATATTTCCGTGCTGGTGGCTTTGTTGGATTTGTAGAACGCTCATCAAGTACTATTTATAATTCATATTGTAATGGAAAGATTGAATTAACTAAGACTGATTCAACTGATAAATTTGATTTATCTGTTGGTGGATTCTTAGGATCTAATAGTGGTTTTGTTAATATTTCTAAGTGCTTTGCTAAAACTGATTTAAGTGTTAAGGCAGCCTCTGATGAGGATCGTTTAGTTGCAAATGATTCTGATAAGACAGCTGCAATCGGTGGTTTTGCAGGAAGATTAAATAGAACTATTGGTAAGATTAGCGATTGTTATTTCACTGGTAATGTTGAAGTAGTAGCTAAGGATACTAGAAAGGCTTCAAGCTCAGAAAGAACTTTAATTGAAACAGAGAAGAATGATAAGATTTCTAACATGGCAGTTGGTACTGTTGTTACTGTAAACGGAATTGAATATGAAATAGCTTCTGAAACTATTTATTATACAATTGAAGCTACTGCAGCAACAGTTGCTGATCAAACTGAATTAGAAGCAGGTACATATTATGTAGTTTCTGGTGATGATTACAATTTAGCTACTGAATATGATTCAGCTGCTACTTACTATACATTAGCTGTAACAGTTGCTGATGTTAATGAGGATACTAAGTTTGGTTCTACACCTTATTACACATTATCTGAGGATAATTATTCTAAGGCATCATCTTATACTCCAAAGGAAGTAGAAGCTACATACTTATTTGTTGGTGAAATGGTTGGCTATACTAATTACGATGATTTATCTACATTAACTAATATTAGTAATGTTGCAAAATTTGAACCAACTTCTGATAAGGATGTTTTTGAAACATTCGTTAAGAATTTCGTTAACACAATTAACTAATAAAAATGAAATAGAGCCTTTGGCTCTTTTTCCACTATATAAAAGGAGAGATTTTTATGGGACTAACAATATATAATTCATTGACTAATAAAATGGAAGAATTTATTCCTCAACAAGAGAATAAAGTAAATATGTATGTTTGTGGACCTACAGTTTATAACTATATTCATATCGGAAATGCAAGACCTGTAATTTTCTATGATATGATGAGAAGATATTTAAAATTCTTAGGCTATGATGTTACATATGCATCTAATATTACTGACGTTGATGATAAGATTATTAAAAAAGCATTAGAGCAAAATAAGACAGAAAAGGAAATAGCTACATTCTATGAAAATGCCTATTTTGATGCTGTAAAGGAAGTAGGTTCAGCTAAGCCTGATTTAATTCCTCACGCAACAGATTATATTGGTGAAATGATTTCATTTATCCAAGAATTAATTGATAAGGGCTATGCATATAATGTTGATGGAGATGTATTCTTTAGAGTATCAAAGATTGCAGATTATGGTTGCCTTTCTAATCAGGTAACTGAGGATTTAGAGTCAGGTGCTAGAATCTCTGTTGATTCAAAGAAGGAATCACCACTTGATTTCGCATTATGGAAGAAGACTGATGAGGGAATTAAATGGGATTCTCCATTTGGTGAAGGTAGACCTGGTTGGCATACTGAATGTGTTGTAATGAACCATAAGCTATTTGGTACTGGTTTAGATATTCATGGTGGAGGTATGGATTTAAAATTCCCTCATCATGAAAATGAGATTGCTCAATTTGAAGCTTTATATAAGACACATTTAGCTAAATATTGGATTCATGTAGGTAGACTTGATTTAGCTGGTGAAAAGATGTCTAAATCATTAGGAAATGTTATTTATGTTAAGGATTTAGAATCTAAAAAAGAAGGAATGATTTTAAGAAGCTTAATATTATTCTCACCTTATCGTTCTATTATTTCTTATAGTGAGGATTTAAAGAATCAATATGCTAAGGAATATGATAAGTGGCAAAGAGCTTATAAGCAGGCTTTATACACATTACAATATGAAAATAAGCTAACTGATAAGGTTAATGATTCTGATATTTCTAAATTTAAGGAATATATGAATCAGGATTTCAATGTACAAAATGTATTAACATTAATTAATGATATTGTTAAGGAAATCAATACAAGCTTACGTTCTAAGAATTATGATGAGACAGCTATTAAATTAAATACATTTAAGACTATCTTTGATGTATTAGGTATTAATTTATTCGTTGAAAAAATGAATGATGAGCAGTTAGATGCATATTCTAAGTGGATGGAAGCAAGAAATAATAAGGATTTTGAAACAGCTGATATTTATCGTAATAAGCTAATTGAATGGAAGATTTTATAATGAATGCTAATTCATATAATGGATTATCACTTGCTTATATTGGTGATGCAATTTTCGAATTATATATTAGAAAATATGTGCTATCATTAGGTTATACAAAGGTTAATGATTTACATAAGCAAGTAATTAAATATACAAGTGGTGAGGGACAATCATTTTTTATTCATAAGTTTTTAGAATTAAATATTTTAAACGATGAAGAAATAATGATTTTTAAGCGTGGAAGAAACTCACATGTTAATAGCTCTAGAAAGAATCTTGAATTAAAGGATTATCTGGACGCAACTGGATTTGAAGCTTTAATGGGCTTTCTTTATCTTGATGATAAAACAGAAAGATTAGAGGAGCTTATTAATTTATGTATTAGATTAAGAGGTGAAAAGGATGAAAAAGAATTCTAAACTAGAAGAGTTTAATGAACAAGAATTAACTGAATATCTAGCTAAAAATTCTGAAGAGGATCTTAAAGCCGATGAAACTACCCTAGAGGATGGATTTAACGTAGACGATCTTGATGAATTTAGAAAGAAAGATGCGTTAGCAATGACTCAAACTGAGGAAGATGAAGACATCAAGGCTAAGGTAATTGATGAGGTAGAATTTTTACCTGAAGCTGAAAGAAAAAGAATTCAAAAAGCTGAATCTAAGATGAATAAAAAGCTTCAAAAGGAGCAATATAAAAAGATTAAGGCTCATAGAAAGGATTTAAGAAAGAATCCTTCTATATTAAAAAGATATGATGTAGATCCTGAATTTGGCTTACCTTCTGAAATTGTTGAACAAAGAATAATTGACGAAAGAGTAAATAAGACAAATGATAAGAAGACTAAATCTGTTGGAAAAATTATTGCAGGTAATGTAATATCATTCTTCAATTTCTTAGTATTTGCTTTAGCTGCAATTCTAATTATTGTTGCGATTACATATAAAAGATTTGAACCAATTACAGACTTATCATTCTTATTAATCGTTTTAATTAATATTACTATTGGTATTATTCAGGAAATTAGAGCTAAGAAGACTATTGAAAGCTTATCATTAATGAATGAATCAAGTGTAAATGTTAGAAGAAATGGTATTGTTAAGGAAATAAGAACCGATGAGGTTGTATTAGACGATATTATTTTACTAGAAAGCGGAAAGCAAATTTGTGCTGACTCGATCGTAATGGCTGGTCAGATTGAGGTTAATGAATCATTATTAACTGGTGAATCTGATTCAATTATTAAGAAGCCAGGAGATCAGCTATTATCTGGTTCATTCGTTATTTCTGGTAAATGTGCCGCTAAGGTTGATAAGGTTGGTAAGGATAATTATATTGAGCAATTATCTAGCCAAGCTAAGATGTATAAAAAGCCAAAGAGTGATTTATTAATTTCATTAAATAGAATTATTAAATTCATGTTTATTCCAGTTATTATCTTTGGTTTACTATTATTCCTAAGAATGTATTTCAATCAAGAGGTATCACTATTTAATAACATAAGAAGAACAGCTGGTGCGATGGTAGGTATGATTCCATCTGGATTATTCCTAATGTCATCTATTGCCCTATATGTTGGTGTTATTAGATTAGGTCAAAAGAATGTATTAGTACAAGACTTATATTGTATTGAAATGCTTGCTAGAGTTAATTGTATCTGTCTAGATAAAACAGGAACAATTACTGATGGTACAATGGTTGTTAAAAATGTGATTGATTATGAACAAATTGCAGGCTTAGCAACTAAGAATATTGTTTCAGCTATTTTAAATGCATTACCTGATAGAAATATGACATCAGATGCATTAATTAATAAATTTGGTTTAAGTAAGAGAATGAAATATACTGGTACTATTCCATTCTCATCTCAAAGAAAATTCCAAGCTGTAACATTTGATAAATATGGTACATTCGCACTTGGTGCTCCTGAATTTGTTTTAGGTGATGCATATAAGAGTGTTTCAAAGGATGTAGAAAAATATGCAAAGCTAGGATATAGAGTTCTATGCTTAGCATATGTTCCTGGATATATTGAAAATAACGCATTACCTGAAGGTGAAATGACTGTTGTCTCAATGATATTAATTGAGGATAACATTAGACAAAATGCTATTTCAACAATTAAGTATTTTAAAGAATCTGGAGTTGAGGTTAAGGTTATTTCAGGTGATAACCCAATAACTGTTTCTAAGATTGCAGAGCGTGCTGGTGTTCCTAATGCGATAAATTATGTATCGCTAGAAGGAATGGATGATAACGAGGTTGCTCGTGCAGCTTTAAAATATACTGTATTTGGACGTGTATCACCAAGTCAAAAGAGAATTATAGTCTTAGCTTTACAGCATGCCGAAAAATGCGTAGCTATGACAGGTGATGGTGTTAACGATATTTTAGCCCTAAGAGCAGCAGATTGCTCTATTGCCTTAGGCTCTGGTAGTGATGCAACTAGATCTTGCTCACACCTAGTATTATTAGATTCTGACTTTGGTTCAATGCCTAGCGTAGTTGCTGAAGGTAGAAGAGTTATTAATAATGTTACATCTGTAGCTTCATTATTCTTAACAAAAACAATATTCTCATTATTGCTTGCAATAGTTGCTATATTTACAGGAGTATATCCTATTACTCCAAAGCAATTAATAATTATTGATATTTTAGCTATTGGTATTCCATCATTAATCTTAGTTAATGAGCCAAATAACAATACATTCTCTGGTAGATTCTTAAGTAACGTTATTAAGAAGGCCTTACCAGGTGCCTTAGTTATTACAATGCTATCATCCTTAATCTTTATTCTTAAGGATATGCTACATTTAGATGATAAGAGCTTAACAACTATTATTGTTATTACAGCATCTCATACATGCTTAATGGTACTATTTAAGGCCTGTCGTCCATTTACTATGATTAGAAAAATATTGTTTACAACATGCTATACAGTATTCCTAATTATGATAATAATGCTTCCAAATCTATTAGAATTGAGACCAATAATGTCATTATTTGATTATTATTCAGACAATCAAGAATTCACGTACATGAAGGAATTCCCTGAAATATCAATATCAACTGCTAACTATTTTGTTATTGATGGAAAAATAACAAATATTAGAGCTGATGGAGATAAGAAGGTATTAACTCGTTTATCAAAAACAAAGGATCCTAATAAGGATGCTACAGTACTTAATTATTATGCAATTAATGGCGAAGAAACTGATATTTTAATTAATATGCCTACAATCAGCTATGATAACAAGGGTAATATCTTTGCTGGTGGATATTTAATTGATGGTGTTTCATATTATGATGGTATCGACGATGATTTAATAGTTGATAGTCATGGTAAGGTATATATTAATGATTATAATTATCCTGTTTATACAACATTAGTTAAGGATAATGATTATTATGGCTATAAGATGAATTATGGTACTTATGTTGAAACTGAGGCTAGACGTCAGTATTCAATCCTACCAAAGGTTGAAATTGAGAATAATAGATATATCTTTAATGGTGTTGTAGAGGATGATGGTTATTATCCAGTAAGTAGTAGTATTTCACAAATTTTTACTGGTGATTCAACACAAATTACTATTAATCCTGATACATTAGAATTATTAATTAATGGTGATCCTGTAAAGAAGGTTATGAATAATGGCTCTGATGGTGGAACATATAGAGTTTCTATGCCAGTTATTTCAACAACTGGTAATGTAAGAACTGCTGGTGTTTCTCCTAGAAGACTATATTTTGATGCGGTGCCTTCTGGTAGAAATATATTTGAATTATATGGTGCTAAAGAAAAGGTTGATGAATATGTAAATATGAGAGATTCATATGCATATACTATCTATACCTTAGATAAGGATGATAATAAGGTATATTATACTTATTTTGAAGCATATGATTTAGTATTTAAGAATGTTTATGATTATTTACCAAGCAACGTAGCTCCAGGTAATCCAGATTTAGATGATATTCAACTTGCTGATTATGTAGATAATAAATTTAAATTTGAAAAATTCTATGAGGATGACTTTAAGGGATTCTATGATAGAAATACTAATGAAATTAATGTGAATTCAGGTATTACACCATTATCATTTAAGGTTGATATGGATAAATCAGAATATTCATTAACTCATGTTATCGAAACTGGTGAATACCTAGATGATGGCGATACTAAGATTTCATTAAATGAAAAGCAATTCGCACCTACTATTACAGTAAGTGATGATTTACATTATGTCATTGGTGGATATTATACTGATTATGAGCATTCAATTGGTAAGGAATTAGTTGAAACATATTACAGTAATGATAATAAGTATTACCTACAATTAGGTGATTACAAGACAACATATGAGGTATCTGTTGTTACATCTACAGGTGGTATTGTTACTGCATTAAGTGTTAATAATGTAATATTCTTACTTGCACTATGCTTAGCTGCGGGTCCATTAATGCGCCTATATCAATATGCTATTCCTTGGATTAAGAAGCAATTTGATAATATTGGAAAACTTATTAATAAGTGGTAAAGCAAAATGCCGATTAGTCGGCATTTTCTTTATCCCTGCAAATATTGAATAAGTTATGATAATTTGATATAATAGTCGCGTATTTATTTTCTCTAAGGAGGGATTAAGATGAGTAAAAAGTTTTATTTAACAACAGCAATTGCATATACATCATCTAAGCCACATATCGGTAATGTTTATGAGGCTATTTTAGCTGACTGTATTGTAAGATATAAGAAGAAGGATGGCTTTGATACTTATTTCCAAACTGGTACTGACGAGCATGGTCAAAAGATCGAGCAAAAGGCCTTAAAGATGGGCACTACTCCAAAGGAGCATGTTGATAAGGTATCAAAGGAATTAAGAGATACTTATGATATGATGAATGTTCAATATGATCATTTCATCCGTACAACTGATAAGGTTCATGAGGAGCAGGTTGCTAAGGCATTTGAAAAGATGCTAGCAAAGGGCGATATCTATAAGGGTAAATATGAGGGATTCTATTGTGTAGATTGTGAATCATATTTTACTGAGAAGGATTTAAAGGATGGCTGCTGCCCTGATTGTGGAGCTAAGGTAACTAAGAATAGTGAGGAATGCTATTTCTTAAAGCTTGAGCCTTATAGAGAAAGATTATTAAATTATATTAATGAAAATCCAATGTTCATTCAGCCTGAATCAAGAAAGAATGAAATGATTAATAATTTCTTAAAGAATCCTATTCCTGATTTATGTGTATCTCGTACTTCATATAAGTGGGGTATTCCAGTAATTAGTGATCCTAAGCATGTTATCTATGTTTGGATTGACGCACTATTAAACTATATCACTGGCATAGGCTATGATGTAGATGGTAATAATGGTGAATTATATAATAAATATTGGCCTGCTGATATTCATTTAATTGGTAAGGATATCTTAAGATTCCATACTATTTATTGGCCTATTATGTTAATGTCATTAGACTTACCTTTACCTCATCAGGTATTTGGTCATCCATGGATTTTAACAAATCATAATAAGATGAGTAAGTCTAAGGGTAATACTATTTATGCAGATGAGCTAGTATCATTATTTGGTGTAGATGCTGTAAGATATTATGTATTACATGAAATTCCATTCGCATCAGATGGTAATATTACTTATGAATTAGTATGTGAAAGAAGTAATTCAGATTTAGCTAATACATATGGTAATTTAGTTTCTAGAACTATTGCCATGGTAAAGAAGTATTTTGGTGATGAGGCAATTACTGCTTCAACTGAAACAGAATTTGATAATAACTTAAAGAATGTTATTAAGGAAGCTAAGGAAAATTATAAGACATTAATGGATCAATTTAAGGTAGCTGATGCCTTAGAAGAGGTCCAAAAGGCACTACGTGCTGCTAATAAATATATCGATGAAACAGCTCCTTGGGTTTTAGCAAAGGATGAATCTAAGAAGGATATTTTAAAGAATGTTTTATATAATTTATTAGAGGCAATTAGAATTTCTTCAATTCTATTAGAGCCTGCAATACCTACAACTTCTCTTAAGGTTTACAATGCATTAAATACAGCAAAAACTGCATTGTCAGATGCTACATTTGGTGCTCATGAATCATATAAGGTTTCTAACTGTGAGATGTTATTTAAGAGATTAGATGTTAACGAAATAATGGCTCAGGTAGAAGAAAAAGAGAAAAAATTAGAAGCTAAGGTAGAAGAGGTTAAGGTAGAAGCTAAGCCAGAAATTTCAATCGAGGATTTCGAAAAAATCGATTTATGTGTTGGTAAGATTTTAGAGGCTAAAAAGCACCCTAAGGCAGATAAATTATTAGTATTTAAGATTGACTTAGGTACTGAGGTAAGACAGATTGTATCTGGTATTGCTAAATTCTATAATCCAGATGAATTAGTTGGTAAAAAGGTAATTGTTGTTAAGAATTTAAAGGCAATTAAGCTTAGAGGCGAGGAATCTCATGGTATGCTATTATGTGGTTCTGATTTAGATGATTCTTACCTAGAGCTTGTTAATATCGATAAGTGTAATCCTGGTGATATTGTTAGATAAAAAGAGACGCTTTGTCTCTTTTTTTAATATTTTATATTAAACGTTCATTTATGGTCATAAAAATTTGGACATAAATCCTTTGAAAGTGCTTTTATTACCAACATAGTTTGATTTATGTTTACGTTTATTTAAATGTATGATAAAATACTATTGCTTTGTGTAAAAGATATAAGCATAGCTTATAAAGAGTGGTTATTACTTGAAATGGAGAAAAATCGTATGGTTAAACTATCTAAGCAGGTAAATAATTCTACTAACCCATTATGTCTTAATGGTTATTTTAATATGCAATAAACAACACTAATCCTATTTTGGTGTTGTTTTTATTTTTTAAGGAGATAAAATGAAAACTGTTGGTATTTTAGGCGGTGGACAGCTAGGAATGATGCTAGCTGAAGAAGTTAATAAATTAGGCGGCAAGGCTATATGCTTAGATCCTAATCCTAAGTGCTCTGCCTCATTTGTATGTGATTCAGTTATTGTTTCTAAATATGATGACCTTGAGGGATTAAAGAAGCTTGGTGAGGCATCAGATGTATTAACGTATGAATTTGAAAATGTTCCTGGTGAAAAATTAAAATTCATAAGAGATACATACAATATCCCACAGGGTATTGAGCCTTTGTTTGATTCTCAAAACAGAATTAGAGAAAAAACAAACGCTAAGGAGCATGGATTAACACCTCCAAGATTTAAAGCAATCTACAACCTAGATGACTTAAAGGCTGGAATAAAGGAATTAGGTCTTCCATGTGTTTATAAAACAACTGAGCTTGGATATGACGGTCATGGTCAGGTTGTCATTAAAAAGCTAGATGACATTGAAAAGGTAAAGCCATTCCTAGAGGGTGAAGGTATCCTTGAGGAATTCATTAAATATGATTTTGAAACATCAGCTATTTTAGTTAGAGGTAAGGATAAAACGATTTGCTTCCCTATGGGTATCAATAAGCATAAGGAAGGAATCCTAGACCTATGTGTTGTTAATGAAGAATTACCAGTATTCAAAAAAATAAAGGAAGCTGCCATTAAGTTTATGGAAAGCTGCAATTATTATGGAATACTTGCAATTGAGTTCTTTGTTAAGGGTGATGAATTCTATTTCAATGAAATGGCACCAAGACCTCATAATTCAGGACATTATACAATTGAGGGCTGTACAACAAATCAGTATAGAGAGCTTGCAAAGTTCTTACTTGATATGCCTTTAGAGGAACCTAAGTTAAAGAGTCCAACAATTATGAAAAATATCCTAGGCTTTGATTATGAGAATATGAAAAAGCTTGATAAGAATGATAATATTTATGTTCATGATTATCATAAGGAGGAAGTAAGAGAAAAGAGAAAGATGGCACATGTCACTTTCACAAACTTGACGCTTTCTGAATATGATAAAAATTATAAAAATTTATTTTGTAAAGAAAAGGTAGATAGTATGGGTAATTATAGAATTTATGTTGAAAAGCTTCCTAAATTCCAGGTTGAAGCAAAGAGTCTTCAAGCTGAATTAAATCTAAATTTAGGATTAAATCTTCAAAATGTAAGAACAATTAATGTTTATGATTTATTTAATTTTTCAGATGAATTATTAGAAAAGAGTAGATATCAGGTATTTGGTGAAATCGTTACTGATAATGTAACTGATGAATTAAATCTTGAGGGCAAGAAGTATATTGCAACAGAATATCTACCAGGACAATTCGATCAAAGAGCTTCATCAGCTATCGACTGCTGTAAGCTAATTGATCCAAAGGCAGAAATCAATATTAGATCAGGAAGAATCATTATCCTAGATGATAATACAACTGATGAAGATATTGAAAAAATTAAGAAATATGTAATTAACGCTGTTGAGGCAAGAGAAAAGGATTTAAGTAAGCTAACTGATATGGAGCAGGCTCCAATCATTCCAGTTAAGGTATTAGAGGGATTCAGAAAGATTAATCACTTTGGTAGACCTGAATTCGTAAAGAAGATGGGTTTAGCTATGAATGAGGATGACCTAAAGTGTGTTATTGAATACTTTAGAGAAGAAGGAAGAGATCCTTGGGAAACAGAGCTTAGAATTCTAGATACTTATTGGTCTGACCATTGCCGTCATACAACATTCAATACAGTTTTAAAGAATATCAAGATTGAGAATTCATTCATGAAGAGTGAATTTGAGGAATCTTTAGATTTATATGATAACATTCGTAAGGATTTAAAGAGAGAAAAGAAAAAGAAGTGCTTAATGGATTTAGGTACTATTGGTGGTAGATATTTAAAGGCTATTGGTAAGCTTGATGATTTGGAGGTTAGTGAGGAAAATAACGCATGCTCAATTTTTGTAGATGTTGATGTTGATTCAAATATTGAGAAATGGTTATTACAATTCAAGAATGAAACTCATAACCATCCAACTGAAATTGAGCCATTCGGTGGTGCATCTACATGCTTAGGTGGTGCTATCCGTGACCCGCTTTCTGGTAGAGCTTATGTATATCAAGCAATGAGAGTTACTGGTGCTGGTAATATCTACGCTGATGTTAAGGATACATTAAAGGGTAAGCTACCTCAGCGTATTATTTCAACTAAGGCAGCAAGTGGTTATTCTTCATATGGTAACCAAATCGGCTTAGCAACAACTCATGTTAGAGAAATATATCATGATAATTATGTTGCAAAGCGTTTAGAGGTTGGTGCAGTAGTTGGTGCTGTTAAGGCTGAAAATGTTAGAAGAGAATCTCCAAATCCTGGTGATATCATTTTAGTATTAGGTGGTAGAACTGGTCGTGATGGTATCGGTGGTGCAACTGGTTCATCTAAGGAGCATACAACTAAGTCATTAGAGGTTTGCTCATCAGAGGTTCAAAAGGGTAACGCTCCTGAGGAAAGAAAGATTTCTCATTTATTCAGAAGACCTGAGGTTACTAAGCTAATTAAGAAATCAAATGACTTCGGTGCTGGTGGTGTTTCAGTAGCTATCGGTGAATTAGCTGATGGATTAGATATTAACCTAGATGTTGTTCCTGTTAAGTATTCAGGATTAAATGCAACAGAGATTGCTATTTCTGAATCTCAAGAAAGAATGGCAGTAGTTGTTGAGCCTAAGGATGTTGAGGAATTTAAGAAGTATTGTCATGAGGAAAACATCGAAGTAACAGAGGTTGCTAAGGTAACTGAAGAAAAGCGTTTAGTAATGCATTATAGAGGAAGAGAGATTGTTAATCTTTCTAGAAAGTTTATAGATTCAGCTGGTGCTGTACATACAGCTAAGGCAAAGATTGGTTCAGTAGAGAATAAGAATCCATTCTATAAGAACGATGAACCATTAAGAGATAGAGTATTAAATACTTTAAATGATAATAACGTAACAAGCCAAAAGGGTTTAATTGAAATGTTCGACTCTACAATTGGTGCGTCTACAGTATTAATGCCATTTGGTGGAAAGACTCAAAGAACTGAAACTCAGGTTTCTTGTCAAAAGCTTCCAGTATTAAATGGATTTACAAATACAGCATCAATCATGGCTTATGGTTATAACCCATATTTAGCTATGTATTCTCCATACCATGGAGCTGAATATGCTATAGTAGAAGCAATTTCTAAGGTTGTAGCTGCTGGTGGTAAATATAATAAGATGAGATTCTCTTACCAAGAATATTTCGAAAGAATGAATGATAAGGAATCTTGGGGTAAGCCACTTGCTGCTTTACTTGGTGCTTTAAAGATGCAAAATGAATTTGGCCTTCCATCAATTGGTGGTAAGGATTCTATGAGTGGTACATTCCAAAACATCAACGTTCCACCAATGCTAATGGCATTTGGTATTACAACAGTTGATGCTAGAACTGTTATTTCTCCAGAATTTAAAGAGGCTGGTCATAAGCTATATTTAATTAAGCATAATGAAAATGCAAACTTCACTCCAAATACAGATGAATTAATGGATAATTTTGAATATGTAAATAATAATATCGTTGATGGTAATATTATTTCTGCATATGCATTATCATTTGGTGGTGTTGTAGAAGCTGCAGCTAAGATGAGCTTCGGTAATGAAATTGGTTTTGAAATCAATTATGATGAAAAGGAATTAAATAGATACAATTATGGTTCTATTTTAGTAGAAGCAAAGAATGAATTACCTGCTTATAAGAATGTAATTCTAGTTGGTTCTACAAATGATACTAAGACTGCTAAATTCAATAATGAAGTATTTACATTAGAAGAATTATATGAAGCAAATACTGCTAAGTTTAATAAGGTATATAAAGATAAGGGCGATAACAAGTGTGAGCTTATGGATATAAAGCCATTTGATCAAAAGCCAGCTGCATCAGGAGCTAAGAAGACACCAGTTGCTTACTTCCCTGTATTCCCTGGTACAAACTGTGATTATGATACTTCAAAGCAATTTAGAAGAGCAGGAGCTACTATTACAACATCTGTATTTAAGAACTTAACTTCAGATGATGTATTTGAATCAATTCTTGAAATGGAAAAGATGATTGATGCATGCGATATATTTGTATTATCAGGTGGTTTCTCAGCTGGTGATGAGCCAGATGGATCTGCTAAATTCATCGCTAATGTATTAAATCAAGAAAAGGTTAAGGCTGCTATTAATCGTTTAATTGCTAGAAAGGGCTTAATCTTAGGTATTTGTAATGGATTCCAAGCATTAGTTAAGTCAGGTTTATTACCATATGGTAAGATTGGTGAATTAACTAAAGAATCACCTACATTATTTAGAAATGATATTAATAGACATATATCTCAAATTGTTTCAACTAAGCTTATGACTAATAAGTCACCATGGTTAGCTGGATTAGAATTAGGTCAAATTGATTCTATTGCTGTATCACACGGTGAAGGTAAGTTTGTTGTATCTAAGGAATTAGCTGAGAAGCTAAGAGATGATGGTCAAATTGCATTCTTATACGTTGATGGAAATGGTAACCCAACTACTGAGGCACCATATAATCCAAATGGTTCTGATTATGCAATTGAGGGTATTGTATCTAAGGATGGCTTAATCTTAGGTAAGATGGGACATTCTGAGAGATATGAGGAAAACCTATTTAAGAATATTTCTGGAAATAAGCAACAAAATATCTTCCAGAACGCAGTAGATTATTTTAAAAATTAGTCTTAGGAGAGAAAAGAAAATGGAAAAGAAAGAATTATTATACGAAGGAAAAGCAAAGCAGGTTTATTCAACAGAAGACCCAACTATTATTGTTATGCACTATAAGGATGATGCAACTGCAGGTAATGGTGCAAAGCATGCATTATTCGCTCATAAGGGTGAATTAAATAACAAGATTACAACTATCATTTATAATAGATTAATTAAGGCTGGTATTCCAACTCATTATATTAAGACATTAAATGATACTGATCAATTATGTAAGAAGGTTACAATCTTCCCTCTTGAGGTAATTGTTAGAAATACAATTGCTGGTTCAATGGCTAAGAGATTAGGTATTAAGGAGGGTACAGTTCCTTCTAATACAATCTTCGAGATTTGCTATAAGAATGATGAATTAGGTGACCCACTTATTAATGACCATCATGCAGTAGCAGTAGGTGCTGCAACTTATGATGAATTAGCTAAGATTTATGAATTAACTGCAAAGGTTAATAAAGAATTAAAGGCTATGTTCGCTGAAATTGGTGTTAATCTAATTGACTTCAAGGTTGAATTTGGTAGAACTGCTGATGGTGAGATTGTACTTGCTGATGAAATTTCACCAGACTGCTGTAGACTTTGGGATGCTAAGACAAATGATCATCTAGACAAGGATAGATTTAGACGTGATTTAGGTGATGTTATGGGCGCTTATGTAGAAATCTTAAAGCGTCTTGAAACATTAAAGTAATATATAGGAGGATAGAACTATGGGTTCAAAGGCATATGCTGCTGGCGGTGTAGATTTAGAGGCTGGCTACGAAGCAGTAAGAAGATATAAGAAGCATGTTACTGCTACAAATAGATTAGGTTGTGTTTCAAACATCGGATCATTTGGTGGTATGTTTGATTTAACAAAATTAGATTATAAGGAGCCAATGCTTGTATCAGGTACTGATGGTGTTGGAACTAAATTAAAATTAGCATTTGAGATGGATAAGCATGATACTATTGGTATCGATGCTGTTGCTATGTGTGTTAATGATGTTTTAGCACAAGGCGCAGAGCCTCTATTCTTCTTAGATTATGTTGCTTTAGGAAAGGCTATTCCTGAAAAGCTAGAAAGAATCGTTAAGGGTGTTAGTGATGGTTGTATTCAAGCTGGTTGTGCATTAATCGGTGGTGAAACAGCTGAAATGCCTGGTATGTATTCTGATGGTGAATACGATATCGCTGGTTTCGCAGTTGGTGTTGTTGAAAAGTCTAAGCTAATTGATGATTCTAAGGTTAAGGTTGGAGATATCCTAGTTGGTATTGCATCTAGTGGTGTTCACTCAAATGGTTTCTCATTAGTTAGAAAGATTATTGCTGATAATAATGTAGATTTACATGCATATAATGAAGAATTAGGTGGAGTTGCAGGAGAGGTATTCTTAACTCCAACTAGAATTTATTGTAAGCAGGTTTTAGATGTAATTAAGAACGTAGATGTTCACGGTGTTGCTCATATCACTGGTGGTGGATTCGATGAAAATATTCCAAGAATCTTAACTCCTGAAATGGGCTTAGATATCGTTGAAGGCTCTTGGCCAATTTTACCAGTATTCAAGTTCTTAGAGAAGTATGGTAAGGTTGATCATAGAGAAATGTTCAATGTTTATAACATGGGTATTGGTATGGTTATCGCATTAGATAATGAGGCTGATGCTAAGAAGACTATCGATATTTTAGCTAAGCATGGCGATAAGGCATACATTATTGGTACTATTACTGATAACGCTGGTAAGGTTGTAATTCATAAGTAATATGAAGAATATAGCGATATTTGCTAGCGGAAGCGGCACTAATTATGAAGCAATTATGGAGAAGGTTAATGATGGCTATATTAAAGCAAATGTTGTTTTAATGGCTACTGACCACGCTGATGCTTATGTATGTGAGCGTGCAAAAAAATATAACACTCCAATATTCATAATTAATTATAAGGGTAGAAAAAAGGAAGAATATGAAGCTGAATTAGTTAAAAAGCTAGATGAGCTTCATGTTGATTTAATAGTTTTAGCTGGATATATGCGTCTATGTGGAAGTGTTCTACTAGATTCATATGAGGGAAGAATCATTAATATCCATCCAGCATTATTACCTTCATTTAAGGGCGCACATGGTATTGCTGATGCCTTTAATTATGGTGTAAAGGTATTTGGTGTTACAGTTCATTATGTTGATAGTGGAATGGATTCAGGAAAGATTATTGACCAAGAGGCATTCCATTATACTGAGGGTGAAACTGTAGATGAGGTAGAAGCACGTATTCATGAAATTGAGCATGTGTTATATCCAAGAGTTATAAAAAAATTAACAGATTAGGAGAACTATTATGAAAAGAGCATTAGTAAGTGTTACTGATAAGACTGGTGTTGTAGAATTCTGTAAGGGATTAGAGGAATGTGGATATGAAATAGTATCTACAGGTGGTACAAAGAAGGTATTAATAGCTGGCGGTGTTAAGGCTATTGATATTTCTGATATTACTGGCTTCCCTGAAATTTTAGATGGTAGAGTTAAGACTTTACATCCGAATGTTCATGGAGGATTACTTGCAGTTAGAGATTTAGAATCTCATGTTGCCCAAGTTAAGGAGCACAATATTGAGTACATTGATTTAGTATGTGTAAATTTATACGCATTTAAGAAGACTATCGAAAGAGGCGCTGAATTTGCTGAGGCAATTGAGAACATCGATATCGGTGGACCTTCTATGCTTAGATCTGCAGCTAAGAATCATAAATTCGTTACTGTAGTATCAGATATTAATGATTATGATAGAGTATTAAAGGAAATTAAGGAAAACGGCGATACTTCATATCAAACAAGATTAGAACTAGCAGCTAAGGTTTATACTTTAACAGCTGAATATGATACTATGATTGCTGAATATATGAGAGAAAAGGCTGGCTTATCTGAAAAGCTATTTGTTGAGGCTGATATAGTTCAAAGCTTAAGATATGGTGAAAATCCACATCAAAATGCTAAGTTCTTTGCAACAAGAAAGGATTTACCTTATTCATTAGCTAATGCTAAGCAAATTCAAGGTAAGGAATTATCTTATAACAATATCCAAGATGCTAATGCAGCTTTAAATATTGTAAGAGAATTTGGTAATACTCCATTTGCAATGGGCTTAAAGCATATGAATCCATGTGGAGCAGCAATTGGTAAGGATTTAAAGGAAGCTTGGTTAAAGGCTTATGAATCTGACCCAGTTTCAATTTTTGGTGGTATCGTAGCGACTAACCAGGTTATCGATGGTGAAGCAGCTAATTTAATTAAGTTTGATCATGGTGAAAAGGGTAAGTCAATCTTCTTAGAGGTTATCCTAGCTCCAGGATTTACTGATGAGGCTTTAGCAGCATTTGCTAAGAGACCTGATTTAAGATTAATTGAATTTAAGCTAGGTGATTATCCTAAGCAGCCACAATATGTATCTGTAAATGGTGGCTTATTAGTTCAAGATCAAGATACAGAAATTAAGACAATTACTGAAGATATGGTAATTACTAATACAAAGGCAACTCCTGAGCAATTATCTGATATGAATTTTGGTTGGAAGATTGTTAAGCATGTTAAGTCAAATGCTATAGTAGTTGTTAAGAATGGTACTACATGTGGTGTAGGTGCTGGTCAAATGAATCGTGTTGGTGCTGCAAAGATTGCAATCGAAGAAGCACATTCAAGAGGTGTTACTGAAGGCTTAGTATTAGCTTCAGATGCATTCTTCCCATTCTCTGATACATTAGAGTATGGTATTAATAATGGTGTTGTTGCTGTTGTTCAGCCAGGTGGTTCTAAGAAGGATCAAGATTCAATTGATTTAGCAAATGCTAAGAATGTTCCTATGGCATTCACTGGTATGCGTCACTTCAAGCATTAATTTATAAGGAGAGATTTATGGCTAAGGTATTAGTTGTTGGTGGTGGAGGACGTGAGCATGCAATTGTTCACGCACTATCAAAATCAAAAAAAGTAGAAAAAATATTTGCAGCACCAGGTAATGCTGGTATTGCAAATTTAGCAGAATGCTTAAATATAAAGGATACTGAAGTAGAAAAGATTGTATCATTTGCAAAGGATAATGCAATTGATTTAGTAGTAGTTGGACCTGAGGCATCATTAGCATTAGGTATTATTGATGCTTTAAGAAATGCTGGTATTAAGGCATTTGGTCCTACTAAGGCTGCTGCTCAAATTGAGGCTTCTAAGAATTTTGCAAAGGATCTTATGTTTAAATACAACATTCCAACAGCTAGATATGAGGTATTTACTGATTATAAGGAAGCTATTGATTATGTTAAGGTTTCACCTATTCCAACAGTTATTAAATATGATGGATTAGCTGCTGGTAAGGGTGTAGTTGTTGCTATGACATTAGAAGAGGCTGATAATGCATTAAAAGATATGCTATTAGATGATAAGTTCGGTCATGGCAAGGTTGTTATTGAAGAATATTTAGAGGGTCCTGAATTCTCATTTATGTGCTTTGTTAATGGAGAAAATGTTTATCCACTTGAAATGGCACAGGATCATAAGAGAGCTTATGATAATGATTTAGGTCCTAATACTGGTGGTATGGGTGCTTATTCTCCACTTCCATTTATTACACAGGAAGACTATGAATATGCATTAAATGAAATTATGATTCCAACTGCTAAGGCAATGGTACATGATGGCTATCCATTTACTGGTGTTTTATATGGCGGTTTAATGAAAACTAAGAGAGGCATTAAGGTAATTGAATTTAATGCTAGATTTGGTGATCCTGAAACTGAGGTTGTATTACCACGTTTAACATCAGATATTTATGATGCATTTGTTGCTATCTGTGATGGTAAAACACCTACCTTAACTTGGGATGATAATTATACAATTGGTATTGTACTTGCATCTAAGGGATATCCTGGAGATTATAAGAAGGGATATGTAATCGAAGGTGCTGATAAGGAAAATATTTACCATATGGGTACTAAGAGAAATGAAAATGGTGAATTAGTAACTAATGGTGGTAGAGTATTATTTGCTGTTGCTTCAGGTAAAACATTAGAAGAAGCAAATAAGAAGGCAAATGAATTAGTAGACACAATTAAATGTGAGAACTTGTTCCATAGAACTGATATTGGAGCAAAGGCTTACAGAAAGTAGGTAAATTATGGCAATTGTTATTAGTGGAAAGGAGCTTGCTACTCTAAGACGTAACAAGATGAAGGAAGAGGTTATTGAATTTGGTAAGAAGTATCCAAGACTTCCTCATTTAGTTGTTATCTTAGTTGGCGAAGATCCAGGTAGTGTTTCTTATGTTACTGGTAAGGGTAAGGCATGTGTTGAAATTGGTATTCAAAATACAACAATTAAAAAGCCTGTTACTATAACAGAGGATGAATTATTAAATTTAATTGATGAATTAAATAATGATGATACAGTAGATGGTATTTTAGTTCAATTACCATTACCTAAGCATATTAATTCAGATTTAGTAATTAAAAGAATCGCACCTGAAAAAGATGTAGATGGATTCCATCCAATTAATGTTGCATCATTATATTTAAAGCAGGATGGTATTGTATCTTGTACACCTAAGGGTATTATTGAGGTATTAGATTATGCTAATATCCAAATTGAAGGTCGTCATGCTGTAGTAATTGGTAGAAGTAACATTGTTGGTATGCCTGTATCTAAATTATTATTAGATAGAAATGCAACTGTAACAATTTGTCATAGTAGAACAGCTAATTTAGCTGAAATAACTAAAACAGCAGATATTCTAATCGCTGCTGTAGGTAAGGCTAAATTTGTTAAAGCTGATATGGTTAGAGATGGTGCTGTTGTAATTGATGTTGGTGTTAATAGAGATTTAGAAACAAATAAGCTATGTGGCGATGTTGATTTTAAGGATGTTGAGCCAAAAGCATCTTATATTACAAAGGTACCTGGTGGTATTGGTCCTATGACTATTACATGTCTTATGGAAAATACCCTAGAATGCTATTTAAAGCATATGGAGGGAAAATAATATGATTGAAAGATATAGTCGTAAATGCATGAGAGATATTTGGACTGAGGAAGCTAAATTTGATGCATATTTAAAGGTTGAAATATCTAATGCTAAGGCTTGGAGCAAGCTTGGTGTAGTTCCTGCAGAGGATTTACCTAAGCTAGATAAGGCTACATTTAATGTAGATCGTATTAAGGAAATTGAAGCCGTAACAAAGCATGACGTAGTTGCTTTCACAAGATGTGTTGGTGAATCATTAGGTGATGAAAAAAAGTGGATTCATTATGGTTTAACTTCAACAGATGTTGTTGATACAGCAAATGGCTATATGCTAAAGAAGGCTAATGATATCTTAAGAAAAGATATTCATGACATTATGAATGTTATTAAGAAGAGAGCATTAGAATTTAAGATGACTCCTTGTATTGGTAGAACTCATGGTATGCATGCTGATATTACATCTTTTGGCTTAAAGTGGGCATTATGGTATTCAGATATGACTAGATGCTTAGAAAGATTTGAATATGCATGTAAAGAAGTAGAGGTTGGTAAATTATCAGGTGCTGTTGGTAATTTTGCTAATATCCCACCTCAGATTGAGGAATTTGTATGTGCTGATTTAGGTATCGATTATGCTAAGATTTCTACTCAGGTTTTACAACGTGATAGACATGCTCATTATATGGCTTGCTTATCATTAATTGCATCTGAGCTTGAAAAGATGGCATTAGAGGTTAGAAATTTATCTCGTCAAGAGGTTAAGGAAACTGAGGAATTCTTTAATAAGGGTCAAAAGGGTTCTAGTGCAATGCCTCATAAGAGAAACCCAATTTCTTCAGAAAATATTTGTGGTTGTGCTAGAGTAATGAGAGGATATATGGATACATTCTATCAAAATATCGCTCTATGGCATGAAAGAGATATTTCTCACTCAGCTACTGAAAGAATTATTCTTCCAGACGCAACTGAATTATTAGATTATATGTTAAATCGTTTTAAGGGAATCTTAGAGAATTTAACTGTATTCCCTGAAAAGATGATTGAGGATATTAATTTAACTCATGGTGTAATCTTTGCACAAAGAGTATTATATAAATTAATTGAAAAGGGCTTTGTTCGTGAAAAGGCTTATGATACAGTTCAGCCTATTGCGATGAAGGCTCTAGAAACAAAGACTCATTATAGAGGCTTATTGAAGCAAGACCCAGTTGTTTCATCAACTTTAACAAATGATGAAATTGATTCATGCTTCACATTAGATTATTATTTAGTTAATGTAGATTATATTTATAATCGTTTAGGCATTAAGTAGGAGGTATTTATGCAGAATGAAAAGATTTTAGTCTTAGATTTCGGTGGACAGTATAATCAGCTTATTGCACGTCGTGTAAGAGAATGTAATGTATATTGTGAGGTTCATCCTTATAATATGAGCTTAGATAAGATTAGAGAATTTAATCCTAAGGGTATTATTTTCACTGGTGGTCCTAACTCAGTATTTGGTGAGGATGCTCCACTTGTAGATAGCAAATTATTTAAGATGGGCTACCCAATCTTAGGTATTTGCTATGGATGTCAAACAATTGCACATTTAAATGGTGGTACTGTTTCTCATGCTGATAAGCGTGAATATGGTAAGACTATGGTTAATGTTGATACAAATTCTAAATTATTTAAATATGTATCACCTGAAACTCAGGTATGGATGAGCCATACTGATTTCGTATCAAAGTTACCTAATGGCTTTAAGATTGTAGCAAAGACACCTTCTTGTCCAGTTTCTGCAATGGAAAATGAAGAGAAGAAGATTTATGCTGTGCAATTCCACCCAGAGGTTAACCACTCTTTAGAGGGTATGCAAATGCTAAAGAACTTCGTATTCGATGTATGCGGATGCGTTGGTGATTGGAAGATGGATGATTTTGCTAAATCAACTATTGAAGCAATCAGAAAAAAGGTTGGTAATGGTAAGGTATTATGTGCATTATCTGGTGGTGTAGATTCATCAGTTGCTGCTGTATTATTATCAAAGGCTGTAGGTAAACAATTAACTTGTGTATTCGTTGACCAAGGCTTATTAAGAAAGAATGAGGGCGATGAGGTAGAGGCTGTATTTGGACCTAATGGACCTTATAACCTAAACTTCATTAGAGTAAATGCTCAAGAAAGATTCTATGCTAAGCTAAAGGGTGTAACAGAGCCTGAGCGTAAGCGTAAGATTATTGGTGAGGAATTCATTAGAGTATTTGAAGAGGAAGCTAAGAAGATTGGTGCTGTTGATTATTTAGTTCAAGGTACTATCTATCCAGATGTTATTGAATCTGGTCTTGGTAAGTCTGCAACTATTAAGTCTCATCATAATGTTGGTGGTTTACCATCAGTTGTTAATTTCAAGGAAATAATTGAACCACTTAGATTATTATTTAAGGATGAGGTAAGAAAGGTTGGTCTAGAATTAGGTATTCCAGATTATTTAGTATATCGTCAACCATTCCCAGGTCCTGGTCTAGGTATTAGAATTATTGGTGAGGTAACAGCTGAAAAGGTTAAGATTGTTCAAGAGGCTGACTATATTTATAGAGAAGAAATTGCTAAGGCTGGTGTTGATAAGTCTTGTAATTTAGGTCAATATTTCGCAGCTTTAACAAATATGCAATCTGTAGGTGTTATGGGTGATGAAAGAACTTATGATTATGCAATCGCACTTCGTGCAGTTCAAACATCAGATTTCATGACAGCAGACTGGGCTAGAATTCCTTATGATGTATTAGACATCATTTCAAGAAGAATTGTTAATGAGGTTAGAGGTGTAAATAGAGTACTATTAGATTGTACATCTAAACCACCTGCAACAATTGAATTTGAATAGGATTATAAAGGGTGTATCTTAAAAGATACGCCTTTTTAGATTATCATTGTATCTTTTGTTTTCAGTCTTTTTTCTTTAATTAGTGTTGTGTTATAATTAAAGAAAGGAAGCGATGGTGATTATTATGTTAGGTGCTATAATAGGCGATATTGTTGGATCTATTTATGAATTTAACAACATAAGAACAATGAAATTTCCTTTATTTACAGATAAGAATTTCTTTACTGATGACACAGTTATGACATTAGCCGTTGCTGAAATATTACAAAATGGATATGTAAATGATAATGATAAGGTCATAGATACATTAAAGAAATGGGGTAGAGCTTATCCTGATTCTGGATATGGTGGTAGATTTTATCAATGGTTATTTGGACCAAGCAGAAATGCATATGGAAGCTTTGGTAATGGAAGTGCTATGAGAGTATCTGCCTGTGGATGGTATGGTAATAGTGAAGAAGAGGTTAAGGATTTAGCTACTAAGGTAACAATTGTTACTCATAACCACCCTGAAGGATTAAAGGGAGCTATTGTAGTTGCTATATGCATATATTATGCAAGAATAGGTAAATCTAAAGCATTTATAAAGGATTACATAGAAAAGTTTTATGATGTAGATTTTAGTTATGAGGAATTAAGAAAGAATTATAAATTTAGTGCTACATGTCAGGATTCAGTTCCTGAGGCATTGTATTGCTTCTTAATTAGTGATAGCTTTGAGGAAACAATAAGAACTACAATATCTATTGGTGGTGATTGTGATACCACATCAGCTATTGCAGGAGCTATTGCAGAAGCATTCTTTGGTATTCCTGATAATATTAAGGAAGAAGCATTAAAAAGACTTCCTAAGGAAATATATGGATGTAATGCTAAACAGATTATTGATAGGTTTATTAATGATTTTAAGTAATCATTTAAAATAATAAGAAAGAGGTATAAAAATGAAAGAAGTATTATATGTTGGTGTTGATGACCATGAGATTAAATTATTTGAAGGACAATTTCCAGTAGATAATGGAATGAGCTATAATTCATATTTAATTATTGATGAAAAGATTTGCTTAATGGATTCTGTTGATAAGCATTTTAGTAAGGAATGGTTAAAGAATGTAGAAGCTAAATTAAATGGTAAGAATGTTGATTATTTAGTTATTTCACATATGGAACCAGACCATTCTGGTAGTATCGTAGAATTTACTAAGAAGTATCCTAATGCTACATTAGTATCTACAGATAAGTCATTTAAATTCTTAAATCAGTTTTATGGTGATGTAAAGAATAATAAACTAATTGTTAAAGAAGGAGATAATTTATCTTTAGGTAAGCATAACTTAAAGTTTATTATGGCACCTATGGTTCATTGGCCAGAGGTTATGTTTACATATGACGAATATGAAAATGTATTATTCTCAGCAGATGCATTTGGTAAGTTTGGTACATTAGATTATGATGATCCTGAAGGATGGGCTTGTGAAGCTAGAAGATATTATTTTGGTATAGTAGGAAAATATGGTGCACAGGTTCAAGCAGTATTTAAGAAATTAGCAAATTTAAAGATTGAAACTATTTGTCCACTTCATGGACCAATCCTAGATAAAGATTTAGATTATTATCTATCTACATATGATACTTGGAGTAAATATGAAGCTGAAAGTAAGGGTGTATTCATTCCTACAGCAAGTGTATATGGTAATACATTAGACGCTGCTAATTTATTAAAGGAAAAGCTAGAAGCTAAGGGTATTAAGGCAATTGTATGTGATTTAAATAATGATTCTATGACAGAAGCATTTGAGGATGCATTTAGATATGATAGAATCGTATTTGCATCTATTACATATAATGGAACAATCTTCCCTTCAATGAATACATTTATTGATGGATTAGTAGAAAGAGGATATCAAAATAAAAAGGTAGCATTTATTGAAAATGGTACATGGGCTCCTATGGCAGCAAAGGTAATGGCTGAAAAATTATCTAAGTGTAAGAATTTAGAAATAATTGATACTAATGTTAAATTATTATCTAGCTTAGATGATAATGCTAAAAAGCAAATAGAAGAATTAGTTGAAAAGCTTGCATAAGAATTGGAAGAGAAATCTTCCTTTTCTTTTCATATATCAGTATTAAATCGCACATAAATATATGAAAATAAAGATTATGCAAACGCTTTACATATCAAAAAAATAATGTTATAATTTTTATAACCTTTGTTGTTGGAATCGCTTCCAATAACGATGAATTAGATTTAAGGAGATTTAAAAATGAAGAAAAGAAAAATTTTATTAGGCTTAGCATTAGCTGCAGCCGCTGTATTTAGTTTATCTGCTTGTGGTGATGATACTACAACACCAGCACAAAATACTCCTGCTCAAGACACAGGAACTGGAACTGGTGAAGGAACTGGAACTGGAACTGGTACTGGTACAGGCACTAGTGAAGGCCAAGGCACAACTCCAGCTACTCAAACATTTGATGTTAAATTTATGAATGGAACAACAGAATTAACTGCTTTAAAGCAAACTGTTGAAAAGAATGGTAAGGTTACAAAGCCTGCTAGAACTGCTCTTCCAACTGAAACTGGAAAGAGATTTGATTTCTGGTCAGCTGATGGCGGCGTTACTCCATATAACTTTGATGATGCAGTTACAGGTGCTGTAACTTTAACTGCAGTATTTGAAGATGCTAATGATTATGATACATTAGCTGCATCTGAAAATAAAATTTTCGCTACAGATTTCTATGATGAAACAGTTACAACTGTTGAAACTTCATCATTTGATGCAACTACAGTTACTGTTACAACAACATCTGCTGATAACAAGGTAACAAATGCTGGTAAGTATCATATCGAAAAGAATAACTTAAATGTTGATTTCGGTGATAAGAAGATTTCTACAACTGGTATTTTAACAGTTTATTTTGAAGCATCATTTGAAGCAATTAAGAATGGTGAAGCATTCTTCCAGGTAGATGGTTCAAGTGCAGCTGCTACAAATACTGAAGTATTTGGTCTAAGAGTTATGGGTGGATCAGACAATACTACTAAGGGTAAGTTCGCTTATAGATTAGATGGTGGAGCTGATGTTGTTGATGCAGCAAATCCTACTGTTGCAACTAACACTTTATATAAGGTTAAGGTTGTTATTGATACAGCTGATGGTAAGGCATCAATCGTAATCAATGGTACAACTCTTGCTGAAAATATTTCTACTAACATTTCTGCAGTTAGAGGACTTAAGTTTACAGCTAAACCAGCTGGTGAATCTAAGAAGAATGTAGATAATATTGCTGCTACATTTGAGACAAAGACAGCTAATCCATTAGTTACTGCTAAGAACCAAGCTTTAGAAGCAATTGATACTTATAAGACTGGTACTGAATATACTGGTGCATCTACAGTATTAAAGGGATTTATTGACGAGCAAATAGAAGCATGTAAGACAGCTATTAATAATGCAACTACAGAAGCAGCAGTAACTTCAATTGCTAGTGAATGGACTTCATTTACTCAAGCTACAAAGGCAGCAGTACCTGTTAAGCCATATTCAGCTGCATCTACAGCTGCAACTGGTATTGATGATGCTTATGTATTTGTTGTAACTGGTATGACAGGTGCAGCATCTATTACATCTCAACTTAATGCAATTAACTTTACAGGTTATACAATTGCTGGTTTCTATTCAGATGCGACATTAGCAACTGAATTACAAGCAGCTAACGTAACTGTATCAACTACAGCAATTTATGCATCACTTCAAACTGCATCTAAGGTTACATTAACTTATACTCCAAAGGCACCTGCAGCTGGAGATACATGGGCTTCTAATGGTTCATATAAAGCTGACCAAAAAGATGGTAAGACTTCAGATAGTAGTAATCCTGATTTCGGACCTGGTTCTGATGGTTATATTGCAAACACAGATGAATATAGCTGCTTACAAATATCTGTAGCTAAGAATGCTGATGTTTCAACATCTACATATTTACAAACTCCAACAATTGCTGATGAAACTAAGAGAGTAACTGTTAATATGACTGGTTTCACAGCTGGTTCTACTAGCGCTTCAAAGTATGTTAAGATTACAGCTTATGATTCTAACAATGTAGAAGTAGCATCAGCTGATGTATTAACACCTGCTGGTAAGGTATATGGAGATTTCACAAAAGATGGTGGCACTAAGGATATTGAGTTAGTTTCTACAACTTCTAATATTGCTTATTTAAAGATTACATGCCAATCATCTGGTAAGTCATTCTTCATCGTTAATTTAAGTGTATCTTACGAAAAGTAAAATTTTAAATTAATATCAAAGGTTGTGATACGTATGTATTGCAGCCTTTTTTATTTTTTAAAAAAACTATTTCACATATTCGGCACAAAAGTATGAATAACGTACGATATTAATTTGTTTAAACAAATTGACTTGAAAGCGCTTAAATGTTAAAATAAGTTATAATTGTAAAGTGTCCTAAAAAGGAGGAATTAGAATATGAAAGGAAAAAAGAGAATTGGCATTCTAGCATTATCTTTAGCTTTTGTAGGTGTTGCGACTAGCTGTGGCAGTTACGCAGTAAGTAGAAACACTTCACCAGTTAATGATGAGGATGCAGTTGTTATTGAAGATACAGATAGAACAGAATTAAAATCTATTGTACTAGATACTTCAAATGTTAGAAAAGTATTCTATATTGGTGAAGAATTTAGTTATGAAGGATTAGTAGTTAATCGTTCTTTATCAGTTTATGATGCTAACGGAGCAAATAAGGGTTTAGTAAATATGCCTACTAGGGACTATACAGTTGATTATAGTGAAGTAGACACGAATACTGTGGGAACTTATAAGGTTACTGTTACACATAGATTAAGCAATAGAATTTTAAATCAATCTTATAATGTTAGTGTTAAACCATCTGTTTTCGAATCTACTCCAGGACTAACATTTAATGCAGGTCTTGAGGTAAGCTTTGCAGATGGCGAAAAGATTAAGGAATATTTATTACATGATACTTATGTAGAAAAATATAAGGATGATTATGACCATGACTTTAATTTATACAACCTATTAAATGGCTTATCAATTAAGTTACATAAGTGGACTTCAACTGGTGATAACGCAACTGAAACAAGAGTTGTATCACTTACTCCAGATCAAGTATCAATTGATAGTAGTACTGTTGATATCGATTCAGTAGGTACATATGTTGTTAAGGTTACATATAAAGCTGATGATATCGTAATTGATGGTGTAAATTATAGTAATGATGCTAGTGCATTCTTAATTATTGATGTAGATGATCCTATTGAATCAATTAAGATTAATTCTGGTAGTGCATTATTTGATCAATCTATCGATGGTATTGATGTAGAAGCAGCTGGATGGGAAGTATATGTTCAACCAGTTGTATCTGATTCATATACAGAGCCATTTAGTTATGATAAATATCAAATTGATGGTGTTGATATCTTTAAGGTAAATCAAGCACAGGATATTACTGTTTCATTAATTAGTGATCCAACAGTTAAATGTACTAAGGGTATAAAGATTACTAAATCAACTACTCAAGATATTATTTCTTATACAACATTAACACCAGTAATTAATGGTTTAACTGGTGATAACTTACCAGCTGATATCTTATTAGCAGGTACTACATTTATTCATGGACCACTACCTACTAAGATTGATAGTGATAATTACTACACTACTGGTGCTACATATACATCAGGTAGAGCAGCTAAGGATTATCTTGGTTCTTTATCATTTGATGAAAGAGTTACTATTAAGGGTTCTGCTCAAGCATTCAAGTTTGAATTTACAAAGCCTGCAAAGCTTGTAGTATTCTTTGCATCAACAGGTGAAGAAGAAAGAGAATTATGCTTATATCCTGAGGACTTAGATACTCATACAATGTCTGCTGATATTTTACAATCTGAGGTTACAACTGCTGCTAAGCAAGAAATTGTACGTAAGGTATATGATATTCCATCTGCTGGAACATATTATTTAGCAAATCCAAATGGTGGTATTTATGTACATGGATTTATTATAGCAACTGATAAGTAGAAGGAGGGCTAGAGAATATGAAAAAGAAAATTGGAATTTTATCTATATTAGCCCTATCTGCTGTAACAGTTGGTGCTTTAACCCCATTTGTAGCTTCAAATAGCGATTCAAATGAAGCAGTGGAATTAACAAATGGAAGATCTAGTGGTAGAACAATTTATGTATCTGCCGATGGTTCTGATAGTGTTGATGGTACTAATCCATCTGCACCTACAACATTCTTCTATGCACATACTCATGCATTGGCTGGTGATACTATCCTATTAAATGAGGGTATCTACAAGAGTGCTGATAGACAACAATTAGGTGTAAGAGAAGAAGGTGCAGTTGACAAATCAAATGTAGTATCTGGTACATATGATAACTACATTACTATCATGCCCAATCCAAATAATACTGGAAAAGTAATATTTGATTTTTCATCAATGTATACTGCTGATGCAAACAGAGGTATCCAAGTATACTCTAATTACTGGTATATTAAGGGTATCGAGGTATATGGTGCTGGAGATAATGGTATTTATGTTGCTGGTAGCCATAATATTATTGAAGATTGTTTATTCTATGGTAATAGAGATACAGGCTTACAAATTGGACGTGCTTATTCATCTGATTCAACAGTTGATAGCTGGCCTACTTGTAATTTAATTAAGAATTGTACTTCATTCGCAAATTACGATTATAGTACATTTGGTGAAAATGCCGATGGTTTCGCAGCTAAGTTAACAGTTGGTTATGGTAACATCTTTGATGGATGTGTTGCTGCTAGAAACTCAGATGATGGTTGGGACCTATTTGCTAAGGTAGATTCTGGTGATATTGGTACAATCATTATTTATAACTGTGTATCATTCGAAAATGGTTTCTTACCATATAAGCACTTTAGAGAAGGTCAGGATATGACTAAACCTAAGGCTGAGCTTGAAGAAACATATGATACATTAAATGGTGATGGTATCGGATTTAAGCTTGGTGGTTCAACAATGAAGGGTAACGTTATTGTTGAAAATTCACTAGCTTTCGATAATAAGCTACATGGTATTGGTGATAACTCTAACCCAGGTGTTCTTCAGGTATCAAATTTTACAGCATTTAATAACTGTGCTGGTATCAATAATGATGGTACTATCTCTGATACAAGAGGTTTACCTGGTATTCAAAATAAGAGTAATAATATTGACCTAGCTCGTTCAATCGCAAGTTACAATAGTTACTATGGTATTTTATCTTATGTAAATAACCAAGCTGGTTATTCAATTGCAAACGATTCAAGTTATAACAAGGATGCATTCCGTGGTAGTACAGCATATTCAATCTTTAATACTGAATATAGTGATGGAGAGAAGTATGTTGCATTTACTGGTTGGGAAGATGGTTCTTCATATAGAACAGCAACTGAGGATTTAGCATTCTCAGGTGGTGTTGAATTTGCAAGAGGATTAAGTGATTCAGACTTTAAGAATTTATCATCTATTAATTCAGTTATTTCTGGATTAGCAATTGATGGTGAACAATTTGATACAGATTATGAAGCAACATTAACTAATAGCTCATTTAGAGATCAATTAGCTGGAGCTACTGATAAAATTCATACTGATAATAGAAATACTGATGGTTCAGTAAATATGGGTGATAGAGTAGCATTAGCAGCTGATGACTTAAAGACTTATGCTGATGGTAAGCCTATTGGTGCTACATTAAATAAGACATCTTGGGATCAATATGATCATTATGACATGATTGATTTTTATAATAATGATTTTGGTACTTTATCAGATGATGAAATTGCTGTTAAGTCAGCATTATCAATCTGTGAAGCAATCACAAGATATGATGCAACTTACCAAGATTTCAGACTTCCTAAGTTATTACATAATACTGATATCTCATGGAAGAGCTCAAATACTAAGATAATTAATATTGAATATGGTGAAGAGTATTCAGTATCTTGGTCAGCATTCTCATGGGCAAGAATTACAGTACCTGAAACAGATACAGAGGTTACATTAACTGCAACAGCTACATCTGGTAAGGTTTCTGAATCTAAGGAAATTAAAATTAATGTAAAGGGTCGTAAGCAAACATTAGGTGATATAGTATCAACTGGTGCTGATGCTATCAGAGTTAATATCTATGGTTCATTCATTGCTCCAAGATTATATCCAACTGACGATTCTTCAATTACAGTTTCTGAATTACCAGCATCATTATATGATATGAGATATACTGTAAAGTATGCAACAGATGGTAATTCTAAGTTCTATACAATCGCAAAAGACGCAGAAGATGTAGCTTCTAATGTATATACATCAGTTCCTGGTGTATATGAAATAACAGCAACTGCTACATTAAAATCTAATACAGCTTATACAACATCATATACATATAAGGTATATGTTGTAGATCCAGATTGTGATATCGACTTTGTTGGTGATGCAGCTGTTACATTAAGCCAGGATGGCTTCGTAGTAAGCGGTGGATTATCTAATATTGAAGGTGATGTTGCTGCAGTATGGTCAACTACACCATTAACATTAAGTAGTGCAGCTGATTTAATTGCTAGAAGCGATGTTCAATATAATAAGATTAATACTGATTCAATTATTGCCGAATTTACTGCTGATAATAAAACAGTAACAACTGGTGGTACACAATATTACTTATATTATGCAGTTGTAAATTCTAATAGATCTAATGCAGCTAAGAATAGCGTATATTCAACTCAAATTAAGGTAGTTGATATCGATTCTGAACAAGCATTCTATGATATGGCTAAGACAGGTAAGGTTAACGGTACTTCATTATCTGTTAATACAATCTATAGCTTAACTAAGGATTTAGACTTCACAGGATTCAATTATGTTATATCTGGAAATCCAGTAGACTTTACAGGATTATTCCGTGGTAATAACCATACAATTTCTAATGTATCAATTGATGAGACTGGCAAGACATCTAATGTAAAGAATGTTAACATATTCTCTAAGGTATCTAATGGTACTATCATGGATGTTAAATTCGACAATATCAACATCATTGGTGATACAGGTGTTGCTAAGCAAGTAGCTATTATCGGTGAATTACAAGGTGGTTATGTATATAATGTACATGCAACTCGTGTAAATACAGCTGGTAAGGAAGCTATTGGTGGTATCATTGGTCAAGTAACTGGTGGTATTAACTATGTTGCTAACTGCTCACTAGTTAACCCATATGCAGATTACATGCCTCTTGTTGGTACAAACGAAGATGGAGATTCATATTTCGTAGCTCCAACAGGTTCTGGATATACTGATGGTAGATTATATTATAATTCATTAAATCAATATCAAATTCATGCTACTAACAAGTATGCTGGTGGTATCATTGGTAATGCTCAAATGAATAATGATCAAACAGTATTTAAGTTATATGTACATGATTGTTATGTTGACGCAGTAATCGGTGATGGTGGAGATGCTGGTGGTAACACTGGTCTATTAATCAGCCGTATTAAGAATGATAATGTTGTTTACTATACAGAAGTATATAACAACTTCGTACGTGGTCTAGTAATTTCTAAGGGTCAATATAATGCAGGTATCATTGGTGACTTAGATAATGGTTCTGGTACAGTAGTAATTAAGAATAACATTTCTGAAGTTGACTTCTTATATAATGGTATCTTCTTAAATGCAGAAAGAAATAGAGCTGCAGGTATGAATTATGCACATAAGAACTCAAGCTCAATTGTTGGTCGTCCAGTAACTAACCCACTTGGATCATATCTTACAGCTTCTAACTATGGTTTATGGGGTGAATACTATAACAAAATAGTAAACTCTTCATCTATGGTTTATGATTTATGGGATGATGAAAAGAATACTGCATTCGTTATTTCAGAAGGATTAGCTTCTAATAATGGATTCGATATGACTAATACTTGGAAGTTTGTTGCAGGTACTTTCGATGAAGAAAATAACGTTTGGACAGTAAGACCAAGATTAATTCTAAAGGCTATTTCAGAATAATAAAAAATAAGGGGCTGTGAAAAAACCTAGGTTTTGAATTTTAATTCATTATCAAGGTTTACAGCCTTTTTAATTTACAAATTTATTATATTTTAATTATGTAATATAGATGGAAAATTAGTTTTTTTGAATTACTCAACTATATTAGT
>JAFSJY010000004.1 GCA_017449215.1 Acholeplasmatales bacterium | reverse complement strand
TTATAGACTAAATGATATGTCTTTTCTATTTTTGAATGGGCGAACCCTTAAGGGTTTAAGAATAACGCTACGCTTATTAGGGGACACATTCCCCTATAACCCTTTGTGTATTACTGTCAATTTAAATTTTACAACTGATAACGACTAATTATATATATAATTATTGCTTGACTTTTAATAGTCAGAATAATATAATTAGTACTGCTGGGGTGATTTTATGAAATTTGCTTTAGCTCAATTAGGTAACTTCAAAATGCCTTATTCATATGATGAAGAGCTTGATTTAAGTGAAGAACTTAATGGATTTGAGGATATTTTATCTTTAGATACTTGTTACGTTCATACTATGATTAAGGATCGTGGAGAGAATACTTGGTTATGCGAATTTAAGATTAAAATTAGATTAACATTACAGGATTCTGTTTCACTTGATGAAATTGCTTATGATATAGATGTAAAATCAGAAGAGATTTTTACTAAGGATGAATCTATAGAGGATGCAACTATAATTGAGGGCTTAACCTTAGATACTAGGGAAGCTATCATAAGTGCTATTCTAGAGAATAAGCCTGCATCTCAATCTTCATATGAATTTGATGATGAATCAGAGGAAGATGAGGAAGAGGAAGAAAAAATCAATCCTGCGTTTGCGTCACTAAAAGATTTACTGTAGGAGGAAGAAAGATGGCAGTACCTTTCCGTAGAGTATCTAAGATGAAGAAGAGAATGAGACGTTCTCATTTAGCTTTATCAGTTCCAGGAATGATTACTTGTCCTAACTGTGGTGAATTAACATTAGCTCATAGAGTTTGTGGTAACTGCGGTTTCTATAAGGGTAAGCAAGTAGTAGCTTCTAAGGCTGATTCTTCTGAAGAATAATTTAAGATATTCTTTTAACAGAAAAAGACACCTGGGGTGTCTTTTTTCTGTTTTATAATGATATTTATGTTATAATTAATTGAATTTTTAAAAGTTGGTGATGTTTATGTATATACATAAAAGTGTTTTATTAAATGAAGCAATTGAAGGATTAAATATAAAACCTAATGGTATTTATGTTGATGCCACAACTGGTGGTGGAGGTCATTCAAAGGAAATTCTAAAAAGATTAACTGATGGAGGACATCTATATTGCTTCGACCAGGATGAATATGCGATATCTAGAAGTAAGGAGGTATTAGATGAGGTTTCATCTAATTACACTCAGATTAAATCTAATTTCGTAAATTTAAAGGAAGAATTAAATAAGCTAGGAGTAGATCATATTGATGGTATTTTATATGATTTAGGTGTATCATCATTCCAATTTGATATTCCAGAGCGAGGCTTTTCATATAATTATGACGCTCCACTTGATATGAGAATGAACCAAGAACAGGAGCTATCTGCTCATACTATTGTTAATACATGGTCATTTGAGGATTTATCTAGAATATTTTATAGATATGGAGAGGATCCATTTTCTAAGCAAATAGCTAGAAAAATAGAAGAGGTAAGAAAGACTAAGCCTATTAATACTACATTTGAGCTTGTTGATGTAATTAAAAGTGCATTACCGGCTAAGGTATTAAGAAGTAAGGGTCATCCTGCAAAGCAAATCTTCCAAGCGTTAAGAATCGCAGTAAATGATGAATTAAGAGTATTTGAGGTTTCTATTTTAGATGCCCTAGATATGCTAAATAGTGATGGCTACGCAGTTGTTATTACATTCCATTCATTAGAGGATAGAATCTGTAAAACTGTATTTAAGGAAAAGACTGAGGTTAATATTCCAAAGGGATTACCTATGGCTAATATACCTGATGCTCCATTTGAGTTAATCACTAAAAAGCCTATTACAGCAAGTCCTGAAGAATTAGAATATAACAATAGAGCACATAGTGCTAAAATGAGAATAATCCGCAAAAGATAAATATTAAATCATATGATTTAATTTGTCCGAATTATGATATAATCATAACTGGTTTAAAAAAGGAGAAAAAAATGAAAAAGTATAGTACTTTATTATGGGTTATTGGTTTATTTGCCTTCATTTCATTAATGGTATCTGGTACAATCTGGATCTTTAATGTATGTGGTGGTACTTGGGCTTTCTTAGGAAAGGTTAAGATGGTTTCAGATTTAATCTTAATTGTTTGTGCAGTAGTTGCTGGATGGTTATGGTTATCTGATACTAAGATGAATAAAACTTTAAAGATTGTTCTTCAGGTTTTATTTGTTATCTTTGCAGTACTTGCAGTATGTGGAGTATTTGGAATCGGTTTGTAGAAAAATAAGGGTTGCATTTAGTTGCAACCCTTAATTTTTTTAACTACTTATTTAATAATCTTATTTCACCATTTAATGCATCAAGAACATATTCAACATTAGGCTTTACTTCGCCTCTAATAATCTTTTCTGCAATAAATGTTTCAATGTATTTAGTAATATAACGCTTGATTGGTCTAGCACCATATTCTAAATCAAATGATTCGTCTAGAATATGCTTCTTTAAAGCATCTGTGAATGTAATAGAAATGCCTTGAGAAATTAATCTTACATCAAGATTATGTAATAGCTTAGTAACAATCTTAAATTGTACATCCTTTGTTAATGGATTAAATGTAATTATTTCATCAATACGATTTAAGAATTCAGGCTTAAAGTATTTCTTTAATAAGTTGTTTACAGCATTCTTATCGCCTGATAATAATTCCTGTGAACCAATATTAGATGTCATAATTATGATTGTATTCTTAAAATCAACTGTTCTACCTTGAGAATCTGTTAATCTACCATCATCTAGGATTTGAAGTAGGATATTAAATACATCTGGATGTGCCTTTTCGATTTCATCGAATAAGACAATAGAATAAGGATTACGTCTAACCTTTTCAGTTAAATGACCACCCTCATCATATCCTACATAACCAGGAGCAGAACCAATTAGCTTAGATACTGAATATTGTTCCATATATTCACTCATATCTAATCTTATGATGTGTGATTCAGAATCAAATAAGGCATCAGCTAATGCTTTAGCAAGCTCAGTCTTACCAACGCCTGTAGGACCTAGGAATAGGAATGAACCAATTGGCTTATTCTCATCCTTGATACCTGCACGTTGACGGATAATAGCATCACTTACTAATTCAACGGCGTCATCTTGTCCAATTACTCTTTCCTCAAGAGTATTCTTTAATGTTAATATCTTTTCACGTTCGCCCTGCATTAATTTAGAAATAGGGATATTAGTCCATTTAGAAATAACCTCAGCGATATCCTCTTCACTAATAGATTCACTTAATAAATGATCCTCTTTAGATTTTTCTTGATATTCCTTTACCTTAGCCTCTAGGCTTGGGATAATAGAATATTGAAGCTCTGAGGCTCTCTTATAATTACCTTCATTAAATGCTTTTTCTAATTGGAATTTGTTGGCTTCTAATTCCTTCTTGATATCCTTATAAGCAGAAATCTCTTTCTTTTCTTGTTCCCACTTTTTAGATAATTCTGAAGCATTTGCCTCTAATTCCTTTAGATTATTTCTAACTGATTCTAATCTCTTAATAGAAGAAGGATCTGATTCCTTCTTTAAGGCCATCTCTTCAATCTTTAGCTGTGCAATCTTTCTATCTAAATCGTCTAGCTCAGCTGGCTTAGAATCGATTTCCATACGACATGAAGCACAAGCCTCATCAATCAAATCAATTGCCTTATCTGGTAAGAAACGATCTGTAATATATCTATTAGATAAAGAAGCAGCGGCTACAATGGCACTATCCTGAATTGTAACACCATGATGTGTTTCAAATCTTTCCTTGATACCTCTTAGGATAGATACTGTATCCTCTACAGATGGCTCAGCAACTAATACCTTTTGGAATCTACGTTCTAGTGCAGAATCCTTTTCGATATATTCACGATATTCCTTTAGAGTAGTAGCACCAATACAATGTAATTCACCACGCGCAAGCATAGGCTTTAGCATATTACCAGCATCTAGTGCACCATCAGCCTTACCAGCGCCTACAATTAGATGGATTTCATCAATAAACATAATGATATTTCCATCTGATTCCTTAACCTTATTTAAAACAGCCTTTAATCTTTCCTCGAATTCACCACGGAATTTCGCACCAGCAACTAACGCACCCATATCTAGTTCGAATATTGATTTATCCTTTAAAGAAGTAGGAACGTCGTTAGCTACTATACGTCTAGCTAATCCCTCAATAATAGCTGTTTTACCAACGCCTGGTTCACCGATTAGAACTGGGTTATTCTTAGTTTTACGTGACAATATCTTAATGATACGTCTAATTTCCTCATCTCGGCCTATTACAGGGTCAATCTTGCCTTCACGTGCAAGCTTAACTACATCACGGCCATATTTTTCTAATACATTCTCGTTTTCATTATTGTTGTTATAGTTTTCCATATTAATAAGCCTCCCATTCGTCTATTTCGCAATTTTATTGATTGCAATTATAGTATAGCCCTATTTTTTAGCACTGTCAAGTATAGAGTGCTAATTTTGTTCAACGTGACAAAATATAATTGACTTATTAATTTAATTTTGGTAGAATTTATTTGTTCGTATGTGGCCCTGTAGCCAAGTGGTAAGGCACGGCACTGCAACTGCCTGATCGCTGGTTCAAATCCGGTCGGGGCCTCCATTAAAGAACAATAGGTTTGATACCGTTTGGTGTTAAACCTTTTTTCTTTGCTTAAATTCATAAAATGGCTTAATAGAGCTGATTTCATATTTTTTAATACTGTTCCTAATATTACTTTGTATTAATTAACTAGTCTTTTATTAATAAGGCGCAAGTAGTACTCGGACATTTTTCTCGAATTAGAGACATTTTTCTAGGTGTTTGGGACATTTTTCCTATACTCGGACATTTTTCTAGATTTTGATAATCTAAAGAAAGTACCTCTTGAAACTCCTATAAGTTTAGCAGCTTCAATATTATTAATTTCATGATTGATATATTTATCTAATATTTCATTGGTGTTAGAAGGAAGAAGTTTATTAGGTCTTCCAAATCTTACACCTTTTTCTTTTGCAATTCTTATGCCTTCGGCTTGACGTTGTTTAATATTAGTTCTCTCATTTTCTGCAACAAATGATAATACTTGAAGCACAATATCAGATATAAATTTACCAACAAGATTTCTACCTTCAATTCTAGTATCCAATAATGGCATATCAATTACTTTTATATCAGCTCCTATAGTTTTAGTAATTCTAGCCCATTCATCTAATATCATATGATAATTTCTACCTAGACGATCTATTGATTTAATTATTAGTAGGTCGTCTTTTTTTATTTTTCTAATAAGCTTTTGATAATTTTTTCTATCGAAATCTTTACCTGATTCCTTATCAATATAAATATGCTTATCATCAACGACTAAGTCCTTTATTTCTTCATACTGCCTATCTATTTTTTGTTGTTTAGTTGAAACTCTTATATATCCATATATCATTTTATAAAACCTCCAACTATAACATATTAATAATTTTGGAAGAATATCAAGTAAAAAGAAAAAGAGGTAGAAAAGATATAGAAATGTATACCTTTTGATACCTCATATTTTTTATAAAAATCATTTTAAAATATGCAAATATAAGCACTATTTCATCGATTTTTCTCAAATATGATTATACATTATTTCAGTCATTTATTCTATACATTTCTATATCTTTTCTACCTCTTTTTCTTTTTACTTGATATTCTTCCAAAATTATTAATATGTTATAGTT
>JAFSJY010000065.1 GCA_017449215.1 Acholeplasmatales bacterium | reverse complement strand
TGTTCAGAAGGAGATATGAATTGGTTTAGATTCCTTTTATGTATCTATCCTATTCCTCTTGGCATATTTATGTTACCATTGTTAGCTAATGATAATAATGATAACAATGATAACAATAAATAAAGGAGGCGGTTGTTTGACGGTAGACGGGTACGAACTAATGATAGCATTGGTTTTAGCTTTCATGTTATATCTTTGTTGGAGATTGAAAGATTAAAATCAATCACGATAAAGCTGACCTATCGGCTATACGGGGGAAAGGAGAATTATATTGCTTCAAGGTTTTTGGATTCAGGCACAAACTAATAATAAAATTTATCCATTTAACTTTGACTTTATGGATGAAGTTTATGATGGTACTCAGGATTGTGCTATGGCTTATCTTCATGGCTATTGTGCTTATTTTGCATATGCCTATGCTCTTAAGCATAAAGAAGGGACAATAAGAATTATACACGATGATTATGAAAATCAACTTGTTCATGCTTATTACGTCATTGAAAAAGATAAAAAGGAATATTATATTGATATTCGTGGTGTTATTGATGATGAAGAGCAACTTTTAGATGAATTTGAAGTAACTGAGAGAGCAATAGATGATGGCTACTTTAGTATTCATGAATATAATCCTAATTCTAAAAAGGATTTAAGAAGATTCTATAATCATTATATTCGAGGATTTGCTAGTAAAGAAATCATGCGTGATGCTAAAACCTTTATTAACACTTATTTTGAATATTATAAAGTAGCTTAATTTTAAACGAAAGGAGATTACAAAAGATGCCTAGTAAATCTACTATCCAGAGAAATTTGCAGAGGGCAAGGGCAGCTTCATTCATGAGTGATTGTCCTCAACATCATTTGGGTGCAGTTCTTGCATATGGTAATAAAGTTATTGCTGTAGGTTGGAACTCTACTAAAACTAATCCATTACAAAAGGAGTTAAATAAAGAAAGGAATTTTACCGACAATGAAGCAAAAAACAATGGGGCTATTCATGCAGAACTTGCTTGCCTTTTAAGCGTCAAATATATGGATATAGACTATTCAAAAGCTTGTCTGTACATATATCGTGAACATAAAGATGGGCATCCTGCTTTAGCTAAACCTTGTGCTGCTTGCGCAAGGGCTATTCGTGAACGTGGTATTAAGCCTAAAAACGTAATTTATACAACTAATGAACTTCCCTATAGTCAGCTTGCTTAAAATTTTGTTTTACAAATGAAAGGAGAATAATTATGGCTTATAATACTGGTGTTACTTATGAATCTAATTGCCTCGCTGATAGCAATATAATTATTGAGCAAGTTGCTTCTAATATTTTAGCAGAAATTATTGTTCATTTCTGCTCTCCTAAGCCTAAGCAGAAAGCGAAGCTTCTTGATGATGCTCGTTACTTATATAACGATAGTGAACTTGAAAAGTTCATTGAAGCTTATCCTAATTCGGATGTTCAGGTACATACTATTCGTAATAAAGATGGTACATTCTTCTGTTATGAACTTTATCGTGATGAAATTAGTAAAACAGAAGATTTTGTTTAACAAAAACGAAAGGAGAATAACAATGGCAAAAATTACTGTTACAGATATATATAACCAAATTTGGGATTTAATGAAAGAGTTAGGAGGTGAACTTAGTTATTACCCTAATGAAGTAAATGACAATAACAATGGAGAGCATTCATTTCACATTACATTCCCTCAAAGTGATAACTTCAAAATTACAATTACAAAGGAGAAATAATTATGTCTGAATATGGTATGAGTAAGATGGAGAACAATGAAATTATGAATACTAATATGGAGGATATTAAGATGCGTACTATCAAAGAGTTATTAGATAGCAATGTTTCTCGTGAAGAAATGACAGTTGAAGAAGAAAGAGCTTTTGTAAATTATTGGTTTGACCTGTATGAAGAAACAGGATTCCTTGATAAATTTCATCAAGTATATAATGAAACAGAGAAGTTTAATGGTAAACCCTTTGAAGTTCTAAGTAGATGCAAAGAAGGAGAATGGGATTTAGAATGCCTTCCTGCTTGGAATATTAAATTTAATAATGGCGATATACTTGAAGCATACCCCGAAGAAATTTGTACACTTGAACAAAATGGTTAATAAAGAAAGGAGAATGCTATAATTTGAGAGTGCGAAAAACTTTTAAGATGCTATTGTTTAAATGGAATAAAGAAAAGGGAGTAGGTGAGAATTTAATTGTTTTATTCTTATCTATCCTCTTTTTAATATTCTACCTCATGTATCTTTCTCTTCTGTTCTTTGGGATTCTAGCAATTTATATGTATCTCAGTCCTTATGATATTTCTGCTAGAGGATGGGTAATTATTGTTCTATTCCTGTTCTATGTATTGTGTAGAATTGGTGGACGGGGTTAATTAGTAGAAAGGAGTTGATTTTATGATTAGAGCTTCACCGTAATCTTATTATTAAACACATTTAAGTCCACCCATATTATTTAATAATAAAATTAGAAACCTAAAAGCTTTGGTTTCTAGCCCCATAGGGGTGTCTTTATAAGTCAGCCATGCAAGGAGGGGAGAGTATGTTGTGCGCGTTTGTTGTAATCCCACCCACCCAACCCTTAATAGGAATCGCCCTAACGGGCTTACGTTTTGCTCTTACGAGCGTCCCAACCTTAAGGCTTATTTGTCTAAATTCAGCATGGGATATTGATGTTACGTTTTTTACACCATAACTGGTGTTTGCCCTAACGGGCTATTAAGGTGGTGAACAGGGGGTTCACTTTTTATAGTGGCACACCATTATACTACTTTTACAAAATTTACTTAATTATTTGATTATAAAAAATAAGAGTAGGTCTAGGTGGTAAATTACACCACTTTTGACCTACTCCTTTTAAAATATTAATTAATTATTAATAAACTAAACCACAGAATTGAAATTACATCATTACTTAACCAGCATTTTTCCGTTCAGCCCACATCTTCTTAAAACGTTCACTATTAGCTTGCTTTTGTTCATCACTTAAAACACGACCCTTACGATATGGACTCTTACCAAATCTGAATGGATAAAGAGGACAATCATTACAAGTGCATAGCTTAACTTCACTCTTGCTGCCACAGCAACATTCAATGCACTTAGCACGAATTGCTTTTAATGGGCTAATAATAATTTCACCTGTATAACCCTCTGGACGGGTAACACCAGCAGTATCTTCCTGCATATCATCCTCAAAATCATCGGTATCGTTCATCAAGTTGATATTATTCATATTCTCCATGTTATTCATAGTAAATCTCCTTTTTAATTTTTAAAATTATTTTTATTTAATTATTTTATTTAAGTTTAATATTTATTTTTAATACCCATCGGAATTATCTTCCCATTTTGTAGGATAATCTTTTCCAAGCCAGTTATCAACTACATCACTTAGTTCTTTTGCACATTTAGCGCAGAGGTCTACATATCTTGGGTGTTCTCTATGTGTGCTAACCAGACCAGCAATAAGATTGGTATCAATTCTATAAGGGTCAGCAAGAATTTTACCATGACATTTCTTGCATTCTTTGAGCTTGTCCAATTGTTTTTTATCAAGTTTGTTGAGGTAATTTAATTCTGCTTTTGGATTTTTATTTGTTTGATTTGGATATTGAACAAAATCGGTATTTTCTTCAATGTATGAAGTGGATACTTGTTTGGGGTTATTTTGTTTTTGCTCTGTTACTTTAGAATCCTTTGTTTCTGGGCTTACAGAAGGTTTCCATTCATTTTTCTTTAGCTTATTATTTTGTGCTTGTAGCTCTTTTTCAAGGGTCTTTTTGTTCTTACTTCCCTTTGGTCTACTCATTGTAATCACTCCTATTCATCAGTATTCATTCTTGCTTTTCTTATTTAAGCTTAAATAAATTATTGTTAGGTTTATAGATTTAGCTTTAAAAGTTAATAGATTTAATGTTTAAGAACTTCAAGAGGAATTATTGTTACTAATTGATACTTACCACGAAAAAGGAAAATATTACCTTTATAATAATATGGAGTATTACTATTTCCGCTCTTATCTGCACGAAGTTTATTTTTTAGCAGATAATATGTATCATCATCTAGTCCTGATTCTTTTTTATTGCTCTTATTAAGTAACCAGACCTTTACTCCTTTTTTCCTTGCTGCAAATGCCATTTTACGAATTTCACTTATATTCGCTGTTCCTAGCCTTTGTTCTGCTCTAATCATTGCATGATTAGTAATTTTAATTAACTTGTAGCTATCTACATGGTAATTAGCCATTGTATATCTCCTTTCGTTCATACTTTAATTCTTTAGCTCTTTAGCTTGAAATTCAATTGTCAAGGTTCAGGAGGTCTTCTCTTGTTTACATACTTAGTATAGCATATGGCGGTAATACTTGTCAAGTAAAATTGATGTATTTTCAAAATTTTATTTATTATTTAATAAGGAAATTTCAGAAGGTTTGACTTCGTGGTATAGGAGACTAGGGTGATATGAAAATTTAAAAATGTTAGTTTAATATTAAGAAAATTTTTAGGAAGATAAATAAAAAAGGTTTAGGATAATCCTAAACCTCTATATTTTCATCTGGGTCAGAAATACCATATACATCTAACCAAGTTTGTTTTGATTTTCGATAAGCATTTAAATTCTTTTTACGTTCACGAATAAATTGTTTTACAATTTCTTCATCATATTTTCTAAGGTATGTGTTAATGGTATTTGTGCCTAATTTTAAAACATCAGACCATTCACGGCCTGTATGTTCTTCTCCATCTACTTCTAAAATATATGTAGTACTTTTATATTTAGCATTATTTTTAGCTGTAATCCATTCACAATTTTCAGGGCAATAATCTTTATCTTCATCTTTTCGGTTAATAGTTAAATTATCAGCGTATCCATTCTTTAAAGCCCAAGTTTGAAATAACTCAGGATTATCTAACCAAGATTGACATACTCTAATTCCTTTTGCCCCATACCAACGATATGTTTTATCCCTTAAATTATAACATCTTTGACACATATCATCATAAATTTTTCTTAACCTTGCAGAATACCATTTAACATAATTATTGATATAAGTTTCGCCATCTGCTCTAACATGATGACATTTTTTAATAATTTTATGAATATCTCGCATTGGTAATTCATATTCATATCCACATTCATTACATTTTACACGATATAAAGCCCTACTATCATTCATCTTTTTATCACTTTTGTCTAAAACAGTTAAAATTCCTACTATTTCATTTGGTATAAAATTATATTTTTGCCTCATGCTCACAATTCCTTCCTTTTTTAGATATAGCAAAATGATTGCTGTATTTCAAGCAATCATTTTGCTCTATATGGTAGCGGTAGTGGGACTCCAACCCACACGAGCATTCGCTCAACAGATTTTAAGTCTGCATTGTCTAGCAATTCCAACATACCGCCATATTTAAAGGGCTTAAAATTTTATTATTCATTTTAAAAATAAGTCATCCTCCAAAATTCTAAGCCCTTATTATTTAATCTTACTTTACTTAATTTTACTCAGCATTTTCCTTAGTTACATCCCAAGGGCGCATCATATCCTCACCAAAATCATACAGACGCATATCATCTACAGACTTAACATTTTCAAAATCAATGTTATGTACATACATGTAATGCTCAAAACCAGCAACTAGCCGACGTGCCTCTGCAAGATACTTACGAAGAATAGGGTCAAGGTCACGATGATATCGGCTCATGCACTTTGCTCGTGCGAGGTCTACACCATACTCGGCATTAAAGGTATCTCCATCCTTTTCATTTACCTTGCATACTCCCTTATACTGATTGCGTAGCTGTAGCTTATTAATGTTCTCCACAGCAAACCAATTAAATGTATTCTGGCTCTTGTTCACAATCTTCTGAATGATATTAAGTGCATTATCTTCTGCACCACTCAGAGTTGCAATCGTCTTCCCGTACTTAGGAAACTGCTGAATAGTTACACCATTTCGCCGCTTAGAATTAGTCTCTAGCTTAAACATTTGTTTTCTCTCCTTTGAGTTTTTAAAATTAATTTTTATTTTTATTTTTTAATTCTGAATTGTTCAGAATTAATTTAATTTTTATTTCTATTTTTAATTATTATTTTTAGATTTTATTTCTACTTTAAATATCCCAACAAAAAGGTTTGGTTTGGAAACCCTATAAGTAGGGAAACCTTATAGGGATTTCCTCACCATAACACAAAGGAGGGATGTATATGTCCGTTATCAAAAACGGAAAAAGGTTCATACAAGTCTCGAACTTGTAATTGAGCAACACATCGTCACCCTGTTTTGCCAATTAAACTAATGAACCATGTTGGGATACTCAGCTTTATCTCGCCCTTAACGACTGTATCCCCTTGCCAACTACCATATTCGTAGCTTTACTGCTTCTAATATTCTTCTGGTAACTAAGAGCAGCGTTAGTTATCCATGTGGTACTCCTTGTCAGGATTGAACTGACGCTTCCACCGTGAAAGGATGGCGACTTAACCACTTGTCTAAAGGAGCATAGAAGCAATACATAATCATTCAGAGAAAGGAGAACACATGAATGACAGGTAGGAATATGTTATATGATTAGAGGTATTGCTTCCTGTATCAAGGAGGGTCATATGTGACTTGTGGTTGCAGAGGGAAGAATCGGACTTCCTACCTCTTGGGTATGAACCAAGCAAGCTACCATTGCTCTACTCTGCAATATATTTTTCGATTGAGGGTTTTCTGCTCATTACATAGCTTGGACTACCCACAACCACCCTCTTTCAATCCATATAATCCACCATTAGATGTTTCATATAAGGTTAGTTACCGAGTTCTGATAAGTTACCGTTACCATTGTTATTCACATTATGCATTGCAATGCAATAGGGTTTTACCACTAACCCTATCTCCCTGTGGTAAATTTAACTAGAGGGAGTGAGCTTGCCGCTCAAAATTTTTGGCGAAGCTATTTCACCCGTACACTAAGGTAGTACCACTCCGAAGTTCACGATTATCATTCACCCTAAGCTTTAGAGACTATCATTGGGTGTTTGAGTAACCCTGTGTATTCACAGTACAATCTTATTGATTGTTAGTCACCTTCAAGCGGATACATGAAGGTCTGTTTTATGTCCTCACTTCTTATTGAAGTGTAGTCAACCACTTGCTTCGCAGAGGTGGAATTTATGTACTTGCAAGTTTCTTCATTTAATTTTCCCATTAAGGGTATTTAATTTATGCTTCTTTTTGAAGCTTAGTCAAGGTGCAAAAGTTACTGATTGAACCACCCAGAAGTCAACCTTTTATGCCCTTCTCAGGTCACTAGGATTTATTTATATACAACTATTACTCACCATTTGATGAAGGTCTGCGCGCTAACCTTCATATAAGCTTTTACAGTAGTATATCGTATGTAGTTTGCCAAGGTCTTGAAGTTTTGAAGTTTTGAAGTTTTGTCCCCTTGACTGTACTGTTATTATAGCATATAGCTTGTACATTTGTCAAGTAAAAACTGGAATTAATTTTATTTTTAATTTCTGTTTTTAGAAATTAAAAATAATTTTTAAAAGCCGCAGATGCTAGTGCAGTTACATTCATTGTTGTAGGCAATTATGTAAGCTCTACTACCCTGTAGTTGGTCTTATCTAGTCTTCGATACACCTACTTGCGCTTTGGTATCATGCATATCATATTGGCTTGGTGGTGTGCGGAGGATTTGAACCTAACCTGTCTATCGCTTATAAGGCGATTGCTTATACCATTTAAGCTTCCACACCTTATTATATTTTTATAAACTATAATATATATGAAAAATTTTGTCAAGATTAAATAATCGGGGTTTTTGTGGAGAACCCCTTAACTCCTATGGAGGTTTTTGAAGGTTATGAACCCTTTTCCATTAGAGTAAATAAATCATATCCTTATCAACATAAACATTATAGCATATGTTGTTAAGTTTTGTCAAGTGAGAACTAAAAAATTTGGAGAATAAAAGAAATAAAAAATTAAAAGAGATTAATAGGAATTAAAAGAAATCATTCTTCCTTTTCAGAATCAGCCCTAGAAATTAAAACTCTATTGATTTCTTTAATTTTAGGAATGTCCCTTAAATACCTTGCTGAAATTGCTTTGCCTGTCCAACATTCTTTTCTTGCAATTGTAATAGCATCGGCAAGATTGTCAGCTACTACTTCATATGTAATATTTTCATCTTGTTTTGTATCAATACAATGATTACCTATTACAACTTCATAAACATGATAATTAAACATTATTTTAATTCTCCTTATCAGGATACTTTGGTTTGCGTTTAAAACTTCCTTTACCTTTTTTAGAGGGTATTTTACTTCCACGTTTCCTAAATTCTAATAAACCTTGTACTTCATCAGGAGGAAGTTTCTTATAAGATTTATCTTGCTTATTTTTTGTTCCCATAATATGAATTATATTGCATGTTAAAATTAGATTAAGGTATTGTGGGCTTTTTAATTATCTAGGAGAAGCCCTTTGGGAAACTCCCATGCAAAGTCAATACCAATGGCAATGCTAGTAATGGTGAGACAGGTCGGGATTGAACCGACGATATCAGACTTAAAAGGTCTGTGCCTTACCGCTTGGCTACTGTCCCATATTTATTTAATTTGTTTATATTGTCATAAACCGCATTTGTTGTAAATTGACTACCATACTGTTGTATGGTTTAACTTATTGCCGTTTATATTCCCATACTAAATAGCTCCTGTACTTAAGCACATTCCACTATACTTTCGTGAAATATTACGCCTTATAAGTCGGTTTATATTATTTATTTATTTGTATATTATAATTATACAGTTGGCTTAGGATTGCCTTGTCAGTAGGGACTGTATACTCCTACCCCATTCCGTTTTAAAGATATAATCAATAGGTTAGAAACTTCGTTTACTCTTGAAACTACTAAAGTCAACTTTACTACAAGCAGCGTCTTACTTTGTACTCCTATATACAGGTGTAATCAACCTATCTTAACCAAACTGTTTTTCTCCTATTCGGTATCACTTGTACTTTGTGAATCGTTCGGCAGTTTGGGTTTGACCTCTCTCAAAGGACATGCTCAGTATAGCGCATATAGGAAAGTTTTGTCAAGTAAAAATGAAAATTAATTTTAAAAATTTTCAGTAGAATAAAATACAATTACTGGAATTTCATCATGCTCATTATCAATAATAGTATCTTGAAGTTCAGAAGAATTAGATACTATTCCTAATTCTGTTTCTACTAAATACTTTAAATCATCATTATCTTGCTTATAATAATCTGATAACATAGTATTAATTACAGATAGAATTACTTTAGCTATATAATGTTCATTAATGTCTTGTTTATTAAAATCATTAGAATTTAACCAATTATTAAAACAAATAAAAAGTTCATCATAAAGGTCTAGTAATGTTAC
>JAFSJY010000064.1 GCA_017449215.1 Acholeplasmatales bacterium | reverse complement strand
TATAAGTTATAAATATACATTGTTCATTAACACCTAAAAGTGGCCTAATGATTTGTTATGCAATGATTCGGTTATCTGATTAACTATGTCTATAAATAAGTCAAAAATGGCTTAATATTCTTGATTTGTAGTTTGACTTGATGAGATAAGGAAATTATAAATAAAACCTAATATAGCAAAAAATTTAGCAATCATTTAATTATCAGTGGTTTGATCATAAAAGGTGTTATTTTTATATTGTTCAAAATACTCCAATCACTTTTTAGTTTATACTTCAATAAATTTTATAGATAGTATCTAAGCATCGATTATTTTAAATATTCATGATAATTCATTTTGGGATATCATTTTTATTTTTTAAAAATATTAAAATTTTTTTCAATTTTTTTACATATGGTGCCTCTTATTACTATATATGGAGGAGAAGAATATGAAAAAAATTATAATTATATTATTTATGTTGTTTTTTTTAATTCCAATTAATGCTTACGCAAAGGAGAATGTGGTATCAGATGATTATTCTAATGTTGATTATTTACCAAATAGGGAATCATTTAATTATTTAGAATTAAAAATAGATGATTATACAAAAGAAAAATTTTTCTTTTATAATAATCTTCTTTCTAAAAATATGAAATATGGGTTTAATTATATAGAATTTGAAACGGAAATATCATTTTATTCTGATGATGGAGAGCTATTAAATAATGAACCATTAACAATTATTTATAATATTACTGATTCGAAAATTATTAATGTAAGGCTAAAAATAAATAGTGTCACAATTATCGAATTATATTGTGGAAATAGCTATACCTTTACAACTAATGAATACTTTGATGTTAGAGAATATAATCCGGATTATAAATTAGCTGTGATTGATAGCTTTTTTATCTCATCATATAATGCCATTTCATATATAGGTAATTTTCAACCAGATATTTTTATAGCAATGACATATGAATATAGTGATAGTAAGGATGTTTATATACCTATGTTTAGTGATTTAGAGGTTGATGAAATAGTAAATGAGGTTGGATTAGAGGATGATTATGATAATAGATTATTATCATTTGATATAGTAGAAAGTAATTATGTATCTAATTCTAATATTGCTGATTATAAAGTTAAGATTAGAGGCTATAATAATGAATCTAAGATTATTTTTAAATGGATATATATTCATGTTATTGATATATCTAATTTAGCTAGATCTAAGAATTTTGAAATATCCTATAGTAATAGAATTGATGATTCAGAGATAATAGAAGGCCTTGAATTAAAGAAGGATTATGTAGGAATAAAAATAAGCACAGAATATCATTATGGCTTTAAAAAGACAGGTAAATATAGATATATTGCCAATATATTATTTGATGATATAAATCTATATTTACCAGGCTTTATAGAGGTTTATGATCACGATAAGCCCTACGCCCTAAAGGCAAAGGAAATAATTACGGTTTCAAATAAGAAATGCTTAAATAAGGATGAAATATTAAAGAATTTTGTTATTTATGATGAGCACGATGGAACTATACCTAATTCTAAAATAGAGCTAATAGGATTAATTAATTATTTATCTGGATATAGCATATTAAAGGATTATGAAATTACATTAAAGGCTAAGGATAACATTGAAAATGAATTTACCTATAATTTCATTATTAGAGTAACTGATAAGGATTTTAATGATGTTATTGAAAGATATTATATTCCTGATTATGAAGTAAAAAATGAAGAGAATAATAATGTAATAGAGGATGCTAAGGAAGAGGTATATAATCCTGTTATTTCTAATAGTAATTATGTTATTAGAGCATACACTACTCATAAATTAACTGCTAGTGAAATTCAGGATTTATTAATATCTGAAGGATTCTTAAATAATAACGATAATGTAATTATCGAAAGTGACTATTTTACTGATAGTAATTTTAAGGCCTCTTCCTATTCATTATCTGTAACATATGAAAATGGTGATGTTACATATTATGAAATTAATTTAGTAGAAAAGGAAGAGGAAAAGAAAGAGGAAGAATCTAATACAGGCCTAATAGTAGCGATAGTTGTAGGTTCTATCGCCGCTATCGCTGCGATAATAATCATAATAATGAGGGTATATGTACATGTTAAAAAGAATTAATATATTTATTTTATTTATTATTTTTATTTTCTTAATGAGCTTTGATATTAAGGCAAGCTCAAATGATTTATATAATGATTTATTTTCAGGATTTAGTATTATAACTGGTGATAAGGATATATCTAATGAATTAATATATAAGATTAGATATACAGCTAAAGATATTACTGATGAGGATATTAATGGTGAAATTAATTATAAATATGAAATATTAGGAGATTCTAATTTTAATGGAACTATTAATGTTTTATATAAAATAGAGAATTCTCTTGGTGTTGAATTAAAGGTATCAATTGGAGATACAATCATTTATGATTTAGTTTTAAATGATTATGCGTCTATTTATGAATGTAATATTTTTGATTTTACTAGCTATAGTAATAAACTTTTATATGTAGATAGCTATACATATAACGTCAATTTTATATCTGGAAGCTCTAATGCTATTGCCTTAGCATTTTATGAAAGCACTAAGCTAGATTATTTATTAGGTGTAAAAGCAAAAAAAGGAAAAGCAAAGACCTTTACTTTATCTAATACAGCGGCTAAATCAATAGATGAATTATATTATGATATAGAAAAGGAATATGATATTATAACTAATCATATGATTTTAGAATCTAATTATTCACCTATTTCTAATAACATAGAAATAGGAACTTATAAGGTTAAATTATTAAGCGTTGATGCATATAATGATATTTATTTAGATATAATTTATATTAACGCTATTGATAGTAATAATTATTTTTATTGTGATTATATAAATGCTAATTTTGATGATCCTATTACTGATGAAATGATTTATAAATATTATGTTCATTATTATGATAAGGATAATATTAAATCATATAAGATTATTAGTGATTATAAATATAATGCTAATAATGATGGTATTTATGATTATGAGGTTATTATAAAGGATTATGATGATAATGAATTATCATGTAATGGTAAGATAAAGGTTGGAGATTTTACTAAGCCAGTATTAATAATTAATTATGATGGTGTAGGTGATGGAAGCTATAAATCTATTAATGATATTTTTGATTATAAGGCATATGATAATAGGGATTTAGATATCACATCTAAAATTAAAATAAGAGATTTAGATGATTATGAGCATAATTATAATAAGGAAGGCACATATAGATTTTTATTTAATGTAAGTGATATAGCCTTAAATGAAGCTAATAAAATAGTTGAATATAAGGTTAATATTAAAAAGGAAGAGTTTACTCCTGAGCCAATGGAGGATATAGAAGAAAAGAATGAGGAAAAGGAAGAGGAGGATAAAAAAGAAAACATTAATCCTACTCAAATAAAATATGAATTTTATACTGATAGTCAAACTCCACTAACAAGAGAAATGATTAGACAAAAATTAATATTTTCAGGCTTTTATAAGGAAACTGATAATATATCTATTACATCAGAATATTTTGATAATAAGGATAAAAATGGTACTTATATCTTATATGTATATATGAACGATAATACTGATTGCTATTCTATAACTGTTAGGGAAAAGGAAGTTATATTAGATGAATCTACTGAGGAAGAGGAATTTAATTATAGCTATGTTATTTTAGGCTCTGTGGTTGGTGTATTACTAATTGGTGGTTTATCATATGTATTAATAAAAAAAATAAAGAAAAAGAAATAATATGATATAATCTTGTTTGTAAATATGGAAAGGAGCATTTTTTATGAATGATAATATTTGTGCGATAGCAACTCCATATGGTGTAGGTGCGATATCTGTAATAAGATGTTCTGGACCTGATACATTCTCATTAGTCAGTAAGGTATTTAAGGGTAAGGATTTAACAAAGGTTAAATCACATACTGTTCATTATGGTCATATTATTGAAAATAATGAAGTAATAGATGAGGTTTTATGTACTGTATTTAAGGGACCTAATTCATTTGATGGTGAGGACATTATCGAAATTGGATGCCATGGAGGTGTCTATGTTACTAATAGAGTTTTAGGTGTTTTATTAAATAATGGATTTAGATTAGCTGAAAGAGGAGAATTCTCAAAAAGAGCATTCCTAAATCATAGATTAGATTTAACTGAGGCTGAATCTATAATGGATATCATTTCATCTGAAAATGATATTGCATTAAAATCATCTTTATCTTCCTTAAGATCATCAACTAAAAATTTAATAACTAAATTTAGAGATAAGATATTAAATTTATTAGCTGAAATAGAGGTTAATATAGATTATCCTGAATATGAGGATTCTGTAGATGTTACACATAATTATATTAGGCCTATCATTGATGAAATGATTAAGGATATTAAGGTTATATTAGATAATTCTAAAATATCTACAATCGCTATTCATGGTGTTAATACAGCAATTGTAGGAAAGCCTAATGTAGGTAAAAGCTCTATATTAAATATGATGCTAGATGAGAATAAGGCTATTGTTTCTGATATTCCTGGTACTACAAGAGATTTAGTAGAGGGTAGATTAAATATTCGAAATGTTACCTTAAATCTTATAGATACTGCAGGTATCCACGAAACAGAGGACTATGTAGAATCTATTGGTATTGAAAGAAGTAAGAAGGCAATTGAAAAGGCTGATTTAGTTTTAATGGTTTTAGACGCATCTAAGGAATTAGATGATTTAGATAATGAATTATTAAAGCTAACAGAAAATAAGAATAGAATCATCATTTTAAATAAGAATGATTTAGATGCTAAAATATCAATTCCTGGTTCTATATCTATTTCAGCTTTAAGAAGCGAAGGAATGGATATTTTATCAGAAAAGATATTAGAGATTACATCTATTAATTCTATAAAGAATATGGATGGTAATTATTTAAATAATAATAGGCAAATAGCATTAATGAATAAGGCATATAATTCTTTATTAAATGCAAAAGAGGCAACAGAAGCATTAGTTGATATTTCATTAATTGAAATAGATATAAAGGACGCATTTGATGCATTAGGTGAGATTACAGGTGAATCTTATCCTGAAGAATTGATAACTGCATTATTTACAAAATTCTGTTTAGGAAAATAAATAAATTGACTCCCCTTATTCTTGTGTAAAGGGGAGTTTTTAAGTGGTCAAAATAGTAAAAAGTTGGAAAATTCCCTAAAATGACCACTTTTAAGGTTGGAAAAATCCCTAAAACACCCCATTTTAAGGTTGGAAAATTCCCTAAAATGCCCTTTTTCAAGGTTTGAAAATTCCTAACGTGGATTTATAATATAATTAAAGCAAGAGATAATGAGTGATTTTTGATGATTCTAAAAAGGAAAGTAGTGAGGTATTTATGAAAAGAAATATTAATGTTGAAGGAATAGGAACAATTAATGTTATTAGAAATGAATTTACTGGTCAATGGAATTTTGAATTAGATGGTAGACAATTTATAAAAGAGACAAGAACTACATTTATTTTAAGAAATGACGGTAGCGATGATATCGTTATTAGAATAAATGGAAATATTTTTTCAGGTGTTAAATTAGATATTAATAATAATCAATTCGTTCTTTCAAAGCCAATTGCTTGGTATTATTATATTTTAGTTTTTATACCATTAATTTTCGCGTTAGCAATTGGTAACACTAATCCATTTGCTAAAAGCGGAATATATTTTGTTGGTGGTGCTATTGGTGGAGGAATTGGTGGATTCTTTACGGCTTTAGCTCTTTATGCTTCAGCAATGGAATTGAAGTGGTATTTAAAATTATTGCTAGTATTATTTATTTGTTTGGTTGCTATTGGTATTTTGTTTGGAATAGGAATGGCTATTGCTAAATAATTTAATAATAAATGAAAATGGGAAGCCCGAGCTTCCCTTTATTCATATTCAAATTTAATATTATTTCTATTATATGTAACCTTAGCCTTAGCACCATTTTTCATTGGGATTGATGGTGATCTATGACCTAAATCCATATCTAATATGATTGGCTTGTTAAAAGGTAATAATACATTTAAATAAGCATCTGTCATAGATAAATTAAATGATTTATCAAAATAATTATTTGATCTACCAATTAGGAATGCATCTACATTATCAAACCAGCCAGCATACTTTAATGTAGTTAGGGCTCTTAATAATTGAATAGAATTAAAATCACATGCTTCCATATACATTATAATTCCATCATTTTTATGCTTATTAATATAATTAACTGTATTATCGAACTTAGTACCACATAGTCCTACTAAGCAATCTAGGCATCCGCCAATTAATATTCCTTCAATTGGCTTTTCATAATTATATACCTTCATTTTAGTTTTCATATCAAATACATAATCATGAATTGGAGATTCATCTAAATCCTCATATTGCCACTTTTTATATCCCTTAAATACCATTTGTTCTTCAATCATTTTTAATGTGTCTAATGCATCATAGGTTAATACTGATAATGATGGTGCGTTAGCTCCATAAATAGATATATTATCTGTTATGGTTGTTATTGTATATGTTAGATTTGTGTTATCTGAAAAGCCTATAAATAATTTATTCTTATTTTTAATTTGGTTGAAATCTATTTTATCTAATATTTGAACCATAACCTCTCCACCACCAACAGACCAAATAATATCACAATCTGAATTATAAGCATCCATTATTTCTTTAGCTCTTAATTCAGGTGTATTAGAAGAGGCAATGCCCTTATTCTTATATACATTATCACCAATGATATAATCATATCCTAATTCCTTTAAATTTTTTAATGCCTTTTTAAATCTTTCCTTATATGGAGATATAGTTACTCCAAAGCTTGGAGCGACAAAATATATTTTCTTATTCACAATTATCACCTAGTACAATTTTATCATAAGCTTATTTTAATTAATATTGCATATTTTTAAATAAATTAGACAATTTTGAAAGTTAAGTGCTATAATAAAGTTAGAAGTAATCAATAAAAAAATTTAAGAAGGAAGGTTATAAAAATGATTGAGACAAAGAAGCTAAATGACGCTACTTTAAGGAGAATCACAAGAAGTGATAATACCTCAGAAGACGTTCATTTAACTGATGTTCCTAGCAATGTTATATCATCTGGTACACAAATAACTGATACAGTTTTAGCTAATATCAATTATAAGGATGATAACACTTTAGAGTTTTCAATAGCTAATGATGATGTTAAATACTATTAATTCAATTTTACCTTCAATTATGAATTCTATTTTAAATGGTAATATACTTATTCCTTACAAAATTGTGTGATTATTATGAAAATAATAAAAAGTATTTTTTCTTTAAAGAGTGAAAATCTTCACTATAGAAGTGAGATTATAAAATTCGTTGTTACATTGATTGTATCAATTTCATTTTTAATTGGAATTTATTTTCTTCCAGATCATATGTCATTTAGAATATTAGCGGTGATAATTATTGCACTAATGCTTTATTTTTGTTTGGCTTTTATATGTAGGTTGATTGACATAAGTGAAAATAATCATAAAAAAAATTTTTACATCGGTAAAGTAAAATTTGATTACAAGCCTATCTTTATAGATAAACAAGATTTAACTGATTGGTTGTTAAATTGTAGTGAACCAGAAGTGATATATTTGAATGGTATTGATAATATGAATCACATTATTGAAGTGGTTTTTGATGTTCGTGGTCAACGAGGACCATACTATAATAAATGTATTTATGTTGATGATGAGAAAAAAACAAACGATTCAGTTAAAGAATTTATTAGTAACATTTCCTATCCAAACGGAATAAAAATACTTGCTTCATTCGATGGTGATTCACCTCAAGTTATTAAAAAAAGGATTGATTCGTTCAAAAGTAATAGCCTTAAATGAATGTAATCTTAAAATTTATATTTATGAACTAGCATCATTTTTAAATATTCAATTATAAGGAGTGATGGTCCTATTGCTAAATAGCAAAATTCACTCCTTTTTAGTATGCTCAGTATTATGGATATGAATTTAATATCCAAAACTATACATTTTAATTCCAAAATTTAACATATTATTTTTAATACAAATATGTTATAATCGGGTAGGAAAGTAGGTGTGACCTATGTCGTTTGATGATTGGTTAAAAAGAAAATTATTACATGAGCATAAGGTTAAGGCAGTTCAAAATCCAGGAGTTATTGGATTTTATGAATCTAAGCCATATCATAATTTTAGATATGCACTTATTTATGCTAATGAAGAAATAGTTTTTGAGGATGAAAAGGTTGAAGTATATACAAGAACCTACAAGGATACTACATTTGTTAATGTATTAGTTAATGATGAAACTGATTTTGAAATAGATAAATATCATTATGAAAATATAAGAAGATATATTGTAGAAAAGGGATTAGAAAATAAGGATAAATCAATAGTTTGTATTTGCTTCCAGCATTATAATCAAAAGACTGTTGATTTAGCTAGAAGCTTCTGTACTAATTCTAAGACTTCGTTTGAACAAGCATTAATTTATAATGCTAGATTAGTTCAAATGGATTATTATCGACCAGTTCCTGTTTTCTATACTAAAATGTATCAAAGATTTATGGAAGATTTATATTTTGATTTAGCATTTATTGATAAGGAAATGGATTAATATGTTTTTAAATTTAAGAGCGAGAACTTATTGGTTAATATCATTAGTATTATTCTTACTTGCGATAGGTTTTGTTTTATTATGTATTTATTCACCTGGTGAATCAAATACAATCTTTATTGTATTGATGACAATAGATTTAATATTAATGACATTTGCTATTCAAATTGCGATTCAAAAATCTATTAAATATAGACCTAAGCCAGAGGTGTTTGAGGGAAAGAGATATCAAAAGACAATAGATTTTGATGAGGCATTAAAATTACATGGATTTACATTAAGAAATAGACATATAGGAAGAAGCTATATTAAGATTGAGGGTAAGAAAGCATTTAAGGTTGTTATTATTGATGATTCATCTACTTATTTTGATAATGTAGAAGAACCAAAGGATGAGCAGCTTTCTCATAGATTAGATCAATGTAATAAGTTTACTGGATTAGAAATATTTATTAATCCAGATGAAAAATTAAATGAAAGAGTTATAGATTTTTCATTTCAAACTGATAAGGTATATTATACAGCCTTAGTTAGAGAGAATGATGAGTATATCTGTAAGAATTATATTGAGCCTAGTGATAAGCATAAGGATAATTATAACAAATTATTAAATATCTTAGGATTAAATGTAATTGAAGAGAAAACTAATGAGACTAATGAATAAAATAGTCTCTTTTCTTTTTGTGTTAATTTTTCCAAAATGTAATATAATATTAATGATAGAAAAGAAGTGATTAAAATGTGGTCTAATACAAAAAAACCAGAAATGGGCTCTCAAATAAGAGTTAATAGAGGATTATATTATCATCATGGTATATACGAAAGTGATGATGTTATTTACCAATTCGCATCTCCCGTTGGAAGTGAGGTTTCACCTGAAACTGCAATTATTTGTACAACTTCCTTAGATAATTTTTTAAAGGGTGGAGAATTAGAGGTAAGAGAATATAATGAAGAAGAATTAAATAAGAAAAGAAGTAATGAAGAAATTATAGAATTTGCTAAATCTAAGCTAGGCTCTAATATGGGTGGATATAATATAATTTCAAATAATTGCGAGCATTTTTCTAATCTATGTGCTTTTAATGAATCTAAAAGTAACCAGGTAGATGATATATTATCATTATTAGGAGGACTATTTAGATGAGTAAGGTTGAAGCTAAATCAGTTAAGGTTTATAAGCCAGAAATAATGAATTGCTCTAAATGTGGTACTAAGCTTGTTTATGTATATACATTAAGTAATAAAGTAATTCAGTTCTCTTCAGGAAGAATAATGAAAATAAAGAATATGGGATATAAATGTCCATCATGTGATGATGGAATTGTATATATGTCAGCGACAGCTCATAAGATGAGCTTTAAGGGATGTACATATTCTGTTAAGGTTGTATGCATGATTGATGATTTAAAATCAAAGCATAAATCAAGAGATGAAATTTGTGATACTTTAATATCAAAGGGTTTAGAAATATCTGATAGAAATGTAGATATCCTATATAAGAAGATTAATGAATATATTAATCAGGATTACGATTCTATTATTAAGGAATCTTATAAGAATCAAATGGATTCATTTGGTGAAATTAGATTATGTGTTGATTTAATAACTATAAATAGTACATACTATATTATTTTATATAATTATTTTAATGGTGATATATTAGCGTTATGGAAAACTAATAGTATTGATGAAGAAAATGTTAAAAATATTCTTGGAAAATATATAAATGATCAGTATAATATAACTCATGTGATCACAGTTAGACCAGTTGTTAATTTCCATCAAATTATTAAGACTTTAGTGCCATCTAAGTGTAAAATGCTATCTTTTGCAAAGTTTTAACTAAAATGTCTTAAAATTTTTTGAATTTTTATCGAAAAAACCACGTTTTTACCGAATAATCTTTGACATCAAAAGGAAAATGTGATAAAATTTATACGTATTTTAGATGAATGGGTGATGTTTATGATTAATTTAGATGAATTTGATAAGAAAATAATCAAATATTTGCAAGAAGATGCATCAATTAGTAATATTGAATTATCTAAGAAAATTGGATTAGCTCCATCTTCATGCCTATTACGTGTTAAGAATTTAAAGGAACAAAAGGTAATTAAGCAATATACTGCAATGGTTGATGAGAAGATTTTAGGATATGAAATCACATGCTTCGCTAAAATTTCTATGCATCCATTAAATAGAGAGTCTTCTACAAACTTCATTAGAGAAGCTAATAAGATTCCAGAAATAGTAGAATGTTATACTATTACTGGTGAGGCTGCATTCTTATTAAAGATAGTAGCTAAATCATTCCAGTATTATAGAGACTTCATTTTTGATAAGCTATTATCAATTCCAGCTGTATCTAATATCGATACATCTATTGTAGTAGCAACAGAAAAGAAGACTAATTTAGTACCATTAGATTAATTAAGGGGTTCGTTTGAATCTCTTTTATTTTGGCTCCAAAAGCAATAGTTCATAAAAGTTCATAAAAGTTTATAAAGTTCACTAAAGTTCATAAAAGTTTAAAAAATCAAACAAAGTTCACTAAAGTTCATAAAAAAATTGAAAGTTCATAATGTAGTGATATAATATAAATAAAGAGGGGGTGATACTTTATGCAAAATCCATTTAATATCAATTTTGGTAAAGAACCATTTTCTATTATTTCAAGAGAAAATGAATTGCATGAAATCTACGATTCTTTTTCTAGTGAATATCCTTTTTCTTATGTTTATATATTAACAGGTATAAGAGGAAGCGGTAAGACTGTTGCAATGACAAATATTTCTAATTATTATAAAAAGAATAGTGATTGGATTTGTGTTGAATTAAATCCAGAAAGTGATTTATTAGAACAGCTTGCTGCTAAAATATATGATGAAGGAAAACTAAAGAAATTATTTTTATCAACTGAATTTAGTTTTTCCTTTAATGGATTTGGTATTTCAATTAAAGGTAAAGAACCAATTTCAAGTGTATCATCATTGTTAAAAAGAGAATTTGAGTATTTAAAAAAGAAGAATATAAAAGTATTAATCGGAATAGATGAAGTAGTTTCTAATACGTATATGAAGGTGTTCTGTCATGAATACCAAACATTTTTAAGAGAAAATTTTTCAGTATTCTTAATAATGACAGGGTTGTATCAAAATATTTCTTCACTTGAAAATCAAAAATCATTAACATTCTTATATAGAGCTCCCAAAATATATATTGATTCTTTAAATCCTAGGTCAATTGCGAACTCTTATAAAAACATATTTAATATTGAAGAGGAGGAATGCATTAAATTAGCTAAATTTACAAAGGGTTACGCATTTGCATATCAATTGTTGGGTAATTTATTATATTTAGGAAATAAAAAGGATTTAGACGAACAAATTATTCAAAAATTTGATGAATTGATTCAAGAAAGAGCATATAGAATAATTTATAATGAATTATCTAAAAAGGAACAAGAAATATTACAAGCATCAATCGTTGATAATTCTAATAACAACATAATTGAAAAATGTAATATATCAAAATCTCAATTATCTTCTTACAAAAATAAATTAGTATTAAAAGGTATATTGGAAGAAGATAGAAATAGTATTGTTTTTAAATTACCTAGATTCAAGGAATTTATTTCATTTACAACTGAATATGAGAATTAAAAAATACTGTAGCCGTTTAAATTGGTTACAGTATTTTTTTAAATATAAATATTACTCTAAATCAGAAGCTACTTCATCTAAATTACAAGTTTTAGAATGATCAGTAAATTCAATCTTTAAATCATCATCCTTATAACGAGGAAGAATATGAACATGGAAATGATTAACTGTTTGACCAGCTGCTTCACCACAGTTATTTAAAATGTTGAAGCCTTCTGGCTTATAAATAACATTAATCTTTTCACATACCTTCTTAACAGCAATCATTACTGCCTCGTATTCAGGATATTCAATTTCTAATACATTAGCATAATGCTTCTTAGGTAAAACTAATGTATGACCCTTAGTTGCTTGTGATATATCTAGAATAGCAACTACGTTTTCATCCTCATATACCTTTTTAGATGGAATATTTCCTTTAATTATTTCACAAAATATACACATAGTTTAATCTCCTTTTATCTTTAATATTATTTTATAATTTTTAATAATCTTTTTAAAGTAATAGTTTGTTATATGTTAAGAAAAAATGCTGTTCCGTTGACAAGTGTTAAGTAAAGTGAATAATTTTTCTTAAAATCAAATAACAATTGAAATATTTTATGAAAGATATATAATAAAAATGTGCGTTGATAGGAACGAAGTATTATGAATTCCTTTAGAAGAGAGTCTCGGTTGGTGAAAAGAGATAAGGTAATAATATGGAGAACATCCTGGAGTTGATGGAAGAAATTAAGTAGAACCATCCGTATATCTTGCGTTAAAAGATTAATGAGGTGCTGTATGTTTATACAGAACTAAGGTGGTACCGCGATTATTCGTCCTTAGAGCAATATGCTTTAAGGATTTTTTTTATTATACGAGGAGATGATAAAATGTCTAAGCTATTTATATATTATTCTTTAAGTGGTAACGGTGATATTATAGCGGATTTATTAAATCAAAATGGCTATGATATTAGAAAGGTTACACCTAAGAAGAAATTAAAAAATAATTTCTTTGGAATATTTAGAGGTGGATTCTACGCTGGTTTAAATAAGAAATTTAAATTAGTAGATTATGATAATAATGTATCTAATTATGATGAAATTGTTATTGGTTCACCTATATGGAATTCTAAATTTTCATGTCCTATAAATACTGTATTAAATGTTACAGATTTAAGTAATAAGAAAATTAGTTTTATATTATATAGTGGTTCAGGTGAAGCACCTAAGGCATTAGATAAAATAAATGATAATTATAAAAATGCGAAAGTAGTCATATTAAAAGAACCTAAGAAACATAATGAAGAATTAAAGAAATTGGAGGAGTTTATAAATGAAAAGAGATAAGGTAAAAGTATTATTTGATGAATTAAAAGCAAAAGAAGCTACTGTTTATGGTTGGGTTAGAACAAATAGAGCTCAATCACAATTCGGTTTCTTAACAATTAATGATGGTTCAACTGTATTAAATTTACAGGTTGTATATGACAATGCTATTTTTAATTTTGAAGAGATTTCAAAATATAGAGTAGGTATGTCAGTTAAGGTTACTGGTGATATTATTTTAACACCAGATGCTAAGCAGCCTCTTGAGATGCATGCTAAGGAAGTAGTTATGCTGGGTGATTGTCCTGAGAATTATCCAATTCAGCCTAAGAGACATACACCTGAATTCTTAAGAGATAATGCTCATTTAAGAGCTAGAACTAATAAGTTCAATGCTGTATTTAGAATTAGAAGTGTAGCTGCTATGGCTATTCATTCATATTTCCAATCTAATGGTTATTTATATGTTCATACACCATTAATCACATGCGCTGACTGCGAGGGTAGTGACCAAATGTTTAAGGTAACTACTTTAGATATGAATAATTTACCTAAGGCTGAAGGAAAGGTAGATTTTTCAGAGGATTTATTTGGTAAGCAGGCATTCATTACAGGCTCTGGTCAATTACAGGGTGAAACATTCGCTATGGCATTTAGTGATATTTATACATTTGGTCCTACGTTTAGAACAGAGAATTCAAATACTAAGACTCACGCAAATGAGTTCTGGATGATTGAACCAGAAATGGCATTCTGTGATCTAGAGGGCTTAATGGATATCGAAGAGGATATGCTTAAGTATGTAATTAAGTATGTACTTGATAACTGTAAGGCTGAAATTGATTTATGTGATCAATTCATTGAAAAGGGCTTAAGAGCTAAGCTAGAGGCTATTGTAAACTCTAAGTTCGTTAGAATTTCTCACCATGATTGTATTGATTTATTATTACAATCAGGTAAGAAGTGGGAATTTAAGCCATCTTATGAGGATGATATTGCAAAAGAGCATGAAAGATATATTACTGAGCATTTCAATGGACCAGTATTTATTACAAACTGGCCAAAGGATATCAAGGCTTGGTATATGAAGGTTAACCCAGATAACAAGACTGTTGCCGCTGTAGATTTAATTGTTCCTATTTCAGGAGAATTAATGGGTGGTTCTCAAAGAGAGGAAAACCTTGACGTATTATTAAATAGAATGAAGGAATTAAATGTAGATCCAGAACCAATCCAGTGGTATTTAGATACTAGAAGATATGGTGGATGTGTACATTCAGGATTTGGTATGGGATTTGAAAGATTAATTATGTATCTAACAGGTGTAGATAACATAAGAGATGTTATTCCATATCCTAGAACACCAAAGAACTGTGAATATTAGAAACTAGGCCTATTTTAAAATAGGCTTTTTTTCTTTCTCATAAAATTATATAATTTCTTATAGAGGTTAATAAATATGATATATAGTGAACGTATGTCTCTTCCTGCATGGAAAAGAATAATATTATTTTTAATATCAGCAATTTTTATGCTATTACAGCTTGGTATATTTGGACTAACAATTTATTTTTCTATTGATAGTGCAACCCATATCGGTATTATTTTTGCTGTAGAGGAAATATCTGGATTATTATTATGCTTTACAATTGTAAGAAGAAATATAAATGCTAATTATAAATTAACATGGTGTATTTTAATATTAATGTTACCAGTGTTCTTTGGTGTTTTATATTTATTAAATTTAACCTCAAGACAAATATCTAAAAATAAAAGAACAAAGATGCGTAACAATGTTAAGAAATATGATTTTGATAACGCAATAGAAGAAACTAAGGATATAAATATTGATTATTATAACGCTGCTAAGGTAGTAGGAAATACTACATTCGCTCCTGTATCAAATTGCTCTAGATTTACATTCTTTAAGGATGCTAAGGAAAAGGATGATGATATGTTTGAAAGCTTAAAGAAAGCAAAAAAATATATCTTCTTAGAATATTTTATTATATCTCCTGGTAAGCTAACTGATGAATTATTAGAAATATTAGAAGAAAGAGGAAATTCTGGAGTAATAATTAAGATATTGTATGACGACATTGGATGTCGTGGACAACGAAATGGAAAGATATTAAAGAAGCTAGCTAGGATTCAAAACTGTGAAGTATGTGCTTATGAAGCATTAGGTACAAATCTTAATATCTTAGCTAATTATAGAAACCATAGAAAGCTTGCTGTAATTGATTATAAGATTGCTTATTGTGGTGGAGATAATTTAGCAGATGAATATGTTCATTATGAAGAAAGATTTGGATATTGGAGAGATAATAGTGGTAAATATGAAGGAGAGGCTGCCTTTTCATTTGCTATTCAATTTTTAGAGATGTGGTATGCATCTACTAAGACATTACTAGAATATGATGAAACAATTGAAATACCTAAATATGAATCAAATGGATATGTTATGCCATTTACTGATGGTCCACAATATGTTGGTAATGTGACATATGATTTATTTTCAACAATGATTTCATCTGCTAAAAAGAGTATTTATATTTCAACACCTTATTTTATTATTGATGATGCATTACTAGATTTATTAGAACTTAAATGTAGACAGGGTCTAGATGTAAGAATTTTAATGCCTCATATTCCAGATAAGAAGAGTGCCTTTTATATGGGTAGAGAAAGATTTGGTTCTATCCTAAAGGAAAATGGTAAGGTATATGAGTTTACTAAAGGATTTACTCATGCTAAGAATATAATCATAGATGATTCATATGCTTATATTGGAACAGCCAATATGGATTATAGAAGCTTATTCCTACACTTTGAAAATGGTGCCTTAGTAATGAATGAAACTGAAATTAAAAAGATGTGCGATGATTATATTAATACTATTAATGAATCAGAGCTAATAACATTAGAGAAATGGTCAAAAAGACCGATTAGTCAAAGATTACTTGCGTTCTTTTTAAATATATTCAGTCCTATGTTTTAAAATAGTCCACGAAAGTGGACTTTTATTGTTGAATGAATTTTTAAATTAAATTATAATTTAATTAGCGTTTGAGTAGGAGGATAATATCATGGGTAGCGGAATTAATAGCGTTGGTGCATATTATTTTGATGATAATTCAGTTCTTAAATATTTAAGAAAGGTATTAGCAGAAATTAATCCTGGTTATGTAGATTGTGGTATTAGATCTGCCTTCCTTTTAAAACGATATATTGAAAGATATAAGGTATATGATGATAATCCAGCAAAGGGCTCTAAGCTAGCTCTTTTATGTATGCTTAAGGATATTGGTACATATTATAAGAGTGGTGTAATTCCAAGAAGTAATCACGCTCTAGCTGCCGCATCTTCATATGCATTTATGCATAACTGTTCTCCATTTGGTGAGGACGCAAAGCCTCTATTATTCTATCAAAGTAAATATTTAGAGGACACTTATGATCCAGACCAGCAAGCTGGTCTATTAATGACATTAGTTAATCAAATTGTTGAATATAATTATCAGGAATATTCTGTTCCTGAAATGATTGAATTAATTAAGAATGATAAGAGACATGTCTTTAATCCTGATCAGGTTACAAAGATGTTTAAGCTTTTAAAGGAACAACCAGATATTTATGAAAAGCTAAATGATAAGAATTCTATTTTCATTTATGAAACATCAAAATATATTTCATCTGCTAATTATTCAGTAGATGAGCTTATGGGATTTATTGATATGGCAACATATGCATTCGAATTCCATAATAGTGAGACATTAGCTCATACTGTTACAGTGGCAGCTATCGCAGAGGAATTAGCAAGATTATCTAAGCTTCCTGATTCAATGATCGCAGAAATTAGATTAGCATCTTTAATTCATGATATTGGTAAGATTAGAGTTCCACTTGAGGTATTATGCTTCCCTGGTAGATTAAATCAGGAAATGTATGAGGAAATGAAGAAGCATGTTATTTATACTAGAGAAATAGTAACAGGATGCTTCTCATATAAGATTGTTGATATAGCATCTCATCACCATGAGAAGCTTGATGGTTCTGGTTATCCAGATGGATTAAGAGAAAGAGATTTATCTGTTGGTGATAAGATTATTGCGATTGCAGATATAACAAGTGCTTTATATTGTAAGAGAAGCTATAAGGATTCATTCTCTGATGAAAAGATTATTGAATTATTAAAGAATGATGTAGCTGCTGGTAAATTAGATAAGAGAATATTTAATCACCTTGTTAATAATTGGGAAGACATTATGACAATTACTAAGGGTGTTGAGCAAAACGTTATTGAACAATATAATGCCATGAGACAGGAGTTTGCTGCATTATCTAGATCAAAGGTATTATTCTCTTTATTTGATTATGAGGATACTTATAGATCTATTTTTGATAATGACGAAAGAGATCAAGAATCTTATGAGGAACCTGTTGAAGAGGAAAATAATCCTGAATTCGTTGAGGAAGAAGTTATTGAAGAATTAGAAGAGGTAGCTTCTGAACCTGTTGAAGAGACAGTTGAAGAAGCTGTGGAAGACCTTGAAGAGGTTGAAGAAATCATTGATGAGTTAGAAGAAGAAAATTCAGATGAAGAATTAGAGGAGTTGGATGACGATGAAGAATTAGAGTCTGAAGATGAAGATGATGAATCTGATGATGAGGATGACATCGATGATGAAGAAGACGATGACGACCTTGAGGATGAGGAAGCTGAATTAGAAGATGGATCTGAAGAAGACCTTGAAGAAGAAATAGATGAACCAGAAGAACTTGAAGAAGAGGTAATCGAGGAAGAGCCTGAGGAGGCTGGTGCTCTATTTAAAGAAATCACTGCAGAACTAAATGAAACTGAGGATGATTTTGAATCTTATGTTAATTCATTATCTGATAAGGAAGAGGCAAAAGAGGAATCAGATGAATTTGAAGCATTTATTTCTAATTTAAGTGAAAAGGAAAATAAAGCTGAAGAACCAAAAGAAATTGTCGAAGAGGTAATCGAGGAAGAAGTAATTGAAGAATCAGAGCCTGAATTAGAAGAAGTTGTTGAGGAAGCTGAAGAGTTAGAGGAATTAGAAGATGAATCAGAGGATGATGAGTCTGAAGATGATGATTTCGACGACGATGATGACGAAGATGACGATTTTGATGATGACGATTTTGATGATGAAGACGACGATGACGATTTCGATGAAGAAGATGAAGATGACGAAGACGATAATTACGAGTTCGATGATCTAGTTAATCGTGAATAGAATATTTAAGGAGCGTATAGTAATTGTATGCTCCTTTTTTATGTAAAAAAATTAATTATAAAGCAATTTTATTGTTTTTAGTTCTAAACCATAGTCCAAAATTAGCGAAAATGGCTAAAAATTTTCAGATATTAAGATTAAACCAACAAAAAAGTATGATTATGAACTAGTAACTGAATGTTTTTTTTCTTGAATGCATTTTCTATTTCTAATTTAATTTTCGTTGTGATATAATACATACGGTATAATATATTACATATATTAACTTTGATTTAAAAATAACTTTAATTTAAAACTCGGGAGGAAATTCTCATGTCAATTTTATTGGGAAAGAAAGTTAAAATTTTTAGTCTAACATCAAATGTTGAACTTGCACAAGAAATCGCAGATGCAGTAGGTGTACCTCTATCTAGCTGTGATGTACTTCATTTCGCTGATGGTGAAATCAATGTACAAATTAACGAAACAGTAAGAGGTCATAACATTTTCGTTGTTCAACCTACATCAGCTCCAGTTAATGATCACTTAATGGAATTATTAATTATGTGTGATGCTTTAAAGAGAGCTTCTGCAAAGTCAATTAATTTAGTTATTCCTTATTATGGATACAGCCGTCAGGATAGAAAGGCTAGAAGCCGTCAACCTATTTCTGCTAAGCTAGTTGCTGACCTATTACAGGTTGCTGGTGCTGACCGTGTTATCACAATGGATATCCATGCTGCTCAAGAGCAAGGCTTCTTCGATATTCCAGTTGATAACTTCATGGGCTTACCTATCTTATCAAATTATGTAATGGATAAGCACTTAGATAATTTAGTTGTAGTATCACCAGACCATGGTGGAACAACTCGTGCTAGAGAGTTCGCTAAGGTATTAGATACAACAATTGCAATTATTGACAAGAGAAGACCTGAACCTAACAAGGCCGAGGTTATGAATATAATTGGTGATGTTAAGGGCAAGACATGCTTATTAGTAGATGATATGTGTGATACTTGTGGTACATTAACTATCGGTGCTGAAGCTTTAATGAAGGCTGGCGCTACTGAGGTTTATGCAGCATGTACTCATGGTGTATTATCTGGTCCTGCTATTGAAAGAATTCAAAATTCTTGTATTAAGGAATTAATTATTACTAACACTATTAAGTTAGCTGAATCTAAGAAGATTGATAAGATTAAGGTATTATCTGTTGGTCAATTATTAGGTCATGGTATCTTAAGAATCTTATCTGATGAACCATTATCTGGTTTATTCACATATTCTTACGACAAGAGCAAGAGAGAATTATTATAATATGAAATTAATTGTAGGTCTTGGAAATCCTGGATCTTCATATGCTAATACAAGACATAACTGTGGATTTATAGTTTTAGATAAATTTGCAGAAAAGAACAATGTTGATTTTAAGCTAAATGCTAAACTAAAGGGTGAGATTGCTCAAATAACATTAAATGGTGAAAAAGCAATCCTATTAAAGCCTATGACATATATGAATCTATCTGGTGAGTCAGTAATATTAGTAAAGAATTTCTATAAAATCGAAATTGATGATATTTTAGTTGTTAGTGATGATTTAGATTCAAGATTAGGAAGATTAAGACTTAGAGCAAAGGGAAGTGCTGGTGGCCATAATGGTCATAAAAACATAGCCCAGCATCTAGGTACTGAAGAATATAAAAGAATCAAAATAGGAATTGATAGAGATCCTAACATTTCTGTTGTTGATTGGGTATTAAAAAAATTTAATGAAGAAGATATGGCTACTATTAACCAATCAGCTGATTTAGCAGTAGAGGCTATTGAAGATTTTATTAGTGGTATCGACTTCATGAAAATTGCTTCAAAATATTCTACAAAATAATTAAAGCTGCGTGTGCAGCTTTTTAATTTTATGATAAAATTAAAGAGTGTGTGAGAGGTTATTATTATGGCGACAAAAAGACAAAAGAAACAAGCCGTAAGAACAGCTAAGAAGGTAGCTAAGAAAAGCCCAATATTATTTATAATCTTAGTATTATTAATTGTTGGTTTAGCTGTTGGCGGATTTATATTATATAAGAATGGATATTTTGATAAGTGGTTTAGTAAGAACGAGAACCAAAATAGTGAGGTAAAGGATACACCTATTACTGTAAATGGAGATATCCAAATTTATTCAATTGAAATGCGTGATAAATATGGAGATTCACTATTTATCAAGTATGGTGATTATGATGTGTTAATTGATGCTGGTGATGCTGGTGATGGTGAATTTGTAAGAAACTTTGTTGATTCACATATTTCTAGCGATAAGAATTTAGATTTATTAGTTGTTACCCATTGCCATTCAGACCATATGGGTGGATTAACAAAGATGAGTAGTAAGGATACAGGTGCTAAGGCATTAGATAATGTATCTACAATTTCTAATATCGTTGATTTTGGTCATGTAAGAACTAGCAATGCAATGTATTCATCTTATAATGAATTAAGAACTAAATATATTAATTTAGGAGCTAATTATTATCCTGCATATGAATCTGTTAAGCATTTAGATGGATTAGATAATAAAATTCAATTTGGTGATTTAAATATTGAAATAATTGATACATTTAATTATTTATCTAAGAGTACAGATGCTAATACTATTAGTGATGTAAATTATAATGAATATAGCGTAGCTACTCTATTTACTTATAAAAACACAAAGCTATTCTGTGCTGGTGACTTAGAGGATACTGGTGAGAAAACATTAGTAGAACACGCCAATGAAACATCTTTAAAGGATGTTAAAAAGGAAGATACAGTTATTTATAAGGCTTGCCATCATGGAACTGATGTAGGTAGTGCTAATAATAAAACATCAGGTGCTAACTCAACAAATGGTGGAAATAGAATGGCGCTATTAAAAATAATAAATCCTGATTATTGTTTCGTAAGTGCGGCAATTGGTGAATCTGATCATCCATTCCCAAGAGCTGTAGCGACTATGCTATATTTTACTAATAATGTTTATTTCAATGGAACAATGGGTACTATAGTTTTAGATTTAGATGGAACTAATGTTGGTGTTCAAGGATTAGGTGTAACTACTAATTATACATTAGAAGGATTTACAATTGATTACGAAGCTGAAAAGAATTTGAGATATACCGAAACTACATGGTATAATAATCATAAATTTGAAGGTACTAAAACTTGGTATAAGGGCGATAAAACAAACCCAACCGAGAAGGAATTAACTGAATGGTATCTTGCCGAGCTAAGAGAGGATTACCCTCTTTAGAAGGGAGTAATATGGAATTTATATTAAATAAGATAAAGGAATATAATAAAATATTAATCTTTGGACATGTTAGACCAGATGGAGATTGTATTGGTAGCCAATATGGTTTAGCTAGAATAATAAAGGAAACATATCCAGAAAAGAAAGTAATCGTTACTGGAGAGGTAAGTGATTATGTTTCATTTATTGGAAAGCCAGAAATGGCAAAGGATGAGGATTTTAAAGGCTCACTTGGTATTTGTGTTGATATAGCTAATGGAGATAGAGTATCTGATCAAAGATTTAAGAATTGTGATTATACAATTAAAATTGATCATCATATTAATGTTGATTCATTCTGTGATTATGAATATGTAGATGATAAATCTCCTGCGTGTGCTCAAATCATCACTGAATTTTACGAAAAATTTAAGGATGAATTAAAAATGACACCAAAGGCTGCAGAGGCTTTATATGTAGGTATTCTTACTGATACAGGTAGATTTAGATTTGATAGTGTTAAGAAGGATACATTCCTAGCTGCTGGTGAATTAGTTGATTCTGGTATTAGCTTAGGATATATTGATAATAAATTATCTGTTGAATCTTTAGCATCATTAAAACTAAAGGGATATTGCTTAACTCATTTTGAAACAACAAAAGAAGGCTTTGCATATTTAAAAATGCCTAGAAACATTATTGAAGAATTTGGTGTTACTAATGAGGAAGCAGCAAATCAGGTATCAACAATTTCCACTATAAAGGAATGTCCTGTATGGGCTTTATTTATTGAATATCCTGGTGAAATAAGAATAAGATTAAGAAGTAGAGGACCTATTATTAATAAGCTTGCCGAGAAGTGGGGCGGTGGTGGACACGCAAAAGCTTCAGGTGCATCCTTGGGTTCTTGGGATAAATTACCTTTATTTTTGGATGATGTCAATAAATTAGTCCAAGAATATAAAAATAGTAATCCAGAAGATTAAATTAATACTTGCAAAAGTAATTAATATCTTGTACAATGATTAAGGACAAAAAAATAAGTCCTTAAATAGGATCATAGCCAAGCGGTAAGGCAAGGGACTTTGACTCCCTCATGCGCTAGTTCGAATCTAGCTGGTCCTGCCATCTGTAAAATCAAAACGATTTGTCGCAAGACAAACCTGTTTTGCATAAATGTTACATAAAAAGTAGCGAAAGATAGAGACCTAACAATAGGTCTTTTTCTTTATTCTTGACAATAGGGTATATATCCCCTATAATAAGTATTGAAAGGAGATGGAGTATGCCGACGATTTCGTCATTTTATGGTATTATTATATTGATGCATTTGACTAGTAAAGAACATAATCCGCCACATATTCATGCTATATACGGAGAATATGAAGCTATTTTCTATATTGAAAATGGTGAAATATATAAAGGAATCTTCCCTAAAAATGGTGCATCATTAGTAAAAGAATTTATTTTGAAGTAAAAAAATGAATTAAAGGAGATGTGGGATAGTGAAGTTTATAAAAAGCTTCCACCACTACAGTAATTATGATTGAAGCTATTAAATTGATTTTAAAAGAAAAAACTTTATTTGATTTATTTTTTATTGATGGTTCTGTTAAAAGATATGATATCTTAACTTTAGCCAAAAAGTTTCCACAATTGAATGCTTTAAAAGATAGAAAACTATTTTTAAAAGGACATTTAATAGGCGGAGGAGTTGTATGGAATGATGAATTAGATATCGAAGGAGAAACTGTCTATGAAGATGGTGTTGATGTGACGAATGAATATGATGATACCGATATTTCAAATTTTGTTATAGGCTATCAAATAAAGCAAAAGAGGTTAGAGCAATTCATGTCACAAGAAGAATTAGCAATGAAAGCAGGAATAGATCAATCAGATTTATCGAAAATTGAAAGAGGATGCATGAATCCTTCAGTAAGAATGCTAAAAAAAATAGCAAAAGGCTTAGGTTTACAACTTAAGCTTTCCTTTGAATAGTTTTTGAGAAAAGATGAAGAAATAATATCAATTATGATGAAAAATAGAAAACATTTGAGAAAGAAGATGATTTATGAGACTATTATTTGAAATAGATTATAAAAATTATAAAGAAAATGGAACTGTTGGCAAAAGACCATCTGCAAGAGCGATAATTATAAAAGACAATAAAATTGCATTGGTATATTCTAAAAAATATAACTATTACCAATTTCCAGGTGGTGGCATTGAATCTAATGAAACTAAAGAAGATGCTTTAATAAGAGAGGTTAAAGAAGAAGTTGGACTTGAAGTTATCAAGGATTCAATAAAAGAATATGGCTTAGTAATCAGAAAAGAAAATGGGAAAATTGAAGATATATTTATTCAAGAAAATTATTATTACTTATGTGATGTTACAAATAATATTTTAGGTCAATCATTGGATAATGATGAAATAGAGGAAGAATTTGTATTAGAATTTGTAGATGCTAAAAAAGCAATAGAAACTAATTTAAGTAATAATCATAATGGAGCTTCAGTAAGAGATGTTCATTGTTTTGAAAGACAAGTTAAACTGATAAATATATTAATTGATGAAGGTATAATTTAAAAATAAACTTTCGGCTAGCCGTTAGCAATAAAGTTACACAAAAAAGTAGCGGAAGATTAGACCTAGCAATAGGTCTTTTTCTTTTTTCTTATTTATATTTTCTTTCATTTTGTAATATTATCATTTATAATATTCTTATATTATTAACGATAAAAAAGAAGATAGGTGTTATTTATGTATACAGAAGAAAAGCTTAAGAATAGTGATTATTTTTCTGATATTTTAAAAGTAAATAAAATAGAATATGTTGTAGATTCGTTAACAGGATTAATTAATAGAAAATATATGCTTGAATATATTAAGCATTTAATTGATAACAACATTCCTTTTTCTATGGCTATAGTAGACCTTGATGATTTCAAATCAGTAAATGATAAATATGGTCATGCCATTGGAGATTATGTATTAGAACATGTTGCTAATGATTTAATTAACTTTGTTGGTGATATTGGTCTTGTTGGACGATTTGGTGGAGATGAATTCATTATAGTTTTATTTGGAAAGAATAGTTATGATTTATTGCATGACTATTTTGATGATATGTATCATACTGGTGCTGTATTTAGAAAGACTCATAAGGCAACGAAGGATTTAGAAATATATGTTACTGGAACAATAGGCTGTGCTCTATATCCAGATAATGCTAAAGATTTTAATGAATTATTTCTAATGGCTGATAAGACATTATATAGAGGTAAAACAAAGGGTAGAAACTGCTATATAATCTATGTTCATGAGAAGCATAAGGATTTAGTTATCCAAAAGATGTATAATGATGATGTACCTACTATGATGTCTAATATAAATATCATATTTAATTCAAATGTTGATAATAATCAAAAGATTATGGATATATCCGAATATATAAGAGATAATCTAAATCTAAATAATATATTCTTTATAGATAAACATAATTGCTTATATGATATATGCACATTAGAAAAATATAGTGAAAGAGCGGATATGTCTAATGTAATATTTAAAAATGAGCGTGCTCAAATAGAATATAGACCTGATGTATTAAAGCTAAGCTTTGGTGAGGATATAAAGAAATTAGGCTTAGCATCACTTTTGATGACAAGATTAAAGCATCATGAGGAAATATATGGATATTTGATATTTGCTATAAAAAGAAATGGTAAGGTATGGGAAACAAACGAAATATCTACACTTATGTATTACGCTAATGCAATAACATTAGAATTATTATCATATAAATTGGAGGAAAAAAATAATGAATGAGATTCTAAATTTTGTTAAAGACTGTGGAGTATATTATTTAGCGACAGTTGATGGAGATAAGCCAAGAGTAAGACCGTTTGGTACATTTGAATTATTTGAAAATAAATTATATATTCAAACAGGTAAGGTAAAGGATGTATCTAACCAAATTAAGAGAAATCCTAACGTAGAGTTATGTGCATTTAAGGATGGTAAATGGATTAGAGTTAGAGGTAAGCTTGTTTTAGATGATAGATTTGAGGCAAAGAAGGATATGCTAGATAAGAATCCTGGCTTAAGAGGAATGTATAGTGAAAATGATGGAAATACAGAGGTATATTATTTCGATGGTGGAGAAGCTATATTTTCTGAATTTGGAAAAGAATCTAGAACAGTTAAATTTTAAATAATATTTATAATAGCATTTACGTTTATTCGTATCTGCTATTTTTATTTATCACTTATTTTTATGGAAATCCCGATTTCAATAAATCATAAAATTTGTAATTTTATGTGTAGTTAAAATATTGTAAAATATTAGTATGTTGAGGTGACGGTAATGAACGAAATTAAATGTCCACATTGTGGTAAGGTTTTTAGTGTTGATGAATCTGAATATGCTTTATTATTATCTCAGGTTAAGAATGTTGAATTTCATAAGGAATTAGAAGAAAGAGAAAAGAATTTAAAGGAAAATCAAAAGAATATTATTGATTTGGAAAAATCTAAATTAGTAAATCAATATAATCTAGATTTATCTAAATTAAATGATGAAATAAATTCTTTAAAATCAAAATTAGAATATGCTGATAAAGAGAAGAGTATGGCAGTTAATGAGGCATTAGCTTTAAAGAATAATGAAATTAATAAATTAAACACTGATATTAATAATTTAAAGCATATGCTTGATAATAGTAAGAAGGACATGGATCTTGCAGTAAATGAAGCTATTTCTAAAAAGAATGAAGAATTAAATAAAAAGGATTTAGAAATAGAAAGATTAAATGGTGAAAAGGAAAACCAAAGAAATTTAGCTATTGTTAAAGAAAATAATATTAAGAATGAATATGAAAATAAGCTACATGATAAGGATGTAGAAATAGCTTATTATAAGGATTTAAAATCAAAGATGTCTACTAAGATGATTGGAGAGACATTAGAACAGCATTGCGAAATATCATTTAATCAAATAAGAATGACTGCCTTCCCTGAAGCATATTTTGAAAAGGATAATGATGCTAAAAGTGGCAGTAAGGGTGATTATATCTTTAGAGAATCTAAGGATGGTACTGAATTCATTTCTATTATGTTTGAAATGAAAAATGAAATGTCTGAAACTGCTACTAAGCATAAGAATGAGGATTTCCTTAAGGAATTAGATAAGGATAGAAATGAAAAGAATTGTGAATATGCTGTATTAGTATCTATGCTAGAGGCTAATAATGAATTATATAATCAAGGAATTGTAGATGTATCATATAAATATCCAAAGATGTATGTAATAAGACCACAATTCTTTATTCCTATGATTACATTATTAAGAAATGCTGCCTTAAATTCTTTATCATATAAGCAGGAATTAGCAGTGGCTAGAGCTCAAAATCTAGATATTACTCATTTTGAAGAGGCGATGGATGATTTTAAGGATAAGTTTGGTAGAAATTATAGAATAGCTAGTGAAAAGTTTGCTAAAGCAATAGAAGAAATAGATAAGACTATAGATCATTTAACTAAAACGAAGGAAGCCTTATTATCATCTGAAAATAATTTAAGATTAGCTAATGATAAGGCTCAGGATTTAAGTATTAAGAAATTAACTAAGAATAATCCTACTATGGCTTTAAAATTTGAAGAATTAAAAAATAAGGATTAATTATGAAGATAATAATTGTTAAGGGAGACATAACAAATGCTATTACAGACGCGATAGTATGTGCTGCGAATTCAAGGCTTGCCCCATCAAGTGGTGAATGTGGTGCTATCTTTAATGCTGCTGGCTATGATGAATTAAAGGAAGCCTTAAGTAAGCAAGGCTATTGTGCACCTGGTAATGCTGTTATTACTCCTGGATTTAAATTAAATTCAAAATACATAATACATGCAGTAGGACCAATTTATAAGGATAATAGAGATGATGATTTATTATTAGCATCTGCTTATATTAATTCATTAAATCTAGCAATTAATAATAATTGCTTAACAATTGCTTTTCCAGCATTATCTACTGGATTATATAATTATCCTTATGAATTAGCTGCGAATATCGCTATATCAACAATATATGATTATAAAAGAATTCACGATAATGATTTAGCATATGTCTATATTTATTGTTATGATGATGAAATATATAAGGTATTTAATGATGTTCATTATAAATACATTAATGATTGGAAAAGAAATATAAATGATATAGTAAAGCTTGGAGATACATTAAAGGATAGAGATATGAGAGTCCAAGCATTTAAGAATACTAGAGATTTATATATGAATGATAAATCATTAATTAAATCTATTAAGGAAACAAAGAAGAATACTAAATTATATTTAGAAGGTTTTGAATCAAATAAGAAAAATATATCTGATGATTCAAAGCTAATATTTGAAAGATTATCATCATTAGACGCAGCTAAAAAATATGCTAAATTAGGTAATGTAGCTCTTTTAAATTTTGCATCAGGTACTCATCCAGGTGGTGGAGTATTAACTGGGGCCAATGCTCAGGAGGAATCAATTTGCCGAGCATCTACATTATATAAATGCTTAAATGATGAAAGTGGTAATTTATATGAATCATTTTATGGATATCATAAGCAGCTAGGTAATTTATATTCAGATAGAATAATATATTCACCTAATGTATTAGTATTTAAAAATGATGATAAGGAAAATACATTATTAGATAAAAATGATTGGTATAAGATAAATATAATATCATCATCAGCTCCTAATTTAAGAAATGAACAAATTAGTGATAATGATTTATATAATATTATTCTAACTAGAATTAAAAACATATTTGAGGTAGCCTTAGATAATGATATAGAAATATTAATATTAGGTGCATTTGGCTGTGGTGCATTTTCAAATAATACATTAGTTAATGCTAAGGCATTCAAATTAATCTGTGATGAATATAAAAAATATTTTAAAATGATTATCTTTGCTATACCAGACGAGAATGAAGAGAAGTCTGCAAATTATAGAATATTTGAAAATATTTTAAATTAAGAAGGGAGATAGAATCGTGTCTAATTTAAATAAGCTAATGAATTTAATATTAGAAGAGCCATGTATTGTTATTACTGATAGTGATACTAAGATGATGATTCTATCTGAAATGGATTTTATTGCCGATGTTACATTTAAATCTGTAAAAGAGGCAGAGAACGATTTATTAGGCTACTATGATGATATTGCTATATATTTAATAAAGCATAAATATAATTTGAAATATGATAGATCTAAATTAATTTATGAATCATTAATAATAGGTGATATTTTAAATGATAATAATGAATTAAGAAATGAGCTTAAAAAATATTATCATGATAAGAAAAAATATAATAAAAGAATAATATTAGCTACTAAGCCATCTAGATTATTAGAATATGCATTAAAGGATTATGAATATATTAATTTTGAATATGAAAAGAATAATAATATTCATGCATATAAATATCAGGATATCATAGAAGAGGTAGAGGCTTTAGCGGGAAGAATTGTTAAGATATATAAGGATAATAATCTATATTCATTTGATGATTTTATTATTTATATTGGTGATTCTGAATATTTAGGAATAATTGAAAATGTATTTAGCTTTTATGGCATTCCAGTATCATATGATAGAGCTGAATCATTATATTCTATTCCTAAGGTTAAGGCATTAATTGACAATATTGATTTAGATTCAATAGATTTATCATCATTAAAGGATAATGATATAAGAAATGCATTTGTTAATTGCTATAACAAGCTTGTAGAAATAGATTTTACTAAGGATGATTTAATAGATGAATTAAGCAATTGTGCCTTAAGAAAGAAAAATACTGGTATTAGGGTAAGAGGTGCTAATTCTATTAATCCAATGTATAAATATACATTTATTGTTGGATTTACATTTAAAAATATTCCTACTATCCATAAGGATGATTTATATTATGATGATAATATTTTAGAATCAATTAATATAAATACATCATTTAAGGAAAATAAAAAGGAAAAGGAATATTTTATTAATTCAATTCAATCAATGAATGAATTATATATAAGCTATTCATTAAATGGTATTTCTAATAAATATGTAGAGAGTGATTTATTAGATGGTATTGTTGAATTTAATGTGGATAATGATTATAAATTTAAGTATTCAATGGAAAGAGCTAAATTAGATTATAATAAGGCATTTGAAAAGAAGCTAATGACTGGATTAGATAATGAATATTTAAGCTTTTATAGAAAAATGTTTGGAGATATTAATAAATATAATTCAAGCTTTACATTAATTAATCCTAAAACAATCCATGATTTATTATTAGATAATGGTAAATTAAAAATATCATATTCTAAATTAGAACAGTATTATAGCTGTCCTTTTAGCTTTTTCTGTAATTACGTATTAGGCCTAAGAGTATATAAGAATACTGTAGATGTAGGTAATGTACTACATTTATTCTTAGAAAACTATTTTAAGAATAAGAGCTATACACTAGATATGGCTATCGATGAATATAATAAGAATAATAAAAAGGAATTATTTTCTCTAAGAGAGCCATATAAATCTAAATATGAAAATATATTAAATAAGCTAATAGAAGAAATAGAATCAGAAAATGATACCTATAACATAAAGCTTATTGGAACTGAAATAGAAAAGGAAATAATATTACCAAATGATGATTCTATTATTTTATCTGGAAAAATAGATAAGGTAATGGATAAGGATGGTAAGAAGATAGTTATCGATTATAAAAGTGGTTCTAAAATTAGTATTCAAAATGATCCATCAGAGGATTCTGATAAGAAGAATAGTGATTATTATAAGAAATATCAATTATTCATTTATTTATTATTCTTAGATGTTAATTATGAAAGCTTCGCTGGTGTATTTTATCAAAGAATAATGCCTAAGAATTTAAAGGATTTAGAATTAATGAATAATGGTAAATTATTTAAGCCATATGGATATAAGGAGGATAATTCTACATTACCTTTTGATATTAGTGGTAATAAAAAGGGAAGCGGAAATATCAATAAGGAACAATATGATAAGGTAATGAATGATACTATAAATTTAATATTAGATTATAAGAATAAGGTATTAAATGCTAAATTTGATATTAAGCCATTAGAGGGCAATTGTAAATTCTGTAATTATAAGAATATTTGTTATTATTCATTTAAAGAGGATGGTGATTTAGATGAATAAGCCTACTCCTGATCAACAAAAGATAATAGATGCTGGTGTTGCTAATATGCTTGTTAGTGCTGGTGCTGGCTGTGGTAAATCATCAGTATTAACTGCCAGAATCATTAAAAGAATTAAGGAAGGAAAATTATCAATTAAGAATTTAATTGTATTATCCTTTACTAATGCCTCTGCGAATGATATTAGAAAGAAGATAAAGGAAGCTTTAAAGGGTGAATTAGATAATAATCCTAAATTAGTAGATGAATATGATTTTGTTGAGCAATCTAATATTTCTACATTTGATTCATTATGTCATAACTTCTTTAAGCTATATTCATATAAGCTTGGTTTAAAATCAGATATTAATATATTAGATGGAACACAATATTCATATATTTTATCTGGAATAATAAATGAGGTATGTGAAAAATATTATGATGATCCTACATTTATTAAATTATTAGATTTATTAACTGTTAGAGATGATGTGGCATTTAAGGAAGCCTTATTTAATTTTTATAATTCACATGTTAATAATTCTGTAGATTCAATTGAATTCTTAAATAATTTATTTAATGTATCTAAATCTAATATAGATAAATTATTAGATGATTATAAAAATAAAAAGAATGATATTATAACAAGAATTAAAATGGCTTATTATGATGCTGATATAGATGAGGATGCGGATATTGTATTTAGAAGCTTTATTAATCCTATTTTATTAGCTAATAATTGGGCTGATTTAGAGGATTTTAGATTAGATATATCAACATTACCTGGAAGAAATAGAAAGCCATTTGCGGGTAAAAATAACCCTAATGGTGAATTCCATTTAATATTTAAGCCTTTATTAATTGAATATTTAAATTATAATGAATCAGTTAAATCTATTTTAGATAGCTTAAATGATATGCTTAAATATTCAAATATTATTAGAGATATCTGTGTAGATATATTCAATGAATATAATGAATATTGTTATAAGAATAATGCATTTACATTTAATGATGTTGCTAAAATGGTAATTAAGCTATTAAAGGAAAATAAGGATGTATTAGAAAGCATTAAAAATAAGATTACTGAAATATATGTAGATGAATATCAGGATACATCTAATATTCAGGAGGAATTAATTAATTTAATTTCTGATAATAATTTAATTGTTGTTGGAGATGTTAAGCAATCTATTTATAGATTTAGAAATGCTAATCCAAATATCTTTAAAAAGAAATTTGAAGAATATGGAAAAGGTAATGGTGGTACTAGAGTAGATTTAAAGGATAATTTTAGATCTAGGGTAGAGGTATTAAATGAGATTAATTCCATCTTTGATTTATTAATGACATCTGATTTTGATGGAATTAATTATAAGGATGAGCATAGATTAAATCCTGGAAATAAGAAGTTTACTGATATAGAGCCTGGTATTGAATTCTATCATGTTAATGATAAGGAAATAGTAGATGGTAAGCCTAAGGCTAGAGCGAAAATAGATGTAGTAGAAGAGAACTTCGAAAGAGTATTAAGGGATATTGAATTTAAGGAAAGAGAAAAGGGTTTAAAATATTCTGATTTTGCAGTTATTGTCAGAAATAAGGGATATTTTAATAACTATTCTAAGATAGCTGAAAAATATAATATTCCTTTAGTATGTGAGGCTTCTAAGCCTTTTATTAGAAATACTGAAATAATGGTATTAAATTCTATTATTAATTATTTATGCTCTAAGGAAGATATTTATAAGGTATCTATATTACGTTCATTTTTATTTAATGTTAGTGACCAGGAAATATTAAATTATTTAAATGGAAATACATCAGATAATATTAAGGATATTGATGAAAAGCTATTAGATATTTGCTTATTAAAGGATTATGTATCCTTATATGAATTAATAAAGGAAATATATGATAAATTTGAATTCTTTAAGCATATTTATAAGCTAGATGATCCAATTGGTGCTGAAAAGAGATTATTATATATGCTAGAAAATACTAATACCTATATGGCATTAGGATGGACATATAAGGAAATGAATGAATATTTAAATGTATTAAATACTCCGTCATTAAGAAAGGAATTAGATATATCATATGATTCTAATGATGCCTTTAATGATGAAGCTGTAAATTTAATTACTATTCATAAATCTAAGGGATTAGAATATAAATATATTTATTTCGTTGAATTAGATAGTGTCGTTGGTAAGATAGATAGGAATGCTATATCTTATCATGATGATATTGGCTTATCTATTAAATCTATTTATGGTGATAATTTCATAAATAAAAAAATGGATGAGGTAAATAGATTAGAACAACTATATGAGGACTTAAGATTATTATATGTATGCTTAACTAGAGCTAAATGTGGTATTGTCATCTTTACCGAAAGTGAGAAGTTTGGTGATGAGACTAAGCTAGTAGACTATGTTAGTAAAGAGGATAAGGCAGAATTTAAAACATATGATGATATGCTGATGAGTGCATTTGAATCATATAAGGCATTAGATGATAAGGAAGTTGTATTTAACAAAAAGGTATCTGATTATAAGGAGATGAATGTAAGCTTTGATAATTTAAAGATTGATTCATCATTATATAATTTTGCTAGAGCGTCTCATAATATTGAAAATCTTATTGATAGAGAGACAGCCCTATCATTAAAATATGGTACTAAGCTTCATAAGATATTAGAGGATTTAGATTTTAATAATCCTGATTATAGTGGATTAGATGATAATATAAAGAAAAAGGTTAAATTATTTATTGATAATTTAGATGCTATATGTAAGGAAAAGCCAATTAGGTTTTATAAGGAATATGATATTAAAATGAATGATACTAATGGTCAAATAGATTTATTAGTAGAAACAGAGAATTTCTTTATTGTCATCGATTATAAAAGTAAGGAAATTAATAAGGATTATTATAAGACTCAGGTTAGATCATATATGAATGAAATAGCTAAGAAAACTAATAAGAATGTTTTAGGCTTCCTATATTCAATTTCTGATGGAATTTATAATGAAATACTATAGTATAATTTGACAATTTATCATACTTAAAGTATCATAAATATTGTAATATTCGATTTATTTAGGTGGTGTATTCTATGGATGAGAAGTTTTTTGATGACAAATATGATAGATTAGATAATCTAACTGATCTATATAATAGAGATGTCATTGTTGAATATGTTGGTAAATTAATTAGTGAAAATAAAAAATTTGCGTTAATTATTATTGACCTAGACAATTTCAAATATATCAATGATGGATTTGGCCACTTATTTGGAGATCGTGTTTTAAAGCAATACGCTGAAGCCTTAAGAAAGATTTTTAAGGAAAGAGGAGTATTAGGTAGATACGGTGGAGATGAATTCTTTGGTGTATTAGAGGACGTTGAGGAATATGATGATTTATGGAGATTCCTACATGAAATTTTAGGTACACCTAATCTACTTGAGGATAGGAAGCTAAGAGATATGGGTCTTACTTGTACTATCGGTTCTTCAAGATTCCCTAAGGATGCCACTAAGATTGATGATTTATTTGAATTAGCTGATAAGGCATTATATAGAGGTAAGATGAAGGGTAGAAACTGCTTTATCATTTATCTTCCTGAAAAGCACGCTAATATTAATTTAAAGACAGAAAGAGATAAGGTTGTAAGCTCAATGTATCTACATTCTAAGGTATTTAATGCCTTAAGTAGAACTAAGAATGTTGCTACAACTATTAAGGAAACTATTAATTTCTTAGGCAATTACTTCATGATTGACCATTTATGCTTAATGGATGATAAGAAGCTTTATTGTGAATATTTCCATCCACTTTGTAAAAATCATAATCATAGAGTTTATGATAATTCAGAAATAGAAAAAATAATTAATACTAATACTGGTATTTGTAATGTAAATTCTATTGTTCAGGATATGTTTACTTTATCTCCTGTTTTAAAGGAAATGGTTAATGATGGTGTATATGCAATTGTTTATGCTAAGATAGCTATCTATGGTAAAACATTTGGTTATGTTAGAGCTGATTGCTGCGAAAACCCAAGAGGTAGAGTATGGCAAAGCATTGATATGGATGTATTATTAAATCTTGCTCATATATTGGCATTAGAGCTATATTATCAGCATTTAGAATTAGATGAATTGAGTGAAGAATAAAAATGAATTATTTATTAAATGAAGAAAAAGAAATAAATATATCTTGTGATAATATAGAAGAATTTATTAAGCTTTATTATGATGAAGAATATGAATTTTTAGAATTAAAATTCGAAGATGAAAATAAATATCAGGAATTATATGATTTTGTTAAGGATAAGCCTGAATATGAATTATTATTAGCTGAGTTTTATGCATATGGAAAAATAGTAGAAGAAAATAACATTAAATTCTTTGAAATTGTTTCATCATTAGTAGAAAAGAAAAATAAAAGAGCTATGTTTTATATGGGTATAGCATTAATGAATGGTGATGGAATAGATTTAGATTTAAAGAAGGGTCTAAAGCTATTAGAAAAGGTAGCTGATATGGGCTATTCATTAGCTGATTATCAGCTATGTATCTATTATGCAAATCATTATGCTATTTCTAAGGTTCAAAAATATAAGAACAAGATTAAGTTAAATGGTTCAGAGAAGGCTAAATATATGCTTGCGATGAGCTATTATAATGTAATGAATTACGCTGATGCATTAACATTTATGCTATCATCTGCGAAGGCTGGATATAAGCCAGCTTATCAAAGATTAGCATTAATGTATAAGAATGGATTAGGAACAAAGAAAAGTCAAAAGGATTCTGATGCTTGGGAGGCTAAAGCAAAGGAATCTGGGTGCTATTTCACAAACATCGAAAGTAACGAGGACTAATGGTCCTCTTTTCTTTGGATTAATGGGGTTTTTGTTGACTTTTATTTTCAATAATTATAGAATATAGGTGAGTAAGTCCTCACTAGGATGGTGATACGTTTGGATACTAAAACTAAAATATTAGAATCCGTTATTAAAGAGTCTAAAAATAGCTCTATTAGTAAGATAAGTACTATTGGTGTTTCTAAGGCTGCTGGTACTAGTGAATCTAATATTTATAAAATCTTCAAAACTAAAGAAAATTTATTAGCTGAAACCTTCCTTTATATTGATTCTAAGGCTGCTAAATATCTTAATATAGATTACTCTGAGAATGATTTATCATCACATGATAAGATGACTTCATTAATTTATAAAATATGGAGAAAGTATTTTGATTTCTTTGTAAAAAATACTTCATATATAAATTATTATTCTCAGTTTGTTACAGATAATAAGCTTTATAAGGATGAAATTAGAAGGAGAAGAACTGAAAATTATGGTAAATTCCATAAATTAATTGAGCATGTTAAAAATGAAATTAATAATTATTCAGGTATTAATTTTGATTTCTTCTTTATAGTAGCACAGGATACTACATTATCTATTTGTAGAAGAATCGCAGCGAAGGATTTGGAATTATCAGAGGAGAATGTATTATATTCATTCCATTTAATATTTGATTCAGTATTGAATTATTAAGGTTCGAATTTATTGATTATAATGAGTTCGACTTTTTTATTTTGTTGTGAATTTATGCAAAATATGATATATTACTATGTGATTGAGGTTGATATTATGAAGGAATTATTTAAAAACCAATATAAAAATGTAATATTAGTTTGTTGTTATATCATTGTATCAACACTTGTTTATACAGTTAGTGCTGATTGCCTTTGGGAAATTTGGTGGATTGATGTAATCGTTGGTATTCTAATTGCAGCGCTTGGTTGCTATATTGGATATAAATTCATTAAATCTGAGGAAGCTGAAAGAGTTAAAAAGCTAGAAGCAGCAGAAGAAAATAAGGTTGTTGAGGAATCTGTTGTAGAAGAGAATACAACTACTGAAACTAATGAAGAAGAAAAAGTAGAAGAAAATATAAATGAAGAATAGCCCACAAGGGCTTTTTTCATTTATTGAAATTACTTATTATTATGATATAATAATTGTTGTGATTAATTGAACATAAGGAGAGTTATTTATGTTAGATATTAAATTTGTAAGAGAAAATCCTGAAATAGTAAAGGAAAATATAAAGAAGAAATATCAAGATGCTAAGTTACCTTTAGTTGATGAGGTAATTGAATTAGATGCAAAAATTAGAGCATATAAGCAAGAGGCTGAATCACTTCGTGCTTCTCGTAATGATCTTTCAAAGCAGATTGGTGCTTTAATGAGAGAAAAGAAGATTGAAGAAGCTAATAAGATTAAGGAAACTGTTGCTAAAAATAACGCAAGAATTGCTGAAATTGAGCCTGAGCTTGATGAGCTAGCAGCTGAATTAAATAAGAAGATGCTAGTTATTCCAAATATCATTGATTCATCAGTACCAGTTGGTAAGGATGATTCAGAGAATGTTGAAATTGAAAAGTTTGGTGAGCCAGTAGTTCCAAGCTATGAAATTCCATATCATGCTGATATCATTGCTAAGTTCAATGGTTTAGATAAGGAAGCTTCTGGTAGAACATCAGGAAATGGCTTCTATTATTTAATTGGTGATGTAGCTAGACTTCATTCTGCAATGCTATCATATGCTAGAGATTTCATGATTGATAAGGGATTCACTTATTGTATTCCACCATTCATGATTCATTCAGATGTAGTAAATGGAGTTATGAGCTTCGCTGAAATGGAAAACATGATGTATAAGATTGAAGGCGAGGATTTATATTTAATTGGTACATCTGAGCATTCAATGATTGGTAGATTTAAAAATCAAATCATTAAGGAAAATGAGCTTCCACTTACATTAACATCATATTCACCATGCTTCAGAAAGGAAGTTGGTGCTCATGGTATTGAAGAAAGAGGAATTTATCGTGTTCATCAATTTGAGAAGCAAGAGATGATTGTTATCTGTAAGCCTGAGGATTCTATGGAATGGTATAACAAGATGTGGAGCTATACTGTTGAATTCTTTAGAAGCCTAGATGTTCCTGTTAGAACATTAGAGTGCTGCTCAGGTGATTTAGCTGACTTAAAGGTTAAGTCATGTGATGTTGAGGCTTGGTCACCACGTCAAAAGAAGTATTTCGAGGTTGGTTCTTGTTCAACTTTAGGTGATGCACAAGCAAGACGTTTAGGTATTAGAACTAAGAATGAAAATGGTACATATTTAGTTCATACATTAAATAATACAGTACTTGCAACTCCAAGAGGATTAATTGCAGTACTTGAAAATAATTATAATGAGGATGGATCTGTTTCTATTCCTAAGGCTTTACAACCATATATGGGTGGAAAGACAATTATAAAGTAATAAAAAACAAATCCGAAGATTCAAGGAGTCTTCGGATTTTTAAATATCCTATAAAAAAAGAAAAAGAGGTCTATAACCTCAGAGAAAAAATGTTTTTAGTCCTTTTGTTTAGGACACATTCATTATAGCGTGAAAAAATATAAAAACAACTATGAAAAGGTTTACTTAATTTTGTGAAAACGTTATTCTTTATCTACAACAAAAAAAGCCTCTTTTGAAGGCTATAGGAGAAAAAAATAATATGCTCGAAAACAAGACAAAACATTGGTTTTGGTATGAGAAGGGAAAGGTCACGTTTTGCCTTGCTTTCGATACAACTATAGTATATTAGAAAAATGTATTTGAAAAACGTTAAAATTATGGTAAAAAATGTGTTTTGAATATAAATATATTAATGTAATACAAAATAATTATGATAAAATGATATTAGAAGTGACTTTTTTCATAAATTTGGAGGATATAAATGAAAACTATTAATTATGAAAGAGCAGTAAATTTAAAACATATTACATTAGATGATTTGTATAATAATTTTTCAGCTATTAGTAATACACTTTCTAACGATATTAAAATTATTGTAGAAACAGAAGCTCCACTTACATTAAATACATTAAAGGCTAGAATGAGAGAAATATTTGATGTAGCTAAAATTAGTGGTAAGGCATTAGAATTTATATTAGAAGAATTAAATAAGGGTAAATATGTTATGGAAGATGAAATATATGATACTATTATTTGGCCAAGCTCTGGTAAATTTAATATTGATTATTTAAGAATTAATTCTGATAGATTAATTTATGATATTCCTAGTGCTGAAATTAAGAATTTAGTTAAAGAATATGATTTAGAAGGAGAAGAATTATATAGAGCTATTTTGAAATATTTTAATTTAGAGGTTTTAACTCAAAAGGCTAGAGACTTTTTAACATACATTGAGAAGGTTAGTAGAGGTAGTTAGTTTTAACTAACACCCCTTTCTTTTTTATTGAAGAAATAGCATAAAAATGTTAAAATAATACAATTGAAAGGCTCTAGTATAAATTATTTAAAAATAACGGTCATTAATTGATTTTATGTTTATTTTTTAATTTATATTTTATTGATAATATGCTAAAGATTATTTTAAAAAAGAATGAAGAAATAGAAAAATTAAATGGATATCCTTGGATATTTTCTAATGAGATAGATAAATTTGAAGGCCAATTTGAGTCTGGTAAGGTTTGTAGCTGTTATAAATCGGATGGTTCATTTTTATGTTATGGATTTTTTAATGCTAATTCTAAGATAATGGTTAGAATATTATCATTTGATGAAAACGAAAAGATTGATAAGGAATTCTTTAAAAAGAGAATTGCTTATGCAATTGAGCATAGAAAGAATTTAGGATGGAGTGCCACAAGATTAATATTTAGTGAGGCTGACTTTTTACCAGGATTAGTTGTTGATAAATATGGTGATTATTTATCTGTTCAATTCATGTCTTTAGGTATGGATATGATAAAGCAAGATATTGTTGATATATTAGTTGAATTGACAGGCTGTAAGGGAATATATGAAAGAAGCGATATGCCAACAAGAGAAAAGGAAGGCTTAGAACAAACTAAGGGATTCCTATATGGTAAATTTGATCCTAGAGTTGAAATCGTTGAAGATGATATCCATATGATAGTAGATATGGAAAATGGTCAAAAGACAGGATATTTTCTAGATCAAAAGCTAAATAGAGATATCTTAAGATTATATGCTAAAGATCAAATAGTGTTAGATGCATTTTCTAACGTAGGTGGATTTGCACTTCATGCTTGTAAATATGGTGCAAAGCATGTAGATGCGTGTGATATATCACAAAGAGCATGTGATGAAATAATGAGTAATGCTAAATTAAATGGGTATACACAATTAGAAACTAAATGTGTAGACGTATTTGACTACCTTCATTCACCTGATATTGTTAATAAGTATTCAGTTGTGATATTGGATCCTCCAGCATTTTCTAAGAATAAGGATTCTATAAAGAAGGCTTATAGAGGATATAAAGAAATAAATATGCAGGCTATGAAGATTATTAAATCTGGTGGATATTTATTAACATTCTCATGTAGCCAGCACATGACTCCTGATTTATTTATGCAAATGGTTAATGAGGCAGCTCATGATGCTAAAAGAACTGTGCAATTCTTAGATTTTAGAATTCAAGCACCAGATCATCCAGCACTTTTACAAAGTGAGGAGCAATTATATTTAAAATGCATGATTTTAAGAGTTAAGTAAGGAGATGAGATAATGGCTAAAAATAAAGAGGAAAAGAAGCTAACATTAGAGGAATATGAAAAGAAATATTCTAAGCCTGAAAATGTTAAGGCTGCTAAAACATTCTTATTTATATTCGCAGCTTCAATTGGAATTATAATTTTTGTAGCTTTATTCTTTTTAGTAATGAGATTATTTGAAATACATCAAATTGCAGGTTATGTAGGTATTGGTGTAGCTTCAATTATCTATATAGTAGTATATATAATCCCTGTTATTAAGATTTCTAATATGAAGGCATTTATTACTAATGTAGATTCATCAAATGCATCTAAGGCTCAAAAATATAATAGAGAATTAAGAAATTCTATAGCTGATAAGATGATTGATTTAAAGGCTAACACTGAAGGTGTAGGCTGGTATAGCGATGAGCTAATTGGAAAGCTTGCCATTGCTCGCCAAACTAAAAATGATAAGGAAGTAAAGAATGTATTAACTGCTATTTATGATAAGGATGTTAGAATAGCATCTAATAAGATGATTAGAGACCACGCCTTTAAGGTTGGTATTACTACAGCCTTATCTCAATCAGAAAAGGTTGATACATTATTTGTTGCCGCATATAATTTAAGCTTAATTAAGGATATTGTATTCTTATATGGATATAGACCATCAGATGCTAAGCTTGCAAAGATTTATCAATCTGTAATAGTAGATGCCTTAATAGCTTATGGCGTTGGTAATGCAACTGGTAGTATGGCAACAACAGCTGTTACTAAATTTGGTGGTAAAGCAGTAGAGGGTATTCCTTTCTTAGGAACTGCCTTAGGAACTATTATAGATTCAGCTGCTCAAGGTATTATTAATTCAACATTAACTGTATTAATTGGTTTCCAAACTAAGAAATATTTAAAGAAGGAATATCATTTACAGGATATTTTAGATGAAATTGAATTAGATGAGGAAAAGGAATTAGATTCAGAAAAGGAAATGGTTGAATCTTTAAGAGAAGATATTAAGAATAAAGCAAAGAAGAAGGATTTAGCTGTAGCTTAGGAAGTTTATTATGGAAAGTGAATTATTTTGTATTAATAGAAAAAAGATATTAGATCAAATGGAGGAGGGCTCAGTATTATTATCATTCTCTAGACCTAATAATATTGAGACTCATAATGTAAGATTTGATATTAATAGAAATTATTTTTATTTATGTGGTGTTGTTGAATATAACAATATCGTTATGCTTGTTAAGGGTATTGATAAAACAAATGAGATTATATTTATTAATCCTTATGATGAATTTAAGGCTAAATGGGTTGGTGCTCCTTTATCTAAGGATGAGGTAAATAAAATATCTGGTATTAAGGATATTAGATATATTTCATCATTTGATGATGTATTATCAAATACATTACAAACATTTAATAAATTATATTTAGATATTGAAGTTAATAATAATGATGAACCATTATCATATGAGGCATATTTTGCAGATAAGATTGTAAAGAAAATGCCTTATGTTCAAATTAAGAATGGTAGAATCCTATTTCAGCATGCAAGAACTATTAAGCATGAGCTTGAAATAAAGGAATTTAAAAAGGCAGTAGAAATAACTAATGAGGGTATTAAAAATATATTATCTCATATGGGAGAAATGTATGAATATCAGCTAGAATCATATTTTGATCAGGCAATAAAGGCAAATGGAGCTACAGGCTATTCATTCCCTACCATTGCCGCATCAGGTGCTAATTCATGCTGCCTACATTATTCAAATAATGATTCATATGCTAAAAATGGAGATTTAATTTTGTTTGATTTAGGTGCTAGCTACAATTGTTATTGTGCAGATATATCTAGAACATTCCCTATATCAGGTAAGTATACTGAAAGACAAAAGCTTATTTATAACATTGTATTAAATGGACAAAAGCTTGTCTTTAAGAATGCTAAGCCTGGTGTTACAACAAGAGAATTAAATCAAATATTAAGAGAATATTTTAAAGAAGAATTATATAAGATTGGTTTAATTAAGGAAAAAACTGAAGAAGAGGTTTCTAAATATTATTATCATGGTGTATCACATCATATTGGTATTGATTGTCATGACTTATGTGATTATACACCTCTAAGAGCCGGTTCAATTATTTCTAATGAGCCAGGATTATATATTAAAGAGGAAAGCATCGGTATTAGAATTGAAGACGATGTTTTAATCACCGAAAATGGTGCTGAGTGGCTATCACCTCAAATTATTAAAGAGGTTGATGATATAGAAAAATTTATTGAGGAGAGTAAGAAGTAATGAAAAAATCTGTATTAAGATCATATGCAAAGCTTGCAATTAAAACTGGTGTTAATATTCAAAAGGGCCAGGACTTAATTATTACAGCTAATGTAAATGACAATTATTTTGTAAAGTATTTAGTAGAGGAAGCTTATAAGGCTAAGGCTAGATTAGTAACAGTTGATTGGGTATCTGATGAGGTAGACTTCTTAACATATAAGAATGCTAAGCTAGAGGCTTTATCTGAATTCCCTACTTGGAAGGAAGAAAAATTAAAATATCAGGTAGAAAAATTACCTGCTAGATTATATATTGATTCATCAAATCCAGATGCTTTAGCTGGTGTTGATCAGGAAAAGGTTACTAATGTAAGAAAGATTACAGGACCTATCATTATGAAGTATCGTGAGCAAATGGAAAATAAGTATCAATGGTGTATCGTTGGTATTCCAGGTGAGGCATGGGCTAAGAAGGTATTCCCTGAATTATCAGTTAAGAAGGCTATGGATAAGCTATGGGATGCCATCCTAGAGGTAACAAGAGTAAATGGTGATGCTATCCAAAATTGGGTTCTGCATAATGCATTCTTAAAGGAAAAGACAGATAAGCTAAATAGCTTAAATGTTAAGAAGTTTACTTATAAGTCAGAACAAACAGGTACTAACTTCACAATTGAAAAGCCTGAATGCTTAATATTTGAATCAGGTGCTGGTAAGACTATTTCTGGTATTGTTTATAATCCAAATATGCCAACAGAGGAATGCTTCACATCTCCAGATCCTAATACAGCAAATGGTGTTGTTTATTCAACTAAGCCTTTATCTGTAATGGGCTCTGTAGTTTCTGATTTTGGCTTTAGATTTGAAAATGGTAAGATTGTAGAGGTATTATCAGAAAAGCCTGAGGAGAAGAAATTATTAGAAAAGCTAATTTCTATTGATGAGGGTGCTTCTCGTTTAGGAGAAATCGCATTAGTACCATTCTCATCTCCAATTAATAGAACTGGTATTTTATTCTATTCAACATTATATGATGAGAATGCTTGCTGCCACCTAGCAATTGGTAGAGCATTTGATGATTGTATTAAGGATTTTGATAAGCTAAGCGAAGAAGAAATTAAGAGCGTTGGATTAAATCATTCAGTAATTCATGTTGATTTCATGATTGGCTCTAGTGACTTAAACATTGTTGGTGAAACATACGATGGTAAGACTGTTCAAATCTTTAAGGACGGAGAATTTGCTATTTAATATATTGAGCTATGGATTTTATAATCTATAGCTCTTTTCTTTTTATTCAAGAACTAAATATGATACAATATAAATATGTTGAAAGGATTAGTATATGCAGTATTTTTTAGATATTATAGTTCCTCAATTTAAAGAAGATGAAAGCTATCTAAAGAATTTATTAAATTCATTAGAAAAGCAGGATGTAGATTTTAATGATTTTAGAGTATTAATCATTGGAGATATTGATGGCTATAAGCTTAGTAAATCTTTTTTAAATGGATATAGAAAAATAAATGTTGAATATATTATTCCAGAAATTCATAATACACAAGGAATGGCAGAACAATATGGAATTGATATTAGCCAATCTAAATATGTTACATTTTTAGACGCTGATGATGAATTTATAGAAAATAGATTAAAGTATGTGATTGATGCTTTAAAGAAACATGATTTTGATATGCTATTAAGTCACTTCATAGAAGAGGTATTAATAGATAATAAATATATGTATACTGAGCATAAGAATGATTTATATATTTTTATGCATGGCTTATTCCTAAAAAGAGAATATTTAATAAATAATAATATTAGATTTAATGAAAGATTAAGATATTGTGAGGATTCATATTTTACTAAAATATTATTTATGACATCATCTAATCATCCTATTTTAAATGTTCCTATTTATTTATGGAAATATAATAAGAATAGCACAATGAGATCTAATGATTTAATTAATAAATTATATGATGATAATTTTAAATGTATTAATGATGCGTATGAATATATCATAAAAAAGAATAATAATATTGAAAATAAATATTATTTATTATCTGGATTCTTTGAATTATTTATTAAGCTTGAAAGTCAATATTTTGATAAGAATAAGAAGAATGATAAGGAAAAAGAATTATATAATATGTATTTAAAATATAAGGATATATTTATTGAATTAAGTGATAAGCTAGATGAAATATATGAATCACAATTAGAATTAACTAAAACTGCATTTAATGATATTAAGGTAGAATTAAATTATAAAGATTTTATAGGACGTGATATTAATGGATAAGGAACAATTAAAGATTAAGATTAGAAGCTATCTTGGTGAGGTTAAGATCCCAGATATTCCTTGTTGTGAGGATTCTATTACTAATTATGATGCTTATAATAATATTGATAGTATGTATAGACATAATAATGTTGATGCATTAAATATTAGATTATTTTTAGATTATAATATCGATATAAATGATTTAGCTAATAAATTAGGTGTAGAATTTGATAAATTAAATGATTTATTTAGATATAGTGCTATTCCATCAAAAGGATTAGCAGTTGCTATATGTATCTATTTAAATTTATCATTAAATGATACAATTAATGTATTAAGTAAGCTATCATATAAATTAGGAAATGATGATTTTGATAAGATAATTAGATATTTCTTAATTAATGAAATTAGAGATATAGAATTATTAAATGAAATATTAGTATCTTTTGGATGCATGTATTTATATTCAAAGAAGAGATTGAGGTAAGCTATGTTAAAGAATAATTATCATACCCACACTAAATATTGTGTCCATGCCAAGGGTGATGTAGAAGACTATGTTAAAGAGGCTGTAAATTTAAATATGGAAGAGCTAGGTATTAGTGATCATGCCCCTATTCCTTTAAATCATGGTATGACTAAGGAAGAATGGGAAGAGAATTATTGTTATGAGAATATGGATATTAATACCTTTGATAATTTATTAAATGAAATTGATAATCTAAAATCTAAATATAATATTAAATTATATAAGGGTTGTGAATCTGAATATTTATATAATAATGATGATTGGTATAAGAAATTAAGAAGTAAATTAGATTACATGATATTAGGTATTCATTTCTTTAATGGAGAAGGAAGAGTATTAGATACATATAAGGATATTACTTATAAGAATGTAGATTGTTATTATGAATGTGCTAAAAGAGCTATTGAGACTGAATTATTTGATTATTTAGCACATCCAGATTTATATTTATTTGATTATAAATCTATTAATGGTAAGAATGAATTTGATGATAAGGCAAAGGAAATTTGCTTAAAGCTAATAGATTTATGTGTTAAGCATGATATTTATTTTGAAATAAATACTAATGGATTAAAATATTCAAAGGATAAAAACAATAGAGATTTATGGTTATATCCTAATATTGAATTTTTTAAGGTTGTTAAGGAATATATGGATAAGAATCCTAATAAATTAAAATTAATTATTGGTGCGGATGCACATGAGCCTAAGGCCTTAGGAAATGATAATGTTAAGGCAGTACTTGAAATGGTTAAAGATTTAAAATTAGATGTATTAAATAAAATGGAAATAAAGTGATAATTTATGAAATACAAAATTAATGAAATACTATCCGATGGATATGTAATGGGTGAAGCTTTAAAGTTAATAAAGGAAAATAATGAATCAACTAAATTTGTTTCTAAGAATATAGAGATTGTTAAGCTAAATCATTCAATTCAAAGAACATCTAATGAGCTTATTGATATGAAGCATAAGAATCCTGATTTAGCAGATTATTTAGAAACAGAAAGATTGATTGCAGTAGACCCTATTTTAAGAAAGGGTGTTACTGATAAGATTGAGCAGGATGGATTAAGTGCTGAGGCTGCGGTAGAAACTGTTATGGATGTATATATTCATAATCTATTAAACTCTAAATCTAATTATTTAAGAGAAAGAGCTAATGATATTAGTGATGTTACTGATAGATTAATTAGAAATATGAGCCAAAGAAATGATTTTTCTGATGATGATAGATATATTTTAGTTACTGATGTATTATATCCATCATTATTAATTCAAAGAAGAAAAAGTCTTGTTGGTGTAATTGCTAAAAGAGGTGGATATACATCCCATTCTGCAATTTTATGTCGTTCATTTGAAATTCCTTATGTAATAGCAGATATCGATTGTGAATCAGATGATACTATCATTATTGATACTAGATTTAATGAGATTGATGTTAATCCATCCAAAAAGGATGAGGATCTATTTAATGGTGAAAACAGCAAAAGAATATTTACATCTAAAGCAGCAATTGCTCATGAACCTGAATTTGAATTCTTAGCTAATGTTTCCAATAGCTTTGAGGTATTAAAGGCAAATGAATATAATTTTGATGCGATAGGGTTATATAGAACTGAAATGCTATTTATGAATGCTGATTTACCTTATACCTTCCTAGAACAGTATTCTATTTATAGTGAAGCTGTTAAAATGATGAAGGGAAAGCCTATTACATTTAGAACATTTGATGTTGGTGATGATAAGATAATTAAATATTTACAATCAGATAAAAAGGGAATTAATAATTATATTATGAATCCTGAAATATTTGAGGCTCAGGTATCTGCCCTTATGAAGGCAAATACTAATAATTCAGTAAAGATAATGTTTCCTATGATTTATTCTAATTCTGAATTTGAATATTTAAGAGATTGGGTTATTAAAATCGCTAGAAGAAATGAATATAGCGTTCCTTCAATTGGTATGATGCTCGAAACTAAGGACGCATTAGAGCATGTAACAGACTTTGTTAAGACTGATTTTATTTCTATTGGTACTAATGATTTAACTATGGAACTATATGGTATTAGTAGAGAGGATTTTAGTGATGTATCAAAATATGTAGATAATCTAATAGAATTATTAAAGCCTGTAGTAGAATTTGCTAATAAGAGTGGTAAGCCTTTATCAGTATGTGGTGAAATAGCTTCTATTAAGGAAGTAGCCTTAAAATTCTATGAAATAGGTATTAAGAGATTATCAGTTTCTCCACCATTGATTACTATGCTTAATATGAGCTATAGTGAATATATGAATAAGAAATAATTTTATAAAAATACACTCGTCATGGGTGTGTTTTTTAATATATTTTAGATTTTTTTATAAAAATAGAGCAAATGCGTATTATAGTACGTGGTAGTTTTATACCCCTTTATAGATAATTATTCATAAGAGGAACACAAAAATGGAACTAACACTTACAATAGGAACTAGAATAACTGAATTAAGAAAGCAAAGGGGAATATCTCAGGAGGAATTATGCAACGCAGCTGGTATTTCTAGAAAGGCGATGCATAATATCGAGAATGGCAAATGTAGTGTTGGAATTAAGACATTATATAAGATTACAGTTGTTTTAGGAATAAGTGTTAGCGAATTCTTTTCTACTTTTAATTCTAATTATGAGATTTAATGTCGAAAGGAGATATGCTTAGCATAGTTTTTTATGAATAAGAGACGTAAAAATGTAATAGATAAATTAATAGAGAAGAATACAGGCCATGATAGATTGATATTGAATTTGGCCTGTATTTTTTTCGATTTTGGTAAGGAATTATATGGCAATGATTATTTAATGATACTTAAGGAATATATTATTGATAACGAAGCAAAGGTAGATGAGATAGTATCTAATTGTTCTATTAGTCATTCTGGTTATTATAGAAAGATTAATAAGATTTATGATGTCGTTTATAAAATGATTAAATTGGTTAATGATGCCTTCTTAGAAATTAAAATGAATGATAATTATATTAAGTCTATTATTGGTAAGACAAATAAATAAAAATAATTATTTGTTTTAAAGGTTATAAGTATTATAATAGAATAGTACAAGAAATGAATGGAGAGAGTTATTATGAGTACTTTAGTAGTTGTAGGTAGCCAATGGGGCGACGAAGGAAAAGGAAAGATTACTGATTATCTAGCTCAAGAGGCTGATGTTGTAGTAAGAAGCCAGGGTGGTAACAATGCTGGTCATACTATTACATTTGATGGAGAGAAGTTTGCTTTAAGAAGTATTCCTTCTGGTATTTTCAGTCCACATATTAAGAATGTTATGGCTAATGGTATGGTTATTAATCCTAAGCAAATGCTAGAGGAGCTAGCTGGATTAGAGGCTAGAGGTATTAAGAACTATCAGCTATTTGTTTCAAATAGAGCTCATATAGTTTTACCTTATCATGAAATGTTAGATGGCGCTTATGAGCAATTTAAGGGTGATAAGAAGATTGGTACTACAAAGCGTGGTATTGGTCCTTGTTATACTGATAAGGCATCAAGAGTTGGTATTAGAATCGCTGATTTAATTGAGCCTGAATTATTTAAGGTAGCTTTAAGAGATGCTTTAAATATTAAGAACATGGAATTAAAAATGCTTGGATTAGATACATTAGACTTTGATACTGTATACAATGAGTATGTTGAATATGGTAAGAAGATTAAGCCTTTTGTATGTGATACATCTGAGCTTTTAGAGCAAGAAATAGAAAAGAATTCAAAGATTTTATTTGAGGGTGCACAGGGTGTAATGCTTTGTATTGATCATGGTACATATCCTTATGTCACATCATCATCACCTACTGCCGCATCTGTTCCTCTAAATGCTGGTATTGCCCCAAGATATATTAATAATGTATTAGGTATTTGTAAGGCATATACTACAAGAGTTGGTGAAGGTCCATTCCCAACTGAAATCGAAGGTGACTTAGCTCATTATATTCGTGAAAGGGGTCACGAATATGGTACAGTAACTAAGCGTCCAAGAAGAGTTGGCTGGTTAGACGCTGTAGCCCTAAATTATGCAAGAAGAGTATCTGGTATTAATTATTTATCATTAATGCTATTTGATGTATTATCAGGTCTTGATGAGGTTAAGATTTGTTATGCTTATGAAATTGATGGTAAGAAGGTAACAACAGTTCCTGCAACATTAGCTGAATTTGAAAAATGTAAGCCATTATATGTTACATTACCAGGCTGGAAGGAAGATATTACAAATGTAACATCTTTTGATGAATTACCTGAGGCAGCTAAGAACTATATTAGAAAGGTTGAGGAATTAACTCATTCTGAGGTAGTAATCTTCTCTGTAGGTCCAGATCGTAAGCAAACTATTAGATTAAAAGAAATATTCTAATATGGAAAAGCTTTTAATATCTGCTTGTCTTTTAGGAGTGAATTGTAAATATAACGGAAAGAATAATTATAATCCACTAATAGAAGAATTAAAAAAGAAATATGAGCTTATACCTATATGTCCTGAGGTTATGGGTGGATTATCAATTCCTAGAGACCCATCCGAAATAAAGGGAGATTTAGTAATATCTAATAAAGGTAATGATGTAACATCTAATTATTTAAGTGGTGCTTATCAAGCATTACAGCTTGTTGGAATATCTAATATAACAAAGGCTGTATTAAAGGATGGCTCTCCATCTTGTGGTTCAACTTATATTTATGATGGTACATTTACTAAGAATAAAATTAATGGCATGGGTATTACAGCTAAGCTATTAAAAGAAAATAATATAATTATCTATAATGAAAATGAGATAGAAAGATTATTATGACCGTGGTCAATTGACTATGGTCGTTTTTTTATAAATTTTTTTAAAAAAATTAGCACTTAGGTGTTGACAGTGCTAAAATATGTGTTATACTATAAGTGTAATTAGCACTGAGGTGTATAGAGTGCTAACGAATAAATTATGAAAAAGGACGGTAACAAATTATGTTTGAATTATTATATGACTTAGCAAATCAAATGAATTGCAATTTATTTAACGAAGGAGATAAGAAATCATTCCCTATTAATGTAACAGTAGAGGATGGTAATTATCATGTCTACGCTGCAATCCCAGGTGTTAATAAGGAGGATATCAAAATTGATTTTGAAAATTCTTTATTAACAATTAAGACTGAGTGTAAGAAAGAAGAAAAGGAAGAAAATACTAAGAAGTATTTAGTAAAGGAAAGAAGTGAATGCGCATATGAACGTAGTATTCGATTTGAGGATTTTGATGAAGAATCAATTTCTGCAAAGTATGAAAATGGTATCTTAGAGGTAATCTTATGTCCTAAGAAGCCAGAAGTTAAAGAAAAGAAGAAAATTGTTATTGAATAATTATAGGAGGTATTAATTATGTTTGATTTAAGAAATTATAATTATGATTTAAATGATTTCTTTGGATTTAATGCATTTAATGGTAATGCAGATTTAGAAGAAACTAATGATGGATATATTCTAAATATGGAGGTTCCAGGCATTGCTAAAGAAAATATTAGTATCGAGCTTGAGGATGATGTATTAACAATCTCTGTTAAGCAAGATAATAAGGAAGAAAATAAAGATAATAAGTATTTAAGACATGAAATTGTCTCTACATATAATTTTTCTAGAGGATTCCAGGTCCTAGACGCTGATATGGATAATGTAACAGCTAAATTGGAGAATGGCATCTTAACTGTTATGGTTAAAAAGAAGATTGTTGAAAAAGTAGAGAAGAAGACAATTTCCATTGAATAACCATTCTCCTTCCCCCAGGCTGACCAATTGGTCAGCCATGTTTTTTTATTAATTAATTATTTATTTATAAATATTTTAGTGCTACAATATTAAAGAATTGAGGTGCTAACATGACATTATTAGCTAAAAGAAGTGTTATAAAGGAAGATAAAAGTAATATCATTACTTTAGGCGCTATCGCAAAGGAAGAAAAGAAAAAGGATAATTCAGTTGTTAATGCAACAATTGGTATGTTATATGATGAGGAAGGAAAGCTATTTTCTTTTAAATCAGTTGATAAGGCATTAAGCTTATTATCTACAGATGAAAAATATGCATACGCATCTACTCCAGGATCTAAGGATTTCCATGATTCTTTAAAGAGATGGGTATTTAGACAATATTATAATGAATTTAAGGATATAACATCTGTAATGGCAACTCCAGGTGGTACAGGTGCTTTATCATCTACATTTGCAAACTATGCAAATGAGGGTGATAAGATTTTAGTTCCTTCATATATGTGGGGTAATTATAAGCAGATTGCTTATGAGAATCATCAGGACTTCTTAACTTATTCATTATTTAATGATAAGGGTGGATTCAATATTGATGATTTAAAGAATAAATGTGTAGAATTAAAGAAGACTCAGGGTAGAGTATTATTTGTAATTAATGACCCTTGTCATAATCCTACAGGATATACAATGAATGATTCTGAATGGGATTCAGTAATTGATATGATGAATGAATTATCTAAAGATGGTACACCAATCATATTATTACATGATATGGCTTATTTAGATTTTGATTCTAGAGGCTTTGACGCAACTAGAGGAAATATTAGAAAATATAAGAAACTAAATGATTCTGCGATTGTAGTTATGGCATTCTCTGGTTCTAAGACATTTGCTTTATACGGTGTTAGAATTGGAGCTCAAATCATTGTATCTAATAATAAGGAAAATATAGTAGATTTTGATAAGGCTAATAAATTCTCAGCTAGAGCTAAGTGGAGTAATACTACTAATTTAGGTATTAATCTTGTTACTAAGATTTTAACTGATAAGGATTTAACTAAATCATTTGAGGATGAGCTAGCAGTATCAAGAACTACATTAGCTAAGAGAGCTAATACATTTATTGAAGAATCAAAGAAGGTAGGTCTTAAGACTTTACCATTTGTATGTGGATTCTTCATTACAATTCCTGCAAATAATCCTGATAAGGCTTATGAATATTTAGTAAAGAAGAAGATACATATTATACCGATGGGTAATGTACTTCGTGTAACAATTTCTGCAATTTCTCTTGAGGAATGCAAGATGTTACCTAAGATGATTAAGGAAGCTATAGATGCTACAAATTAATAATTAACAGGATTTTAGGACCTTTTTAGGTCCTGTTTCCTGTTTATGGGTAGGTGTTATTTTTGAATATTTATGAATACTTTGCTAATATGAGGATTGAGGCTAATATATTAGCATACGATAAAATTAAACTAGGTGGCTCAACGGATGGCTATAACCAAATGCTGATTATTTCAGACTTTTACAAGGGTAGTAAAAGTATTTTTGTCGTTTTACCTACATTATATTCTGCTCAAAAATATTATGATGAAATATCACAATCTGTATATGATTTTGATGATGTATTATTTTTCCCTGCAGATGAGCTAGTATCTAGTGAAATGATTTCCGCTACAGGTGATTTCTTATTTGAAAGAATAAATACATTATGCTCATTAGTAAATGAAAAGAAAAGAATAATTATTACTAATTTCCATGGGGCTATTAAATATGAAATGAAGAAGGAAACATGGAAAAAGAGTAGTTTTAAGCTAGAAGTAGATAAGGAATATGATATTAAAGCTGTTTGCGAATCATTATTAAGGATAGGATATATTAATGCCTATACTGTAACTAATACAGGTGAATTTTCTAGAAGAGGTTCTATTTTAGATATATTCCCTTTGGGATATGATAAGCCTGTTAGAATTGATTTTTTTGATGATCAAATTGAAACTATTAAGCATTTTGATTCTGAAACTCAAAGAAGTATTGTTAAGCTAGATTATGTTAATATCCTACCAGTTTCTGAATTTATCTATGATGATAATGAATTAGAAATAGCTAAGAATAAAATATATTCATTCTTAGATAATTATGAATTATCTCAAATAGAAGATGATATGTATAAAAGAGATATTGAATCATTAACATTACATAAGAATTTAGGTGTATTATCTAGATATTTAGGATTCTTTGATGATTCAAATACATCACTTTTTGATTTTTGTGATAATAAGAAAATATATTTAATTGATCCTAAAAAATGCGAGGAAACATATCAAAGACTAGTATTAGATTTAAATGATGCCTGTGGTAGAATGAGTGGATATTCTATGGCTGATTTAAAAATCTTTAAGGATTATAAATCTTTAGAAAGTATTTCTAATGTATTAATTGAGGGTGTAAGAGATATTGGTGGAGTTGATATTAAAATCAATTCTAAGGATATTGTCCCTTATAATGCCAATAGAAAGCTAATTGGAGAGGATTTAATTAGCTTAAAGAATAGAAAGAGATTAATTGTATCTATTGAAAATGAAGAAAGAAGAGAAAAGCTTTCTGAGCTATTAGAGGAAAGTGGTTGTCTTTTAGTAAAGATAAATGATTGTAATAAGATATCACAAGGTCAAATTAATTATATTAAGGGTAATATACCAGCCTTTGAATTAGTTGATGAGGATTTTATTGTTATTAATCAGGCAGCTATTTTTGATAGAGATGATAAATCTCATAATAAAGCTAAATATAAATCTATTTATAAGAATGCTCAAAAGATATCTAGATATGATGAATTAACTATAGGTGATTATATTGTTCATTATGATTATGGTGTAGGTAAGTATTTAGGTATTATTACATCTGATTTAGGTGGTATTAAAAGAGATATGCTACATATTATGTATGGTGGTAAATCTGCATTATATGTACCGCTTGAGCAAATAAGCCAAATAATGAAATATGCAGGTGCAGGTACTGAGGGAGTTACAATTAATACTATAGGTGATTCAGCATGGGCAAAGGCTAAGGCAAGAGCTAGGAAAAAGGTTCATGATATATCTGAAAAGCTTATTGCCTTATATGCATCTAGAATGAAGGCAGAAGGCTTTGCTTATCCTAAGGATAGTGAAGAGCAGGAGCAATTCGAAAATGATTTCGATTATGAATTAACACCTGACCAGGAAAAGGCTGTTAAGGATGTTAAAAGAGATATGGAAAGCAGCCGCCCAATGGATAGATTAATTTGTGGTGATGTTGGATATGGTAAAACTGAGGTTGCGCTAAGAGCGGCATTTAAGGCAGTATTTGGTGGTAAGCAGGTAGCTGTACTTGCCCCAACAACTATTTTAGTAAGACAGCACTATAATACATTTAAATCTAGAATGGAAGAATATGGTGTTAAGGTAGCTATGCTATCTAGATTTGTTTCTAAGAAGGAACAAAATAAAATCATTGAGGATTTAAAGGGTGGCTATATTGATGTAATAGTTGGTACTCATAGATTATTATCAGCTGAAATACAATATAAGGATTTAGGCTTATTAATAATAGATGAGGAACAAAGATTTGGTGTTACTCATAAAGAAAAGATAAAGGAATTAAAGGTTAATGTAGACTGTATTACCTTATCAGCAACACCTATTCCTAGAACATTACAAATGTCTATGATGGGTATTAAGGATTTATCTATGATTGAAACACCACCTAAAAATAGATATCCAATTCAAACATATGTAATTGAAAGAAATGATAGAATTATTACTGACGCTATTGAAAGAGAATTAGCTCGCGGTGGACAGGTTTTCTATTTATATAATAAGGTTGAGGATATAGAGGATGTCGCTGCTCATCTTAAGGATTTAGTGCCTGAGGCAAGAATCTGTGTTGGACATGGTAAGCTAACAAAGGAAAAGCTTGAGGATATTATTAGTGGATTCATTGATAAGAAATATGATGTATTATTATGTACTACAATAATTGAAACAGGTATCGATATGCCTGATACTAATACCTTAATTATTCATGACGCTGATAGATTAGGTCTATCTCAGATGTATCAAATAAGAGGTAGAGTTGGTAGATCATCTAAGATTGCTTATGCATATTTAATGTATGAGCCAAGAAAGATGCTAACACCTGAGGCTGAAAAGAGATTAGCTACTATTAAGGAATTTAATGAATTAGGCTCTGGCTTAAAGATAGCTATGAGAGATTTATCTATTAGAGGCTCTGGTGATATTTTAGGAGAGGAGCAATCTGGCTTTATTGATACTATTGGTATCGATATGTATTTAAAGATATTACAAGAAGAAATTGATAATATTAAGGAAACTGACGAAAAGAAGGAAGAAAAGCCAGATAGACAATATGTGGCAGTTGTTAATAGAACAATTCCTAAGGAATATATTAACAATGATGATATAAGAATTAAGATTCATAAGAAGATTGATTTAATTAAGGATGAGGAATCTATGAATGCGTTAATTGAGGAATTAATAGATAGATTCGGTAATCCTGATAATGATCTACTATTATATATGAAGGAAAAGCTTATGAAGGCATATGCGGATAGGCTTGGAATTCAAGAAATTAATAAATTAGATGGATATAGATTAAAATTCACATTTGATTTAGAAAATACTAAAAAGCAGGATGGCTTATTTATATTTAAGGAGGCACCTCATTACAATAGATTAAAGCTTGAATATAAGGATAAGGTTATTAGCTTTATATTTGATATTAAGGGTGATAAGGATGAGGCATTTGATCAAATTATTAAATTTATTAAGCTATTAATTAATCATAATGAGAATGAAGATAAAATTAATTAAATGATTTTTCAAAAATGTTTACTTTTTGTGATTATGAAAGTATAATAATTTTGAACGGAATAATTGAGGAGGACCAAAATTATGGCAACAAAATCAACAACATCAGTAAAAAAGGATACAACAGCTCCAGTAAAGAAGTCACCTAGCACAAAGGCTGCTCCAAAGGCGGCAGCAAAGGAAGCTCCTAAGAAGGCAGCACCAACTAAGGCTACTACTGTGAAGGCTACACCTAAGGAGGAGCCAGCTAAGAAGCCAGCTAAACCAGCTCCAAAGCCTAAGATGCAGGTTGATATGTCTAAGATGACTGTTAAGACACCTACTCAAGATAGAAGTGGCGCACAAAAGACTACAACTGGAAAAACTGCTTATCATGTTTCAAAGAGAGATAATGATGGTAGAGAGTGGAAGGTATTTATCCAAGGCTCTGATAAGGTAATTAAGTTATTTGATACTCAAAAGGAAGCTTTAGATTATGCTAAGAGCTTAGCAAAGAATAAGGATGATGGAAGTTATGTTTTATTACATGGCTTAGACGGAAAGATTAGAAAGTTCTAACCTATTAATATAATATATATAAGTGAATTCAACTAGTTTTGGATTCACTTTTTTCTTTGTAAAAAAATAAAAAAATTAGTAGTTGCAATTGATAATTTTCTTTGATATAATGGAAAAGGCTCTATATCGAGCATGAATGGCTGTGAAGTGGAAGGTTGCTGACACACCGAAGAGTGTTGTCATTAACAGTGTGTTAGGTTTTTCCATGGAGCAAGTCTATACGACGATTATAGGCGAAAGGAGAAATACAAAAATGGCAAAAGAAAAAATCAAAATTCGTTTAAAGTCTTATGATCATCAGCTTTTAGATTTATCTGCAAAGAAGATCGTTGAAAGCGCAAAGAAGACAGGTTCACAGGTAAATGGACCTATTCCTCTTCCAACTGAGAAAGAGGTATTCACTATCCTTCGTTCACCTCATGTTAACAAGGATTCTCGTGAACAATTCGAAAGAAGAACTCATAAGAGATTAATCGAGATTGTGGATCCAAACCCACAAACAATTGATGCTTTAATGCACATTGATCTACCTTCTGGTGTAGACATCGTATTAAAGAAGTAAAAAAATATTAAAAAGATAAAAGGAGAAATTTCAAATGGCTAAGGGAATCTTAGGTAGAAAATTGGGCATGACTCAAATTTTCGATGCAGCTGGTAATATTGTGCCAGTTACTATCATTGACTGTTCTGAAAATGTAGTATTACAACAAAAGACAGTTGAAAATGATGGATATGTTGCTGTTCAGGTTGGTGTAACTAACAAGAAAGAAAATCTTGCTAACAAGCCTGAATTAGGTCACGTTGCTAAAGCTAACACTGCTCCTAAGCGCTTCATCAGAGAATTCCGTTTCTCAGAAGCTCAAGGAAATGAACTTACAGCTTACAATGTTGGCCAAGAAATTAAATGTGATATTTTCGCTGCAGGCGATATCGTTGATGTACAAGGTACTTCAAAGGGTAAAGGTTTTGCAGGAACAATTAAGCGTTACAATCATCAACGTTTAAGAATGTCTCATGGTGTATCAGCTTGTCATAGAGAAGTTGGTTCTATGGGTGCTATTAAGGGTAACCTTAAGGGTAAGAAGTTACCAGGTCATATGGGTAATGTAACTGTAACATTACAAAACTTAAAGATCGTTAAGGTTGACACTGAAAGAGAATTAATCCTAATCCATGGTAATGTACCTGGACCTAAAAAGGGTTATGTTGTAATTAAGACAGCCGTTAAGGCGTCTAAGTAGAAAGGAGATTTAACATGCCAACTATCGCATTATTAGATCAGACTGGAAAGAAGTTAAAAGATATCGAATTATCAGCAAACGTATTTGGTATTGAAAATGTTAATAACCAAGTAGTTTATGATGTTGTTAACGCTCAAAGAGCTGCTATGAGACAAGGTACTCATGATACTAAGGGCCGTAGCGAAGTTCGCGGCGGTGGTAAGAAGCCTTGGAGACAAAAGGGTACAGGTCGTGCTCGTCAAGGTTCTATCCGTGCACCACAATGGGTTGGTGGTGGAACAGTATTTGGTCCTACACCAAGAAGCTATGCATTCAAGTTAAATAAGAAGGTTAAGAGATTAGCTTTAAAGAACGTATTATCTTATAAGGTAAATGAGAATGCATTAATCGCTGTTGATGCAATTAAGTTTGACGAAGTTAAGACAAAGAATTTCGTTAAGTTCTTAGAGAATATTAAGGCTGAGGGCAAGACAATGGTTGTAGTTGCTCAAGAGGAGTTTACTGAAGAAGTAAATTTATCAGCTAGAAATATCGCAAATGTATTCTATACATATGCAAACAACGCTTCAGTATATGAATTATTAGTATACAAGAATTTAGTATTATCTGAAGGCGCTATTAAGTATTTCGAGGAGGTTCTAAACTAATATGACTAAAGCATTTGATATTATTCAAGGCCCAATCATTACTGAAAAGTCTATGAGCCTTAAGGAAAACTTCAACAAGTATACATTCAAGGTAGCTAAGTCAGCTAACAAGATTGAAATTAAGAATGCAGTTGAAGAAATTTTTAAAGTAAAGGTATTATCTGTTGCAACAATCAACGTATTACCTAAGCATAAAAGAGTTGGTCAACATGAAGGATTCACTCCTGCATACAAGAAGGCTATCGTTAAGTTAGCTGACGGTAATAAGATCGACGCTTTCGAGATTTAATTAGGAGGAAATATTAACTATGGCAGTTAGAAAGTATAAGCCAACGTCTAATGGTAGACGTAACATGTCAGTATTAATTTTTGATGAAATTACTACTACAACTCCTGAAAAGTCACTTTTAGCTGTAAAGAATTCTAAGGGTGGACGTAATAATACAGGAAAGATTACAGTTCGTCATCAAGGTGGCGGTGTAAGACAAAAGTATCGTATTATTGACTTTAAGAGAAACAAGGACGGTGTTCCTGCAACTGTTAAGTCAATCGAGTACGATCCAAACAGATCAGCAAATATCGCTTTATTAGTATATGCTGATGGTGAGAAGAGATATATTCTTGCTCCTAAGGGATTAACAGTAGGAACAAAGTTAATGTCTGGTGAAAATGCTGATATTAAGGATGGTAATGCATTACCTATCGTAAATATTCCAGTAGGTTCATTAATTCACAATATTGAATTACATCCTGGTAAGGGTGGACAATTAGCACGTAGTGCTGGTGTTTCTGCTCAAATCTTAGGTCGTGAATCACAATATGTTATTATTCGTCTTGGTTCTGGCGAAGTTAGAAAGATTTTAGGTACTTGCAAGGCTACAATCGGTGTTGTAGGTAACGAATCTCATGAATTAGTAAGAATTGGTAAAGCTGGTAGAGCTCGTCATATGGGCTTAAGACCAGAAGTTCGTGGTTCAGTTATGAACCCTAATGACCACCCACACGGAGGTGGTGAAGGTAAGTGTCCAGTTGGTCGTCCTTCTCCAATGACTCCATGGGGCAAGCCAGCATTAGGCTTAAAGACTCGTAAGCATAAGAAAGCTTCTAACAAACTAATAGTTCGTAGAAGAAATGATAAGTAGGAGGGAACAATATGGCTCGTTCAATTAAAAAGGGTCCATTCGCTGATGACCATCTATTAAAGAAGGTTGAGAAGGCTAATGAGACTGGTGATAAGAAAGTAATTCAGACTTGGTCACGTAGATCAACTGTATTCCCATCATTTGTTGGTTTAACAATTGCGGTTTACAATGGTCGTGAGCATGTTCCAGTATATATTACAGAAGATATGGTAGGTCATAAGTTAGGTGAATTCGCTCCAACTAGAACTTACCGTGGTCATGACGCAGACGATAAGAAAGCATCAAGATAATAATAAGGGAGATAAACTAAAATGGAAGCAAAAGCAATTGCAAAGAACGTTAAGTGTACTCCTCGTAAGGCTCGCCTAGTTGTTGACCTAATCCGTAATAAGGATGTAGCTGAAGCACAGGCAATCCTAAAATTAACTAACAAGCAAGTTACTGAGGATGTATTAAAAGTATTAAATTCTGCTATCGCAAATGCAGAACACAATAATAATATGGATGTAAACAATCTATATGTTAAGACAGCATACGTTAATGATGGTTTAAGAATGAAGAGAATGTTACCACGTGCTAAGGGTCGTGGTGATGTAATCATCAAGAGATTCTCTAACATTACTATTATCGTAGCTGAGAAAGAAAGCAAGTAGGAGGTAGAAACATGGGTCAAAAAGTTAGTCCAGTAGGTTTACGTGTTGGTATCAACCGTGACTGGGATGCATCTTGGTATGCTGATAAAACTAAGGTAGCAGATCTTTTACACGAAGATCTTAAGATTCGTGGCTACCTTGATGAAGTATATGCTAAGGCAGCTGTATCACGTGTTGTAATCGAAAGATTAAAGGCTGCTAATAAGGATCGTGTTAAGATTACATTATACACTGGTAAGCCAGGTGTTGTAATTGGTAAAGAAGCTGAAACTAAGAACAAGGTTGTTAAGGAATTAGCTTATTTAACTAAGAAGGAAATTATTCTTAATGTTGTTGAAATTAAGAAGCCTGAATTAGATGCTACATTAGTAGCAAAGTCAATCGCTGAACAATTAGAGGCAAGAGCATCTTTCCGTCGTGTTCAGAAGGTTGCAATTCAAAGAGCAATGAAGTCTGGCGCTAAGGGTGCTAAGACATTAATTTCAGGTCGTTTAGGTGGCGCTGAAATGGCACGTTCAGAAGGTTATAATGAAGGACAAGTTCCTCTACAAACTTTACGTGCTGACGTAGATTATGCTGTAGCTGAAGCTCATACTACATATGGTAAGCTTGGTATTAAGGTTTGGATTTATAAGGGTGAAGTATTTGGTATTACTCCAAAGGCATTCGAAGAAAAGAAGCCTGTTAAGAAAGCTGTTAGAAAGCCAGCTCCAGCTAAAGAGAACTCAAAGGAGGCTAAGTAATTATGTTAATGCCTAAAAGAGTAAAGTATCGTCGTCCACACAGAGTTTATTACTCTGGTCATGCTAAGGGCGGTACTGAATTAGCATTTGGTTCTTATGGTATCGTTGCAACTGAGGGTTGTTGGTTAACTTCTAATCAATTAGAGGCTGCCAGAGTAGCAATCACTCGTAAGATGAACCGTCAAGGACAAGTTTGGATTAAAGTATTCCCTCATATTTCTAAGACTAAAAAGCCATTAGCTGTACGTATGGGTTCAGGTAAGGGTGCTCCAGAAGTATGGGTTGCAGTAGTTAAGAAAGATGTAATTTTATTTGAAGTTGATGGTGTAGCTGATGACATCGCACGTGAAGCTTTACGTTTAGCTTCTCACAAGCTACCATGTACAACTAAAATTATTTGTAAGAAGTAGGTGACGAGCAATGAAAGATACAATGACAAAGATTCGTGCTTTATCAGTTGAAGAAATCAATAAGAAGATCGCTGATTTAAAGGAAGAATTATTCAATTTAAAATTTCAGGCTGCTTTAGGAAACATTGAAAAGCCAGCTCGTATCGGTGAAATTAAGAGAACTATCGCTAGAATGAAGACAGTTATTACTGAAAAAGAAAATGCTAGCAAGGTTTCAAAGTAGGAGGAAGCAACATGGAACGTAATACTCGTAAATTTTTCCAAGGTACAGTAGTATCTGATAAGATGGATAAGACAATTGTTGTTTCTGTTGATACTTTCGGTATACATCCTATTTATGGTAAAAGAACAAAGAAATCAACTAAGTTTCATGTACATGATGAGAACAATACAGCTAAGATTGGCGATGTTGTAAGATTCATGGAAACTAGACCTCTATCTAAGACAGTACACTATGTACTTGTTGAAGTAGTTAAGGTTAAGGAAACTATATAAGGGGGTAACTTATTATGGTTCAGCAGGAAACAAGATTAAAAGTCGCTGATAACAGTGGCGCTCGTGAATTATTAATTATTAAGGTTCTTGGTGGTGCATTACATAGATATGCTAACGTTGGTGATATCGTTGTATGCTCTGTTAAGGAAGCAGCTCCAAATGGTACAGTTAAGAAGGGTGACGTTGTAAAAGCCGTTATCGTTCGTACTAAGGCTGGTGTACATAGACCAAATGGTGCATATATTAAGTTTGATGAAAATGCAGCAGTAATCATTCGTGAAGACAAGACTCCACGTGGTACTCGTATTTTCGGACCAGTAGCTAAGGAATTACGTGAGAAGGATTTCATGAAGATCATCTCATTAGCTCCTGAAGTTCTATAGGAGGTAAATTATGAACATTAAAACTGGAGATACAGTAGTAGTAATCGCTGGTAAAGATAGATTTACTACAGACAAAAAAGGTAATAAAGTACCTACAACTGGTAAAGTTTTAAAGGTTTATCCTTCTACAAACAAGGTTGTAGTTGAAGGTGTTAATAAAGTTAAGAAGCACCAGAAGCCAACTCAGGCTAATCAAGAGGGTGGCATTATTGAAGTTGAGGCTCCAATTGATGCATCTAATGTTATGTTATTAGATCCTAAGACTAACAAGCCAACTCGTGTTCATACTAAGGTTAATGAAGACGGTAGTAAGGTTAGAGTTGCTGTTAAGTCTGGATATGAATTCAAGTAGGATTAGGGAAGGAGGATACTATAATGAATCGTTTACAAGAAAAGTACAACAATACTGTTAAGGCAGAATTAGTTAACAAGTTCAATTATACATCTTCTATGCAAATCCCTAAGCTAGAGAAGATTGTAATTAATATGGGTTGTGGCGACGCAGTTGCTAACTCTAAGGTATTAGACGATGCTGTTGAGGAATTAACTCTTATTGCTGGTCAAAAGCCAGTAGTAACAAAGGCAAAGAAGTCTATCGCTAACTTCAAGTTACGTGAAGGTATGCCTATCGGCTGCAAGGTAACTTTAAGAGGCGAAAGAATGTATCAGTTCTTTGACAAGCTAGTTTCAATTTCACTTCCACGTGTTCGTGATTTCCGTGGTGTAAATCCAAACGCATTTGATGGTCGTGGAAACTACACTTTAGGTGTAAAGGAACAGTTAATTTTCCCAGAAATTAACTTTGATAAGATCAAGAAGATTCGTGGTATGGATATTGTTATCGTTACTACAGCAAGTACAGATGAAGAAGGCCGTTCATTACTAAGTTTAATGGGTATGCCTTTTAGAAAGTAAGAGAGGAATATAAACTATGGCAAAAACATCAATGATCGTAAAGAATCATAGAAAACCTAAATATAGTGCTAGAGAATATACTCGTTGCGAGCGTTGTGGTCGTCCACATGCTGTAATTAGTAAGTTCAAGTTATGCCGTATTTGTTTCCGTGAATTAGCATACAAGGGTCAGATTCCTGGCGTTAAAAAGTCAAGCTGGTAATCTGAGGAAAATACAAGGAGGAATCGAATTATGGTTAATGATCCAATTGCAGATATGTTAACTCGTATCAGAAATGCAAATCAAATGCGTCGTGAGACTGTTTTAGTTCCAACTTCTAATGTTAAGACTGCAATTTTAGCAGTTTTAAAGGCTGAAGGTTACATTGCTGACTTTGCTGCTTCAGCTGATGAGAAGAACGAAACAGTAATCACATTAAAGTATACAGCTGATAACCAAAGAGTTATTAGAGGTTTAAAGAGAATTTCTAAGCCAAGTCTTCGTGTATACGCAAAGGCAGAAGAATTACCAAGAGTTTTAAATGGCTTAGGTACAGCTATCATCTCTACATCTAAGGGCATTATGTCTGACAAGGACGCTCGTGCTCAAAAGATGGGTGGAGAAGTTGTAGCTTACATTTGGTAATATCAAACAAAAATATTTAAGAAAAGAAAGAGGTGTTTTAAATGTCTCGTATTGGTAATAAGGTAGTTAACATCCCTGCAGGCGTTACAGTAAACGTTGCTGATAATAACTTCGTTACAGTAAAGGGCCCTAAGGGAGAGCTTAGCTTTCAGTTCAATAACGAAATGACAATAAGCGTTAGTGCAACAGAGGTTGCAGTTAAACGTCCAAATGATACTAAAGAGATGAAGACACTTCATGGTACTACTCGTGCCTTAATTAACAATATGGTTAAGGGTGTATCAGAAGGCTTCACTAAGAAGTTAGAAATTAATGGTGTAGGTTACCGTGCTGCATTACAAGGTAACAAGTTAGTAATTTCTGCTGGTTATTCACACAATGTTGAATTCGACATTCCAGCAGGTTTAAAGGTAGTATTACCTAAGAACACTAATATCGAAATTAGTGGTATTGATAAGCAATTAGTTGGTCAATTTGCGGCTGAAATTCGTGATGTTAGAAAGCCAGAACCATACAAGGGTAAGGGTATTAAGTATGATTACGAAGTTATTCGTCGTAAGGAAGGTAAGACTGCTAAGAAGTAGTAGGAAAGGAGTACTAATATGATTAATAAGGTTTCAAAGAATGTAACTCGTCAGAAGAGACATTTACGTATAAGACAAAACATTGTTGGTACAGCTGCAAAGCCTAGACTAAATGTTTTCCGTTCAAACAAGCAAATTTATGCTCAAATTATTGATGATACAACTGGTAAAACTTTATGTAGTGCTTCTTCACTAGATAAAGATTTAAAACTAGCAAATGGTGGCAATGCTGAGGCAGCTGCTAAGGTTGGTACTTTAGTTGCAAAGAGAGCATTAGCATTAAAGATTGAGGCTGTAGTTTTTGACCGTGGTGGTTATGTATTCCATGGACGTGTTAAGGCTTTAGCTGATGCAGCAAGAGCTGCTGGATTAAAGTTCTAAGGAGGAATCGAATTATGGTTAAAGATGAAAAGCTACGTAAAGAAGTTGAAGAGCCTGAATTCGAAGAAAGAGTAGTTACTATCAACCGTGTTACAAAGGTTGTAAAGGGTGGTAGACGCTTTAGATTCGCTGCACTTGTTGTTATTGGTGACAAGAAGGGTAGAGTTGGCTTTGGTACAGGTAAGGCTAATGAAGTTCCTGATGCAATTAAGAAGGCTGTTGAGTCAGCAAAGAAGAATATTATTACTGTTGCTACAGTAAATACTACAATTCCTCATGAAGTAACTGGTGTATATGGTGCTGGTAGAGTATTCTTAGCTCCAGCTGCACAAGGTACCGGAGTTATCGCTGGTGGTCCAGTTCGTGCTGTTGTAGAATTAGCTGGTATTTCAGATATTCTTTCTAAGTCATTAGGTTCAGCTACACCTATTAATGTAATCAGAGCTACAGTAGAAGGCTTAAAGAGATTAGAGACTGTTGAACAAGTTGCTGCAAGACGTGGTAAGACAGTTGAGGAAATCAGAGGTTAATACTATGTACAAGATTACTTTAGTTAAGAGTTTAATTGGTCGTAGACCAAATCAAGTTGCTACAGCTAAGGCTTTAGGTCTTACAAAGATTGGCCAAACTGTAGTTAAAGAAGAAAATGAAGCAATTAAAGGAATGATCGTTACCATTGCACATATGGTAAAGGTTGTTCAGGAATAATAGGAGGTACCGAAGATGTTAAATGAATTAAAGCCTGTTGAAGGTGCAAGACATAGCAAGAAGCGTTTAGGACGTGGTATTGGTTCTGGTACTGGTAAAACTGCTGGTAGAGGTACTAAGGGTCAAAACTCTCGTTCAGGCGGTGGAGTACGTCCTGGTTTCGAAGGTGGTCAGTTACCATTATTCCAAAGACTACCTAAGAGAGGTTTTAAGAATATCTCTAGAGTAGAATATGCTGTTGTAAACGTTGAGAAGTTAAACTGCTTTGAAGATGGTGCTACAGTTGATGTAGAGGCAATCGTTAATGCAAAGTTAGTTAAGGACGTTAAAGATGGTATTAAGATTTTAGGTAATGGTGAATTAACTAAGAAGTTAACAGTAAAGGCTAATAAATTTTCTGAGTCAGCTAAAAAGGCTATCGAGTCTAAGGGCGGCAAAGTAGAGGAGATCTAGTTTGTTAACAAAGATAAAGCTTATCTTGAGCAATCGTGAGATTGTTTTAAAGATATTAATTACATTTGCTTTATTATTAGTATTTAAAGCTGGAACTTATATTCCAGTTCCCCTAATTGATATTACAAATGTTAAGGCCATCGTATCTGGAAATGACTTTTTAACAGTGTTAAATGCATTTTCAGGTGGAGGTTTATCAAACTTTTCTATCTTAGCATTAGGTATTTCACCATATATCACTGCATCTATCGTTATTCAGATGCTACAAATCGTTATTCCTAAGTTTAAGGAATGGGGAGAGTCTGGCGAGGTTGGTAAACAAAAGCTTAATCGTTGGACAAGATATGCAACAATCGTTGTTGCGATGGTGCAAGCATTATTAATAGTATTTAGCTTAGGCTCTAAGCCAGATAATATTTTAGCTTCATCAGTATTACAATATAAGAACATATATTGGTTATTCTATTTATATATGGCAGTAGTTATCACAGCTGGTTCATGTTTCACAATGTGGTTAGCTGATTTAATTACTCGTCACGGAGCAGGAAATGGTTCTTCAATGATTATCTCTGCAGGTATCATTTCTTCAATTCCATCAATGTTCGCTACATTAGGTAGCACATATTTAGGAAGTAATTTCACAGTTGGTAACATGTTTATCTTCATATTTATTACTTTATTATATGTATTACTTATCGTTGGTGTTGTATGGTTTGAAGGAGCTGTTAGAAAGGTTCCTGTTCAATATGCAAATCGCCAAGCTGGTCAGCAAGGCTCTGATATTCCAATTAAGTTAAATAGTGCAAATGTTATTCCAGTAATCTTTGCTTCAACTATTTTATCATTACCACTTACAGTTATTGGTGTATTAGGTTTATCAACTGAAACATCAACAGGTGCTTATTGGATTAATCAAGTATTCTCAACTTCTGAGCCAATTGGTATTGCATTATATGTAATTATGATTTTATTCTTTAGTTTCTTCTATTCTTTCATGCAAGTAGATCCAGATAAGATCGCTGAAAGCTTAGAGAAGCAAGGTGCATTTATCCCAGGTTATAGACCTGGTGAGGATACAAAGCGTCAATTATCAAAGATGTTATTCCGTGTAACATTAATCGGTGCAACATACTTAGTAATTCTAGCTTTAATTCCAATTATTATTTCTAAGTCATTCGGTTTAGGTTCTTCAGTAACAATCGGTGGTACATCAATTATCATCGTCGTAGGTGTAGCAATTGAAACATTACGTCAAATTGAAACACAAGCTGAGACTAAGGATTATGCCGGATTCTTAGATTAGGAGGTATAACATAATGAAGTTATTAATTATGGGTAGACCAGGTGCAGGTAAGGGTACACAAGCTGTAAATATTAGAGAGTATTACAATATTCCTCATATTTCTACAGGCGACATGTTTCGTGCTGCAATTAAGAATCAAACAAAGCTTGGCCTATTAGCGAAGAGCTATATGGACAAGGGTGCTCTAGTACCAGATGAAGTAACAATTGGTATCGTAGAGGAGAGATTGCTAGAGGACGATTGTAAGAATGGATTCCTATTAGATGGTTTCCCTAGAACAATCGCTCAAGCAGAAGCATTAGATGCTTTCTTAAATAAGAATAATGTAAAATTAGACGCAGTTTTAGATGTTAATGTACCAGCTGAAATTCTTGTTAGAAGAATGGTTGGTAGAAGAGTATGTAAGACTTGTGGTGCAACATTCCATGTTGAATTCAATCCATCAAAGGTTGCTGGTGTTTGCGACAACTGTGGCTCACCACTAATTCAGCGTGCTGATGATACTGAAGCTACTGCAACAAATAGACTTGCAGTATATGATGAAAACACAGCACCATTATTAGAATATTATAAGAAGCAAAATATTTTGAAAACAGTTAATGGTGATCAGTCACTTGAGAAGGTTTTCGAAGATATTAAGGTAGTATTAGGTGCATAAATAATATGATAAGCGTTAAGAGTGAGCGAGAAATTGCATTACTTAAACAGGCTGGTCATATTGTTGCATTGTGCTTAGAAGCATTAAAAGAGCATGTAAAACCAGGCGTAACCACTTATGAATTGGATCAAATCTGTGAAAAGATAATTCTTGAAAACGGAGGAGTTCCTTCTTGTAAAGGTTACGAAGGTTATCCATGTACTATATGTGCTTCTGTAAATGAAGTTGTTGTTCATGGTATTCCTTCTAAGAAGCAAAAATTAAAAGAAGGTGACATTGTCACAGTCGATTTAGTTGCAGGTTTTAAGGGATATCATGGAGATTCAGCTTATACTTACAAGGTTGGTAAGGTTTCACCTGATAAGGAGAAATTACTTGATGTTACTGAGAAAGCATTATATGAAGGCTTATCAAAAGTAAGAGAAGGTGTTCATCTTGGTGATGTATCAGCTGCGATTGGGGCTTACATAAACCAGTATGGTTATGGTATAATAGACCAGTATACCGGTCATGGTATAGGCCGTGAAATGCATGAAGACCCCGTAATATTTAATTTTGGTACACCAGGTACTGGTCCAGTATTAAAAGAGGGTATGGTACTTGCGATTGAACCAATGGTTAGTTTAGGCACAAAGGATGTTCGTATTTTGAAGGACGGATGGACAGCAGCTATGAAGGATGGTAAGCCAAGTGCTCACTTTGAACATACTGTTGTAGTTCGTAAGGATGGATATGAAATCTTGACAACGCTTTAATATTTTAGGAGGCTAAATATAAATGGCAAAAAAAGATGATGTAATTGAAATGGAAGGAACAGTACAAGACGTACTTCCAAACACACAGTTTATAGTTACATTAGATAATGGTCATCAAGTTAAAGCCCACGTTTCTGGTAAAATCCGCATGAACAACATACGCATTTTACCAGGTGACAAGGTAACTATTGAGTTATCAACATATGATTTAACACGTGGAAGAATTACTTATAGACACAAATAAAATTGGAGGAATTTAAGATGAAAGTAAGACCATCTGTAAAGCCAATTTGCGATAAGTGCAAGGTTATTAAGCGTAAAGGCCGTGTAATGGTAATTTGCGAAAACCCAAAGCACAAGCAGAGACAAGGCTAAAATTTTAATTTAGGAGATATATAGATTATGGCACGTATTGCAGGAGTAGATATTCCAAATGAAAAAAGAATTGTAATTTCATTACAATACATCTATGGTATTGGTGAAACTACAGCAAAAAATATTTTAAAGGCTGCGAATGTTTCTGAAGACATCCGTACAAAAGATTTAACTGAAGCACAATTAGGTGCAATTCGTTCTGAAGTAGCAAAGGTTAAGGTTGAGGGTGACTTACGTAGAGAAGTTGCTTTAAACATTAAGAGATTAATGGAAATCGGTTGCTATAGAGGAATGCGTCATAGAAAGGGTCTTCCTGTTAGAGGACAGAGAACTAAGACAAATGCTCGTACTCGTAAGGGACCAAAGCGTACAATCGCTAACCACAAGAAGTAATAGGAGGAAAATAGGATTATGGCACGTAAGGTTACAAAGCGTCGTGTAAAGAGAAATTCACCACTTGGTGTTGCTCATATTCATTCGACATTTAATAATACAATTGTTACAATCACTGATCCACAGGGAAATGTTATCTCTTGGAGTAGTGCTGGTGCATTAGGCTTTAAGGGTAGTCGTAAGTCAACTCCTTTTGCTGCACAAATGGCTGCTGAGGCTGCTGCTAAATCTGCAGTAGACCAAGGTGTAGCTAAGGTTGAAGTTTCTGTTAAGGGACCTGGTCAAGGTCGTGAAGCTGCTATTCGTTCATTAACAGTAGCAGGATTAGAAATTACAGCTATTACAGATGTTACACCTGTTCCACACAATGGTTGTCGTCCACCAAAGAGACCTAGAGGTTAATACCTACTTAGGATTGGCTGGAATTATAAATTAAATAAGATTTTTATTAAAACAATTCAATTATAAATAAAACAGGAGGCCATTGATGAAAGATTTAAAATTTGAAAAACCAAGAACTAGCGTTGAAGAGATTGCTGATCAGGGATCTTACGGTAAATTCGTAATTTCTCCACTTGAAAGAGGCTTTGGTATTACTTTAGGTAATGCTTTAAGAAGAACTCTTATCTCTTCATTACCAGGAGCTGCATTCGTTAATGTAAAAATTGATGGTGCAGAGCATGAATTCCAAAATGTTGATGGAGTAATCGAGGATGTTATTACTATTATTCTTAACTTAAAGAAGGTAGTATTATCTGTTGATTCAGAGGATCCTAATTACGAAGCTACAGTTGAAATTCAAAAGGGTGAAGGCGAAGTTACAGCTGCTGATATCATTCATAATAATGATATTAAGATTATTAATCCAGAGCAGCACATTGCCACAGTTGCAGCTGGTGGAAACCTACATATGGTTTTAACAGTTAGACGTGGTGTTGGTTTTGTAAGCTCAGTAATGAATAAGGAGTTCAGCAAGAGTGTTGGTGTTATCGCTATCGACTCTATCTATACTCCAATTGTTAATGTAGCTTTTAATGTAGAAAAGACTCGTGTAGAGAATGTAAATGTAGCTAACTTTGATAAGTTAAATATCGAAGTAACAACAAATGGCTCAATTACAGCTAAGGAAGCATTAGCAATCGCATCTAAGATGATGATTGAACACTTAATGGTAGTTGTTGAATTAAGTGAGAAGGCTTCTGAAACAGATTTCATGATTGAGGCTGATGATGATAGTCAAAGTCGCAAGCTTGAAATGTCAATTGATGAATTAGATTTAACAGTTCGTTCTTACAACTGTTTAAAGAGAGCAGGCATTAATACAGTTCAGCAGCTTTCTGAAAAGTCTGAAGAAGATATGATTAAGGTTAGAAATCTTGGTAGAAAGTCTTTGAAGGAAATTAAAGAAAAGCTTGAAGATATGGGATTAAGCTTTAAGAAAAACTAATCTGAAAAGGAGAAATTATTATGGCTTATAGTAGATTACGTCGTAGTTCAGATCAGAGAAAAGCATTACTTCGTGACTTAGTTACTGATTTAATTCTTAATGGTCAGATCGAGACTACTTTAACAAAGGCTAAGGAATTAAAGAGATTAGCTGATAAGATGGTTACTTTAGGTAAGGCAAACACTTTAGCTTCACGCCGTCAAGCAGCTTCATTCATTCGTTTTGAGAAGGATGAAGAGGGCAAGTTTGCAGTTCAGAAGTTATTCTCTGAAATCGCACCTAAGTATGCAAATCGTAATGGTGGTTATACAAGAGTTATCAAGACTGGTTTCCGTCGTGGTGACGCTGCACCTATGGCAATCATTATGTTCGTTGAAGAATAATTAATAATACTAAGTTGTAAAGGGCTACACCTTTACAACTTTTTATTTTTGCGTAGAATTTAGAATAATTGTTCGATTTGTACAATATCCTTCGTGTATTTGTTTTGTTATTTACATTCAAATATGAATTTTATTCGATTTTATTTTTTTAAGTCTATTATTTAACCCTACTATTATGTTATAATAGTAAAAAATATGTATTTAAAGGATGGAGATTGTATGAATACAAAAAATTTAAAAGAATTTGATCAAGAAATATATGAGTCAATTGAAAAAGAATTAGAAAGACAAAGAACTCATATCGAGTTAATTGCTTCTGAAAACTTTGTATCAAAGGCTGTATTAGAGGCACAAGGATCAATCTTAACAAATAAGTATGCTGAAGGCTACTGTGGAAAGAGATATTATGGTGGATGCGAGAATGTTGATGTTATCGAAGCATTAGCAATAGAGCGTGCTTGCCAATTATTTAATGCTAAGTTCGCAAATGTTCAACCTCATTCAGGTGCATCTGCAAACTTAGCAGCATATAACGCTATTTTATTACCAGGTGAAAAGATTATGGGTATGTCACTAGATGCTGGTGGACATTTAACTCATGGTTATTCAGTTAACTTCTCTGGTAAGATGTATCAAGCAGTTAACTATGGTTTAACTGATGATGGATTTATTGATTATGATAAGGTTGAGGAGATTGCATTAAATGAATTACCTAATGTAATAGTTGCTGGTGCATCTGCTTATCCAAGAATCATTGATTTCAAGAAGTTTAGAGAAGTAGCTGATAAGGTTACTGAAAAGGCTGGACGTAAGTGCTACTTCATGGTAGATATGGCTCATATCGCTGGTTTAGTAGCTGCAGGCTTACATCCAAATCCAATTGAGTATGCTGATTTAGTTACAACTACTACACATAAGACTTTAAGAGGTCCTCGTGGTGGTATGATTTTAACTAATGATGAAGCATTAGCTAAGAAGATTAACTCTTCAGTATTCCCTGGATGCCAAGGTGGGCCACTTGAGCATGTAATCGCTGGTAAAGCTGTAGCATTTAAGGAAGCATTACAACCTGAATTTAAGGATTACGCTAAGCAAATCGTAAAGAATTGTAAGGCGTTAGCTGATGAAATGACTAAGCTTGGTTATAAGCTAGTTTCTGGTGGTACTGATAATCATTTAATCTTAGTTGATATTTATGGTTCAGTTGGTATTACTGGTAAGAAGGCAGAAAGAATTCTTCATGATGTAAATATTACAACTAATAAGAATGCAATTCCAAATGATACTCAAAAGCCTACAATTACTTCAGGCTTAAGACTTGGTACTGCAGCAGTTACAACTAGAGGCTTCAATGAAGAAGACATGAGAAAGGTTGCTAACTGGATTGATAGAGCATTAAGAAATGCTGATAATGAAGAAGAATTATTAAAGGTTCAAAACGAAGTAAAAGAATTAATGGGTAAGCATCCATATTTATAAAAACTAATTAGATTACACAAAGGAGTGTATTCTTATGATTAAAATTTATATTTTATCTAATGATATTAGCTTTATACGTTCCTTTGATTCCTTATTTGATAAGGTTGATTATAAAATTGAAAGCTTATCAATTAAGCCAGAAGAGGTATTTAGCTATATATGCAAGCATCCAACTGATTTTATATTGATTCAAAATACCTACCTAAAAGGATATTATCAGCTGATAGATATGCTAATAAATGCTAATAAATGCAGTATTATTTATATAACACCTAATTCTGAGGATGGAGCATTATTCAATGCAATGTCTTCCCCTAGGTTTTATATGATTAATTTTAATAGAATATCTTCAATTCCTGATTTAATTCCTTTAATGGAAAGAGATAGGAAATTATTTGAAAATGTAAATAATAGCTTAGATGCATATAAGGATAAAATTAATGAAGAAAGGCTTGTTAGAAAAGCAAAATTATATTTAATGAATGAATATAATATTGATGAAGAGGAAGCCTATAAAAAAATATTGAGAAAATCAATGGATGAAAGAATATCAAAGCTTCAAGCCGCTAAGAATATTTTAGGAGGTAGATAAGGTGATAGCAAAGACTAGAGAAATATACAAGGACAAGAGACTTACAAACAGCTTACCATCAGTAAGATATGTAGATCCTGAATATGTATATCTTGGAATTACAAATCAAAGATGCGCAACAGGCGAATCATTTGTAAAGCCTGGTGACCATGTTGATATGGGACAGGTTATTGGATTACGTCATGGTCCATTCTTTGATCAGCCAATCCATAGTACTGTAAGTGGAGAGGTTGTTGGAACAGTAAAGAAGTTCCATAGAAGTGGTAAATTAACAGAATTTATTCAAATCAAGAATGATAAGAAAAATACATTCTGTGAAACTATTAAGGAAAGAACAGATGAGGAAATTGCTAAATTAACAAGAGAGGATTTCGTTGAAATAACAAAGAAGTGCTCATTAGTTGGTTTAGGTGGTTCATCTTTCCCTACATATATTAAATTTCAAACAACAGATCCTATTGATACAATTTGTATTAATGGTATTGAATGTGAACCATATCTATCTGCTGACCATAGAATGATTATGGAGCACCCAAGAAGAATTATTCAAGGATGCTTATATGCATTACAGGCATTCAATGCTAAGAGAGTTGTTATTTGTATTAAGAAGAAGTATCAAGACTTATTTGATACATTAACAGCTGAATTAACAAGATTCCCTGGAGCTCCAGTAACAGTTAAGCGTGTTGGTAATTATTATCCACAAGGCTGGGAAATCGAAATGATTAAGACTGGTCTCGGCATTAAGGTACCAGCTGGTGTATTACCTGCAAAGCTTGGTATTATGGTATTTAATGTATCTACAATCGCTGGATTATGGAGAGCTATTAAATGGAATGAGCCAGTTATGAAGAGAAACTTCACATGTACTGGTGATGGTGTTAAGATTCCAACAAACTTCCGTGTAAGAATTGGTACTTCATTAAAGGAAATCATTGATCAATGTGGTGGTTATAATGATGAATCAGATAACAAGGTACTAATCCTTGGTGGACCTATGATGGGTGCTAATCTTGTAAGAGATGATGCAGTTATTACAAAGACATGTACATCTTGTATTATTATGAATGAGAAGAAGTATAAAGAGGAGCCATGTGTAAGATGTGGTTCTTGCGTATATTCTTGTCCTGCTGGATTACAGCCAGTTCAAATTATGCAAGCTGTTAAGAATAATGATAAGGACGCATTAAAGAATAAGCTAAATATTAGATCTTGTATTCTTTGTGGTATGTGTTCTTACACATGTACTTCTAAAATTCATTTAACTGAGTATTGCCGTAAGGGCAAGAAAATAGCTCTTTAGGAGGTATAGGAATGAAATTAGTTCCACAAACTTCCCCATATATTCGTAAGAATGTATCAGTCGCTAGAATGATGGGTGATGTAATTGTAGCTTTAATTCCAATTACATTATTCGCGATGATATATAATAAATGGGGCGGAATTTACGTAATATTATTATCTTTAGCTACTATGATATGTGGTGAATTATTATGTACATTATTCATCAAGTGGCCTAAGGATATGAAATTTAAGGAATTATTTACTAAGGAAGGTTTTTCTAAGGTAAAGGAAATTTATACAATTAACAATTTCTTAGCTCCTATAATTAGTGCATTGATATTTGCATTAATTATGCCAGCTAATTGTTCACCTTATGTAGTTATTTTAGGTGCATTATTCGGTATCGTTGTTGGTAAGATGCTATTTGGTGGCTTAGGTCAAAATATCTTTAACCCAGCCGCAGCAGGTAGAATCTTCGCTACTATTTGTTTTGGTGCTAAGATTAATGCCGCAAATGTTTCTACTATAGTTGCTGATGCTACACCTTTAGCATCTGTTAAGGGTAACTTAAATGCAATGGTATTTGATTTAGGTGACTTATTCTTAGGTAGCAATATTGGTGGTACATTAGGTGAAGGATGTAAGCTATTAATTTTAGTAGGTGGCTTATATCTATTCATTAGAAGATCAGCTGATTTAAGATCAGCATTAAGCTATTTCTTAAGCTTTGCATTAGTTATGCTTGTTGCAGTTGCTAGCTATTCAGGTAAGTATGAAGGCAACGTTGCTAAGATGTGGGCATATCAATTATTGTCAGGTGGTGTGATTTTCGCAGCTGTATTCATGATTACAGACCCTGTAACATCTCCTACAACTAAATTTGGACGAGTTGCCTTTGGTGCAATCGCTGGTTCAATTACTGCATTAATTAGAGTTGTTGGTGCTTATCCAGAAGGTGCTGCATTCTCAATTCTAATTGCTAATACAATCGCTCCTGCATTAGATTACTTTATGCGTGGTAAGCCAAATACATATACATGGAAGCAATGTTTAGGATTAGGTATTGGCCTTGTAATTGTATGTTGTATAGCATCTGCATCAGTGATGGGAGGTTGGTTCTAATGAAGAATTATTTAAAAATCTCCGTAGTTTTAGGTGCAATTGCTTTAATTTGTTCAGCAATTTTAGCATCATTAAATTTATTAACTAAGCCTATCATTGATGATAATTCAGCTAAAAAGCAAACCGAAACAATTCAATCAATTTATTCAGAATATGATTCAAATAATTCAAAGGTTACATATGATACTGCAAATGGCTCAACTGGTAAGGCAGCTGAAATATTAAAGGTAGTAGAAGCTAAGGATGCTTCTGGTAATGTTTTGGGCTATGTTTATACAGTTAAGGGTTCTAATTCATATGGTACTATTCAATTAATGGTAGCTATTTCTAATGATAATATTGTTCACCAGGTAGAATTCCTAGAGAACAATCAATCATTTGCTTCAACAGTAGCTTCATGGGTAAAGCAAACATTCAATAATAAGGGTTCTGAAAAGCATGAAGCAGGTTTCACTTCTGATTCAGTAAGTGGTAAGGAATTAACAGAATCTGAATTAACTAGTGTAGATGTTAAGTGTGGTGCAACTTATGGTGCTACTACAGTTAAGACATTAGTTAATATCGCATTAACAGATAAGGAGGCAGCTTAGTATGGAAAAAACAAAAAGTGTTTCTAAGAATAAGGCAGTCCTTCTTGCTGGTATAATTACTGAAAACCCAACATTTGTATCTTTATTAGGTATGTGTCCAACACTAGCAACTACTAAATCAGTAGAAGCAGCTATTGGTATGGGTTTATTAGTTATTTTGACATTAATTGGTTCAAATACAATTATTTCATTATTACGTAAGGTTATTCCATCTCAGGTTAAGATTCCTTGCTACATTTTAATTATTGCAACATTCGTTACAATCCTAAAAATGCTAACAGAAGCGTTTATACCTGATTTGTATTCATCACTTGGTGTATTTATATCATTAATTGTTGTTAACTGTATAATCTTAGGTAGAGCAGAAGCATTCGCATCAAAGAATGGACCTGTAGCCTCATTCTTCGATGGCTTAGGTGCTGGTATCGGATTTACATTAGCAATTTGTGTTATCGCATTAATTAGAGAAGTAGTTGGTACTGGTGCTTTATCATTTGGTGTATATTTTCCAATTGGTGCTCAGTATATCTTCCATATTATTCCTGAAGCTTATGCTATTCCTATCTTCGTACAATCTGCTGGTGGTTTCTTAACATTAGCATTTGTACTTGCATTCCTTGCTTGGAGAAAGAATAGAAAGGAAGCTCAAAAGCTAGCTGCTGAAAGAGCTAGAATTGAAGAATTAAAGGCTAAGAAGGCTAAAGAATTAGCTGAAAAGAAGGCTTTAGAGGCTAAGCAAGCTGAAGAAGCTAAGGCTGCTGCAACTCCTATAGTAGAGGCTAAGTCAGAGGCGGCTGCCGAGGTAAAGGCTGAAGCTAAGGAAACTCCTGCTGAACCTGTTAAGGAAGAGGTAAAGGAAGCAGCTCCTGAAGTTAAAGAAGAAAAAACAGAGAATAAGGAGGTAGCATAGTATGACTTGGTTAAGTATAATAGTTACATTCTTACTTGCTGTAGCAAATTCAATGCTTATCAACAATGTTACATTAGCAAGATTCTATGGTATTTGTCCTTTCTTAGGTGTTTCTAAAAAGACTAATGCAGCATTAGGTATGGGTATTGCCGTAACAGTTGTTATTATCCTAGCTGCAATCGTTTGTTGGCCAATTTATCAATTATTAGTAGCTGCAGAAATTGAATTCATGAGTACAATAACTTATATTCTAGTTATCGCATCATTAGTTCAATTACTTGAAATGATTATAAAGAAGTATTCTCCATCATTATATAAGGCATTAGGAGTTTATCTTCCTCTTATTACAACTAACTGTGCTGTTCTTGGTGTTGCTGAGGGTAATAATGGAGCATCATTCGGAGACTCAATGGCTAATGCTATTGGTACAGGCTTAGGTTTCTGCCTAGTAATCGTTATTTTCTCAACTATTAGATATCGTTTAGATGCATCTAATGCACCTAAGGCATTTAAGGGAATTCCTATTGCTTTAATCACAGCCGCTTTAATGGCTATGGCATTCTTAGGATTCTCAGGAATGATTTAAAATTATGTTTTTGATATCAAAGACTGCTGCTCTTATAATTTCTATTTCAATTATTGTATTCTTAATTGTATTATTCTTTGTAACATTTGTTAGAAACAGAAAAACTCCTGTTCCTAAGGGATGTGAGCATATTAAGATTAGTGAAGAAAATTGTGGAGCATGTCAGGTAAGTGATTGTTCCATCAAGCAAAAGTTTGATGTAGAAAAGTTGAGAGAAGAATTAGAGGAGGAAGAAAAAGATGATATTAGTTAGTGCATTCACTTTATTGTGGGCAGTATTAATACTTGCTGTATTAGGATTATTATTTGGTTTAGGACTTGCTATTGCTGCAAAGGTATTCTATGTTGAAGTTGATACTAGAATAGAAGATATTACAGCAATTCTTCCAAATGCCAACTGTGGTGCTTGTGGATTCCCAGGTTGTGCAGGTTTTGCCGAGGCAATCGTTGAAGGTAAGGCTGATAACCTATCTCAATGTAAGCCAGGTGCCAAATCTGGAAAGCCAGAAATTATTAGAAAGTATTTAGATGAGCATCCAAATCCAGATGGTAGTGTTAATCCAATTAAAGTAAAATAATTAAAGTCCTTCCGCAAGGAAGGATTTTAAATTTATCTTGAAAAAAATATGTTTTGGAGTAAAATATAGAATATAAATACCGGTTCAAGGAGATTTCAATATGAAGTGGGTTACAATGTGGGGTAATGCCCAATCTACAGTTATGCCAATGCCTCAAAGATATGCTAAAGATTTAACATTAAGATATCCAGTGTTGGTTCCTTTTAAAGGTAATAAAATAAGAATAACTTTAGATAATTATTGTGTAAATGAATATTCAAAGATTGATTTAGTTGCTATATCAAGAGGTAAATCATTATCTGATTCAATAGAGGATATAACCTATTTAACATTTAATGGTAAAAAAGATTTAACCTTAGAACCACATAAATCTATAACTAGTGATGAATGTGAAATTGATTTAGAATCTGATGAATATTTAATTGTATCTATTTATATTAAGGATTATGTAAATCTTACAGGTGGTGTAGATATAATTGGACCATTATCAAAAGGATATTTTGCTTATGGTAATCAAATCGAAAATAAGAAGTTAGATATTAATACATCTAAATCTACATCATGGGTATTTTTCTTATCAAATATAGATATTTATACAGATGATTCTAATAAGGCAGTCATTTGTTATGGAGATTCTATAACATCACAAAATTGGCCAGATGAAATGCTACTAGCATTAAGAGAAAACAATATAATGAATATTTCTGTTGTTAGAAAGGCTGTTTCAGGGACAAGAATATTAAGACAATATGAATGTATTACATATCAATCATATGGCTTAAAGGGATCTAATAGATTTAGACATGAGGTATCATCTGTATCTGGTGCGGATAAGATTATTATCCAGCATGGAATAAATGATATAATCCATCCTGTTGGAGAGGATGTAAATATCTTTAGACCAATGAGTGATTTACCAACAGTAGATGAGCTAATTGGTGGTATTAATTATTATATTGATATTGCAAAAGAATTGAATTTAGATGTTTATGTTGGTACACTATTACCAATCTATAATTGGAGAACATATGCTCCATTTAGAGAAGAATTAAAGAATGAATTTAATTTTAATTTAAGAAGTAATTATAAATGTATTGATTTTGAAGCTGAAATAGGTCAAAATATTGAAGGCGTTTGGGAATTTAAGGATGGCTGTGATTCAGGTGATCATCTACATCCATCAAAGGATGCCTATAAGCTAATGGGTAAATTAGCTGCAAAGAAGATTTTAGATTAGGAGGTGCTAATATGAGAAAAGCGAACCAAACAAAGGCTTGGTTATATTTATTACCTGCAATTTTGTTATTGTTGTTTTTTACTGTAATACCATTTGTGAAAATCATTAGCTTTTCTTTTATGGAAGGATATAGTATTAGCACTAATGAATATAATGGTATTGGCTTTTCTAATTTCGTTGAATTATTTAAGAATACAGATTTCCTAGAAGCATTAGGAACGTCTTTAATAGCAGCAGTAATTTCAGTTCCTATTTCATTATTTATTGCAACTGGAATCGCAATTGCTTTAAATAATATAAAGGTATTGAATAGATTATTCGCTACAGTATTCTTTATACCTTTTGTAACAAGTGCCTTAATTATTGGTTATGTTACAATGATTATTTACGTAAATAATCAAATAAGTGTAAGCCTATTTAATTGGTTTATTGGATTATTTGGAGCCAATCCAATAAATTTCTTAACTGATAAATATGTTTATAAGCTGATTATTTATATCTTATATATCATATGGAGATTGTTACCATTTGAAATAATTATATTAATTAGTGCTCTACATTCTATTAAGAAGGAATATTATGTAGCTGCTAAAATTGATGGATGCTCAAATGTTAAGCAATTTAATAAGATTACAATTCCAATGCTTAGACCAATGTATGCATTCTTGACATTTTCTGGCGCTATAACAGTATTAAAGGACTTTGATAATGCAATAGGTATATTTGGTGGAGAAAGCCTAACAGAAGCCAATTTAACGACTTTAACAGGCTTTATGTATTCTGGTATTGGTAGTACTACTGGTGTATCTGCCGTAGTAGCATTAATAATATCTATTATCTTTATTGTAATATTTACTTTAATAGTAGTTATTGGCAATAGAAAAAAGGATAGATAGGAGGTGCTTGTATGGAAGATATTGAATTAAAACAAACAAAAACCTTCAAAAAAGTAATAGCATTGATATTTACTTATTTATTCTTAATATTATGTACATTAGTATTATTCTTACCATTCTATTGGATGATTAATGTATCACTTACATCAGTAGAGGGATTTAATAATGCAAGCGGTCCTTTATTTATAACAGATGATTTATTTGAGGGTATTAAGAATTATATAAATGTATTTAAGGATTATTCGGCATTAAGACCTATTGTTAATACGCTAGTATTCTCAATATTAACAACAGCATTTACAATTATAGCTTCAATTTTAGCATCATTCGCATTTGCTAAATTTGAATTTAAGGGTAAGAGAATCGCAATGGTTGTATTCTCAGTTATGGCTATAATTCCAAGTGAGGTTTTAATTGTTGGTAATTATTCAACTATGGTTGATTTAGGATTAACATCAACTTATATTGGATTAATATTCCCATCAGTATTAAATATTACAACTGTGTTTATTTTATATAAATGTTTCTCATCAGTTAATGCTAATATTTATTATGCATCTAAGATGGATGGATTATCTGATTTTAATTATTTAAGAAAGATATTAATTCCAATGTTTAGACCAACTATTATTGCGCTAATTGCATTAAAGCTAGTTGAATGCTGGAATCTATATGTATGGCCTTCATTTGTAAGTAATGAAGAAAGCTATAGATTAATTGGAACTACAATTCAATCATTAAGAATGAATAATGTTGATGTTCCTGTAATTATGGCATTCATGGTAGTTGTTACTATACCTGCAATAATAATGATTATTGTATTTAGAAATAAAATATATGAAGGTATTATTAAAGCATTAACAAGAGAAGAAGGAAAAAAGTCACTTTAAAGTGACTTTTTTACTACTTATGTTTTTTTATTTCTTCATTAAATGAATCAATAAATGCATTATTATCTATTTCAGTTTCTAGATTATATTCTAGTGCTACCTCATAGAATATTTCATCTACTGTATGAATTTCAATATCATTAGCTTCAAATACATTAGCTAAGATATCATTTAATACCTGGAAATATTCCTCAGGTGCATTTTCATTCTTATCTAGGCAGCTATTAACCTTTTCACTTAAATCATCTAATAGCTTAATTCCTTTTTTAACATTTGAATCATTTGAATTTAATGCTTCTCCTTGGAATTCGTTAATATAAAGAAGAAGATTAATTGTAGTTCCAAATTTTTCCATTTCATCTATATTACCCTTAAATTTAGATTCAAGGATTGTATTGATGAAATGAAATTGGTCAAATATATAATCAAAGCCTGTAGAGAAGAATGTCATTTCATCCTCAGTTAGGGTTTTAAAGTAATGCTGATTATATAAATATTCAACAACCTTTATAACAGGAACGAATCTAGAAATAGCCTTTGAATTGTTTTTTATTAAAGTAGAGATTAAATCATTATTCTCTTTAATAAAAGCTTCATAATCCTTAAAAATATTGATATCTTCCATATTATCTAGTCTTCATTTGAGGGAATAGAATAACATCTCTAATTGTAGTAGATTCAGTTAAGAAGATGATTAATCTATCAATACCGATACCGATACCACCAGCAGGAGGCATACCGTACTCTAATGATTCACAGAAGTCTACATCCATTTCATTAGCTTCATCGTTACCCTTAGCCTTTTCCTTCATTTGTTCCTCGAATCTCTCTCTTTGATCGATTGGGTCATTTAATTCAGTATAAGCATTAGCGAATTCCTTACCACCAATGAATAATTCAAATCTTTGAACAAATCTAGGATCCTCTGGGTCCTTCTTTGTTAATGGAGATATTTCAATTGGGTGTCCCATTAGGAATGTAGGTTGCACTAATGTGTGCTCACAATATTCCTCGAAGAATGCATTAATAATATGACCTACTGTAAAGTGAGGTTCAACTGGAACCTTATGCTCCTTAGCGATAGCAGTAGCTTCCTCAAGAGTATAATTATTATTCTTGAAATCTACTCCTGTAGCTTCCTTAATTAATTCACACATAGTAACACGTCTAAATGGCTTAGAAATATCAATTAATCCACCATTTTCAACTGTCATTTCTTCAGGGTTTTCAATAGAAGTGAATGGGTTCTTGAAAATAGTCTTTCCAATTACCTTATTAGCTGCATATCTAATAACACCCTCATTTAAGTCCATCATTGAGCTTAAATCACCATATGCTTGGTATAATTCAACTGTTGTGAACTCTGGATTATGAGTCTTGTCCATACCTTCATTTCTGAAGATTCTACCAATTTCATAAACTCTTTCTAATCCACCAACTAATAATCTCTTTAAATGTAATTCAGTTGCGATACGTAAATAGAAATTAGCATCTAATGCATTATGATGAGTAATGAATGGTCTAGCAGTAGCACCACCTTGGATATTTTGTAATACTGGTGTTTCTACCTCGATAAATCCTTCATTATCAAAATATTCTTGCATAGCTCTAATAATTCTTGGTCTTTGGATAGCTACTCTCTTAGCATCCTCATTCATGATTAAATCAAGATAACGTCTTCTGTATCTTTCTTCAACATCCTGAAGACCATGGAACTTTTCAGGTAATGGTCTTAATGCCTTTACTAAATGAGTATATTCCTTACATCTAACTGTGATTTCACCAGTTTGTGTAACCATAACTACACCTTCAATACCTACGATATCACCGATATCAGCAAGCTTGAATAGGTTGTACATATCCTCACCTACATCATCCTTTCTGATATAGATTTGGATTTTACCCATCTTATCTTGAATTGAGAAGAATGATGCCTTACCCATCTTACGGATAAACATAATTCTACCTGCAACCTTAACATTTACATTTAATGCCTCTAGCTCCTCATGAGTCTTGCCAGCATAAGCTTCTTTAATTTCTATACTATGATGAGTTACATCATATTTTTGTCCAAATGGATCTATTCCTAATTCTTTATATTTTTCTAGCTTTCCACGTCTTACAATCTCTTGTTCTGTTAGATTTTCCATATAAAATCCTCCTTGTTTAAAAAAATTCTCATTAATTATAACATAATTACGTAAGTAATTACAAATAAATTTGAGTTGAATAAAATGTTTTCTAGTCTTATAATCAAAAAGAGGTGTTTTGAAAATGATGACATACGAAAGAAAAGCTTTTTATCATGAAACAGATCAAATGGGTGTTATTCACCATTCTAATTATTTAAGATGGTTAGAGGAAGCTAGAATTTTCTTTTTAGATAATTTAGGTTTAAGCTATAAAAAGATGGAAGAAATTGGTATTATTTCTCCAGTTGTTTCTATAAAGTTAGATTATGTAAAGCCAGTTCATTTTGATGATTATGTATTAATTGATATGAAGGTTATTAAATATACTGGTGTTAAAATGATTTTTGATTATGTTATTAGAGATAAAAACACTAATGATGTGATGGTAAGAGCTGAAAGTAGCCATTGCTTCACAGATGGAAAGAATGTTATTTCATTTAAGAGAGAATATCCAGAATATCATAAGATTATTGATGATTATGTAAATTCTAGCTTGAATGATTAGGGAGTTATTATGGAGATTATTTTAAAATCATCATCACCTAGAAGAAAAGAATTATTATCTAAAATGGGATATGATTTTACTATTAAGGTTTTTGATGTAGATGAAACTATAGATTTAAATAAAACACCATATGAGAATGTAAAATTATTAGGATATAAAAAAGCATCTATTAATATGGATTTAGATTATGGTAAGGTATTAATTGGCTGTGATACTATTGTTGTTTTAGGTAATAAAATATATGGTAAGCCTAAAAATGAGGAAGAAGCATTTGATATGCTTAAGAAATTATCTGGTAAGAAGCATCAGGTAATGAGTGGAGTATGTGTTATTTATAAGGAAAAAGTATATAATGACGTTGAAGTATCTGATGTATATTTTAGAGATTTAACTGATGAAGAAATAAGAAATTATATTGATACAAAAGAACCATTTGGTAAGGCAGGAAGCTATGCAATTCAGGGAATTGGTAAAAGCTTAGTTAGTCATTATGAGGGTTCATTAAATAATATAATTGGTCTTCCAACAGAGATGCTTGAAAAGATATTAGGTGAAATAAATGAAATGGAAAATTAGAGATATAGAAATTCCTAACCAATTGGTATTAGCTCCGATGGCAGGAAATACTAATGAGGCATTTAGAATTCTTTGTAAGGAAATGGGTGCTGGATTAGTAGTGGCAGAAATGGTATCTGATAAGGCTATTGGATTTAAAAATGCCAAGACATTGAAGATGACAAAGGTAAATAGTGTTGAACATCCTATTTCTATGCAGGTTTTTGGTGGAGATAAGGAATCGTTAGTCCAGGCAGCGATCTATTTAGATAAGAATTCCGATTGTGATATTATCGATATTAATATGGGATGTCCTGTTAATAAGGTAGCTAAAAAAAGTGGAGCGGGAGCTGCATTATTACAAGACCCTAATAATGTATATGAAATTGTTAAAGCTGTAGTAGAGGCAGTATCTAAGCCTGTCACTGTTAAAATGAGATTAGGCTGGGATATGGAGCATATTAATTGTGTAGAAAATGCAAAGCTTATTGAAAAGGCTGGTGCCTCTGCAATTACTCTTCATGCAAGAACTAGGAGCCAATTTTATTCAGGAGTAGCTGATTGGAAATATATTAAGGAAGTAGTAGATGCTGTAAATATTCCAGTTATTGGTAATGGTGATATTGTTGATTATAAAACATGTAAGCAAATGCTAGATGAAACTGGATGTACTGCAGTAGCTATAGCAAGAGGATCACTTGGTAATCCATTTATTTTTAGAGAATGTAAGGCTTATTTAGAGGATGGCATAATATTAGATAAGCCAACTAATGAGGAAATATATAAAACAATATTAAGACATTATGATATGTTATTAGGCTTAAAGGGACCTAAATTAGCATTATTAGAGATGAGAAGTCACGTATCTTGGTATATAAAAGGTATGCCTGGTAGTGCTAGAGTTAAAGATTTTTGTAATAAGCAGGTAGATTTTGAAGAAGTTAAAAAAATATTGAAAGAATACCTAAAAATTAGCTAAAATAGCCGTTTTTACGTGTTTTGCAACCGATAGTTGCGTAACTTCAAACTAGATTTGGTAGTGGCAACCGACATTTTTTGTTAAATTTAAGGTGTAAATTGAAGGAGGAAAATGTTATGAATATTGAAATTGCAAACAGATTACAAAAGTTAAGAAAGGAAAATGGTTATTCTCAAGAAGAATTAGCCGATAAGTTAGGTATATCAAGACAAGCTGTATCTAAGTGGGAAAGAGCTGAATCATCTCCTGATACAGATAACCTTATTATATTAGCAAGATTATATAATATGTCTTTAGATGATCTATTAAATGATAATGAATCTAATGAAGAAATAAGAGAAAGAACAATGGATAAGGAAGAAGAAAGAAAGAATGATGGTAATTCAATTTCTCTTACTGATGATGAAGGTCAAACATTAAAAATTGAAAATGGTCATATTAGATGCTTCAATAAGGATGGATCTGAAGAGAAGTTCGATAAGAAAAAATCTGTATTCTTAACTATTACAGATTCAATTGTATTATTATTAACATTAACAGCATATTTAGTTTGGTCACTTGTATTTAATGCTTGGGAAGTATCTTGGGTAGTTTGGGTATTGATGCCAGCAGTTATGTCTATATTTGAAGCTATCGTAAAGAAGCAAATCACAAAGTTTGTTTATCCATGCTTAGTTACAGCAGTATATTGCTTCTTAGGTATGCAATTTGATTTATGGCATCCATATTGGTTCTTATTTGTTACTATTCCATTTTTCTATATTATTGGTGATGTATTTGATAAATATGTATTTAAGACAAAGCCACTTGATGAGGATGATGATTAATAAGGGTTTCCAAAAAGGAAACTCTTTTTATTTTTTTCTTGACACTTTACTTTATCTATCGTAAAATTTATTCGGTACATTTTTAAGCAATTATCCACAATTGCCCTCAAATTATATTATTTTAAAATATTTTAGGAGGAAAACAACACATGAGTAATAAGACATTCATGGCAAACAATCAAACAGTAACACACGGCTGGTATGTAATTGACGCAACAGGTCTTACTTTAGGTAGATTAGCTACAGCAGCTGCTACATTATTAAGAGGTAAGAACAAGCCAATTTACACTCCAAATGTAAATTGCGGTGATAATGTAATCATCATCAACGCAGACAAAATCAAATTAACTGGTACAAAGTGGGATGATAAGTTATATCGTCATCACTCAGAGTACACTGGTGGTCTTAGAACATTAACTGCTAAGGAAGTTATGGCTAAGTATCCTACTAGAATCGTTGAGCATGCAGTAAAGGGTATGTTACCTCATACAAAGCTTGGCGATCAGATGAGAGGTCAGTTATATGTTTATGCATCTGCTGAGCATCCTCATCAAGCACAAAAACCAGTAGAATTTGTGGTAAAGGCATAAGGAGGGGACGAAAATGGCAAAGAAGTTAGTTCAGTATTTAGGTACAGGTCGTCGTAAGAGCTCAGTTGCTAGAGTATATTTACGTCCAGGTAAAGGTACTATCACAATTAATGGTAGAACTTTTGAGGATTACATTCCATCAGCAGCTATCCGTCTTGATGTTTTACAACCACTTGAGTTAACAGAGAATGTTGAGAAGTTCGACATTTTAGTAAACGTATTTGGTGGTGGTATAACTGGTCAAGCAGGTGCAATCCGTTTAGGTATCACACGTGCTTTAATGGAAGCAAATCCTGATTATCGTAAGATTTTAAAACCAGCTGGTTTAGTAACTCGTGATCCACGTGCTAAAGAGCGTAAGAAGTACGGTCTTAAGAAAGCAAGACGTGCTCCACAATTCTCTAAGCGATAGGAATTTGTTTGATTTAAGTGTAATTGTTTATAAAAAAGCGAGACTTCTCACCTCGCTTTTTTCTTTTACCTAAGCCGTTTTTTTGAAATTTTATCATTAAATTTTTGTACATTATAAAAGGGCTATTTTTTGCTAAAAAATACAAATTTTCATTAAATTATGAACATAAAATTTCCCTTTCTAAGTGTAATAATAAATAAGAAAAAACGGCTTAGTTAAGCCAAAAATTGCAAATATTATTCATATGAAAAATTTTTAATTTTTGTAACAAAATCTTAGACTATTCCCGTAATTGTGTACATTTATTGTGTACACCACACTTATCTAAAAATAAAGTGTGGTCCTTTTTAAAATTATTTTTTAATTAAAATGACATTAAGCAGGATTTTAACATCCTGTTTTTAATTTTGTTTGGCTTGATATAGATTTTCGCATATTGTATAATAATCGTGTTATGTTTTTTAATTTATATATTAAAAAGGAGCTCGTTTATATGGTTAATGCTAAAAGATTTTTACTATTATCTTTGTCATTATTTGTATTTATATTCGTACTAGCATCTTGTGATAGCGGTACAAATAATAATGATACTAATAATACAAATACAAATGAAATAACAAAACCTACTGAAGAAAAAACTGATTTTTCTACATTAGGATTAAGCTTAGAATCAAAAAGCTTCAAATATGATGGAACTGAAAAGACATTAACTATTACTGGAAATATTCCATCTGACTTAATTGTTAGTTATACAGGAAAGGGAACTGACGCTGGTAAATATACTATTACAGCTCATTTTACTGATACTAACAACAAGTATAAAAATGTTAAAGATTTAACTGCTGAAATGACAATTGAAAAAGCAGATTATGATTTAACTAATGTTCAGTTCAATGATATGCTTTTCGATTATGATGAGCAAAATAAAACAGCAAGCATTGTTGGTAATTTACCAGAAGGCTTAACAGTATCATTTGAAGGTGATAATGTAAGTGAAATTGGAAGTTACGATGTAGTTGCTCATTTTTCTAATAGTAACAAGAATTATAATGATGTAGCTGATAAAACGGCAAAGCTTATCATTAATAAAGGTAATAATTATCATTATGTTACATTTAAGGATGCTTCAGGGAATGAATTATTAAAGAAATTAGTTAAGGATTCTGAAGCATTAACTGATATTCCTTCAGTTCCTGCAAAAGATGGTTATACAGGAATATGGAATTATACATTTGATTCTGTAACTACTGAAATGGAATGCGTTCCAACTTATACAGCAAATAAATATACAATCACATATGATGTTAATAGTGGCGATGCTTTATCATCAACAACACAAGAAGTAACATATGATACTGAATATACATTAGTTACACCAACAAAAGAAGGTTATACATTCAAAGGTTGGTTTATAGGAGAAAATAAAGTAGAAGATGGAACATGGACAAGCACTTCAAATATTACATTAGTAGCAAATTGGGAAATTAATAAATATACAATTACAATTGTTAATCAAGCTACTGGTGTAATTATTAGTGGAATAACAAGTGATAATGAATATGAATATGATACAGAAATTATCTTATCTTCAACAAATATTCCTTCTGGTTATACAATTAAATGGAGTAGAAGTGATGACATAGAATATGTTGGAGATAATTATAAATTTAATGTGCCTGCAGCTAATACAACAATTACTGTAACTACTACTAGACCTTATATTAAAAATGGAAATAAAATATATTTTGGTACATATCCTCAAACAAAAGTAGAAGCAACGATAGAAAATAGTCTTTTAGGAATTGAATTTGATAAATCTACATGGACAAGTTATAAATATTATATGGAATCTACACAACAAGATTATATGTATTATAAAGATGTAGATATTGATAATAATGGTATATATGATTATAGAGGTGTATATTTTACCCAATATAGACCTTATTATCCAAATAATTCATCAGCTGATAATATATATACATATCAAGATAACAATGGATATAATACAAATGAAATTTATTGGTTCAGTTATGATAGAATTGAATGGAATATATTAAAAGAAGAAAATGGTAAGGCATTAATTATTGCAAATTTACTACTTGACTCACAAGATTATTATCCAAGCTCAAGTTCATCATCATTTACTCATATTGATGGCGAAGAAGGTTATGCAAATAATTATGAATTATCTACTATAAGAAAGTTCTTAAATGAAAATTTCTATAATATAGCTTTCAATGATTTACAAAAGATATTAATAGAAAAAACAATAGTAGATAATTCGGAATCTTCAACAGGAGATGATCCGAATAGTTATGTATGTAATAATACAGAAGATAAAATATTCTTATTATCATACCAAGAAGCTAATAACATAGATTATTTTGCAAATGATATTGCAAGACAAGCACAAGGCTCAGATTATGCTAAATGTCAAGGCCTAAAGATTTCTACTGATGATCCATATGCTGGATATAGTTTTTGGTGGTTGCGTTCACCTTATTATGATTATGCTTACTTTGTTTCATACGTTACTCCTGTGGGGAATACCTATAACTACATATATGTTAAGGAGAATAGTTTAGGTGTTCGTCCAGCTTGTTGGATTAATTTATAAAAAGCAAGACGTGCACCACAATTCTCTCTTGCATAATAGTGGTTTATAATTCTCTGAAAAATGAAAAAACGCTGCTGATGTGCGATTTTTGAAGCGGTCTAAAAATGGCCTAATAGGTGCAAATTAGACCGAAAAATTGTATTTTTTAGTGTCCGGAATGTGTCCGGAGTTTGATAAAAATGGCGTAGTTATGCGGTTTTTGTCAATTGATGTACTATCTAAGCGTTAATTGTTTGATTATTATAATTGCAAAGAAAAAGATATTAAGCAGGACTTCTCACCCTGCTTTTTATTTTGCTTAAATGGCTTAGGTAACAAATAATTTAACCAAACTATACACAACTTTCTCGGTCTAAAAAAGGCATTGTCATATTTTTTATGGTCGTATCAAAAATCGTTAAAAACAGCCAAAAATCGTTAAAAATTGTTATGGAGGGTGCGCCAGTTCGGTTCACTTAACATAGTCGGTGGGAGTCCGACCTAGAAAGAGCTAGCATCTCATCTAGTACCGAGACCTTGGAGCCGAAATCGTGAGACTAGGTTTAAGCGTAGG